>RXJV01000148.1 GCA_003963075.1 Burkholderiales bacterium
CCGGCTCAGGCGCCCAGTGCTCAGTCACGGGCTTAAAACTTCTACCCAGAGGCCGCTCGGGCTACCCGAGCCGGTCCGAGGTTTAAAGATACAAGGCCGATCGCTCCCGGCTGCTTCGTCGCCACTTCGTCGCCATGGTTCAGATGCTGCTGGAGTACGGGTACTGCTGGTTTGCGTCGCCCGAACGCCTGCGGCGACTGATGCGCATCGAAGGCCTGGAGAACCTGAAACAGCACGAAGGCAGGCCGGTGATTTTGATGATGCCGCACTTCACCGGCTTGGACCTGGCTGGCCTGCGCGTGTCGCTGGAGACGGAACTCGTCAGCATCTACTCGCGCCAAAAAGACCCCTGGCTGGACGAGTTCTTCCGGACCCGCCGGCTGCGGCTGGGTACCGGCATCATCTTTTCGCGACAGCAAGGCACACGCGCCGTCATTCGTGCGCTGAGGGACGGCTACCGGCTGTATTACCTGCCCGACCAGGATTTCGGGCACCGCGACTCAGTTTTCGTGCCCTTCTTCGGTGTGAACGCCGCGACCATCACTGGCCTCTCGCGTATGGCCATGGTCGCTGGCGCGGCAGTACTGCCTTGCTACCCAAGGCGCGAGGCTGGCGGCTACGCCTTGGTTATCGAGCCTGCACTGGACAACTTTCCGACCAATGACCCAACTGCGGATGCGGCGCGCATGAATGCCATCATCGAAGCCCAGGTCCGGCGCCAGCCCCATCAATACTTCTGGCTGCACAAGCGCTTCAAGTCGAGACCTCCGGGGGAAGCAGACTTTTATGGTTAGCGCGTCAAGCTACTAGGTTTGGCAGCCTTGCTCGCCGCAAAAGCCGCTTCAGGTTTCCGTGCTGAACGCTGATGCGCCGTCAAATCTCAACCAAGGGTCCACCTTTCGCCAGTTGGATTCCTGCAAGCCGAGATGCGCAGGCTCCGCAAAGAGGACAACGTTCCAGCCCTGCCTATGCACCGTGCTGCCGTAGGCGATTCCGTCCAGGCGGCCGCCAGGGAAAGCAAAGTCGCGCAGGAACTCTGTCACCACCTGGGACGGCAGATAGTCGATGTGCACGCGCTCGTCACGCTCGACCGGCTTCATCACGTCGGCGGCGAAAGCGTGCAGGAAGCGAAGCACGAGGCGCCGCTGGCGTCCGACGTCTGAAAACAACCCCGGGACTGCCGGGAGCTCGCGCAGATCCAGCACACGAAGCGGCTTCAGCGCCACCCATCGGCCGACGTCGGCACGCGTTACGCGCGTTTCCATGACCGCCGTCCTTCGGGACGAAGCCACGTAGAGCATGGGTATGCCAGGCGGGTTCATGCGGTTGCTCTGGGTCGCAAACTCGACCGGCGGCGTGCCGTATTCATTGGCCAGATCCCGTCGGTCAGGCGGCAGGTTCGTTCGTGCACGCCAGAGGGGCGTGCCCTCCTCTATTTCCCTGACGAGGCCCATCTCCCGGCTTGCGCTTGCGATCGTGGCGAGCAGCGAAGCCGGCGTGTATGAATCGACATCGTCTGACCCGGTGCTGTGGAAGAAGAAGCGGCGCTTGTGCTTCACCGTCTCGCAGAAGCTCTCCCAGCTCGTGAGGAGCGCCTGATCAAGATCCAGGCAGGTCCAATCGTGGTCGCACCATGTCTCATCCGGAAGCGCGTGCAGCAATGCGTAGAAGAGCTTTTCCTTGTGGTCCCGCGGCAAGGAAAGCGCGATCTCGTCTCTGAGCAGGTCATAGGTATCCCACGTGTTGCCACCGATGTAGCCGCCTTCGGCGGTCTCATAGGGCATCTGGTCGACCGCTCGGCCCCAGTACTTCTGAATGCACGCTGTGATGAAGTCGCAGACCCCCTTGAACTCGACGGCCGGCGCATCGATCCTGCCGCAGAAATCACAAAGCCGGTGCTCGCCGTTCCGGCTTATCCACGCGCCCAGGTCCTCGTCCTCAAAACACGCTGAGCAGACGTAATCTGGCATTGCTTCTCCCTCAACTCCCATTGGTTTTGACCAACGGCTCGGTTCTGGCGGCGCTGTGCTACCGCCCTACTCCGGCTGACTGGGCACCGAACCGCCCTACTCCCAAGCCTCGCCGCCCTCCCCCGGCGCCTGGGCGCCTGCCCCAGCGAGTTCCTGCAAGTGCTGGTCACGCCTGCCCGACTTGCGTGGCCGCCAGAGGCCGCGATCTTCTCAATTGTTGCGATTCGTGGATGGCCTCAAGCACCGAGCGCCAAACTCGACGCTTCGGCCAGGCCCACATGGGCCAGCGGCTTGTACTGCCTGACGTCAAGGGTCTCCTGATCGACCGCGCGGGCGTTGCAGGAAGCTGCGAGGCCGTCCAGCAAGCTGTCGCCCGTGGGTGTCCAGGCCATTTGCAGCGCCTTGCCGCTGAGCCCAACGTAGGGATGCGAGGACTCGCGCCGAGCGACCAATGCCCGCATCGGCACATATAAACCGCTGAGTTCCAGCTGTGGCAAATGCTGCCTCAGGGCCATCGCGATTCGCAGCCCCTCCCGGTCGAGGTCGCCCCAAAAAAACATCCGATGGTGGCCAAACAGTCGATCCAGGCTATGCCCGCTTCCAGTGCGGCTCAGTACTTCACACCCCCCGCTTCGCACACTTTCCAGCAATGCCAGACCAGCACTGCTGTCTGACATCATGTTCAGGCCGTAGCCGTACGCCGCGATCAGGGCCACTTGCTCGTCGAGCCCTGCTTTCACCGCCATCTCGAAGCTGGTCGTGTTTTCGATGAAGAGAACAGCCACTGGCTGCGGTGGGCCAGCGACGACCAAGTATCGAGGCGTCGATGGCAGTCGATCCACCCCCAAGAGTCTGAGCGTGGCCAACGGAAGGCGGCTCAACACCTTGGAGGAGCCAAGGATGTGCTGTGCGCTCACGCTGAATCCGAACTCGCCCTCCAACGAGGCCGCAGCGCCCCGGATTCGAAGCAGTCCTTGGATGACGTGGAGCATGTCGATGGACTCCAGGCCGTCAAAGAGCGCATGGGAAACCGCCAGCGCGTCGGCGAGTTGAGCGTCGCTCGTGCCAGCCGCCAGGGCCTCCCGCCATGCCTTTTCGGTCTCCGACACATCGATTAAGGTGGGGACAACGGTCAGGTATCCCGCGTAAGGAATTCCCATCGTGTCGGGCTTGTACGAAACCAGCTCGCTTGACCGCAACTGCCGCAATGCGTCGTAGATCGAGACGAGATCAGTCCGGAGCGCCCGCGCCGCGCGCGAGGCCACGTCCGCCGCGAGGAGCTTGCGGCCCTTGGGACCCGAGGTTCGTCGCAACCATGCGAGCAAAGGACCGACGACGTCATCCATCGAGCGCCCCATTCCCGTTCGGTTGGCGCTTGTGCATGAACGTGGCGAGCCCCATCGAGCCTTCCGGCCGCCCGTCTTCGCACCGGATGTAACTACGCCCGCCTTCTGTATCGCGGCTGCCGACGCGCCGGCCGACCACATAGGTTGGGAAGATATTCGAGTTGTTGCGGTACTCGGGGTTGTGGATGAGCCCGATCAGCTGCAGGCTGCTGTCGGCTTCACCCAGTCCCTTGAACGCCTCGTCGATGAGACGACGATCAGTCAGGTTGCTGAAGAGGCCGTCGAAGAACAACACACGTTGCGATCGGCTGCGCAACCGCTTCTTGGAGCCGCCACCCAGGTGTCGGCGTACCGCGCATTCCAGGTGGTACTCGGACTCGCGAATGAGCCACAGCATCTGCAGGGCCGACTTCTGACCCTCGGACATGCCCGGCTGGACCGGCCGCTCTTTGCCCTCCCACATGCCGACATGGATGAACTCGACGGCCGGATCGACGAAGATCCGCTCGATCAGCGCGCGACGGATGTCGGAATTGAGGCTGCTCTCCACGACCCGACGGGTCAGCTTCTGCCGATCCTTGGCCTCGCGCTTGCGGCCCTCGATGTGATCGCGCAGGTCTTCCATCAGCTTCTTGATGCTTTCCGTCGCAATGACCTCGGCCTTGATCGTGAAACGGGCTTTGGGGTTGCGAGCCATCACGGCATTCATCGTCACCAGGTTGCCCTTGCAGCTCTCGACCAGTCGCGTCAGCGTTTCGATGCTCGCCGACTCGATCACCTGGGTCGACTGCTGCAACTGCTCGAGCTCGGCCTTCTCGGCCTTGAGCTGATCGCGCAAGCGTTCACTGATCTTGGCCAGATCCGAGAGCTCCGCGGTCGTGTTGGCAGTCTGGATGGCTTCGATCTCGCCTTCGGAGAACCCGCCGCTGGACGAGGCGCGCGCCTTGCTGCAGAACTCGCCGCGGACCCGCTCGAAGTCTGACCTGACGCGCGAGGCGTACTTGCGGGCGTCCCCGACCTCCTTTCCGGTGCGCGCGATGTCCATGGCTTCGACCTCTGCGCGAACCACACTGATGGCAGTGCGGTCGAACCGCCCATGGTCGGGGCGCCAGTCCCGCAACTGCCACTGCAGTGAATCCGTGGCCTGGTAGGCCTCATGGGCCTCCGCAGGCGAGCTGCCGACGTCGCGGCTTCTCAGATCCTCTTCGAACGGCGCCGCCGCATTCCTGCGGTTGCGCAGGAAGAAGGCAAGCTCGTGCAGTGCGTCCGCAGCCAGCTGTGCTTCCGTGATTTCGCCTTCCAGGGTTTCTACTTCGCCGTTGAGCTTGATCGCCTTGGCTACCGCGTCGGCGCGGCGCGCCTTCGCCTCACCGATCTGACGCTGCAGAGCCGCCTCGTCCTGTCCCTGGTGCTGCTTGAAGTCATGCGCGCGCTGATAGTTGATCTTTTTCAACGGGTCGAGCGCATCGCGGAGGTCCTCAAGTCCAACCAGGACACCGGCTTGGCTCTCCATGAAAGCCGCATGGCCATCCGCTTCGAACTTCTGCGCCCGCGCCAGGCGGCCCAGCGTGGTGTGGAACGTCGACATGAAGGCGAGCTCACGAGCACTGGCTGCATCGAAATCTGCCTGGCACCTCGCCAACCGTGTCGCGCGCGCCGGCATCTCGGCGTCAATCGTCCCGACCTGCTCTTCAAGGGATGACCGCTTGTCGCTGAGCCCCTCGAACGTCTCATGTCCACCCGCCAGCACAAACCGGCGCGCGCCATCGTGCGCGACGATCGCTTCCCTCGTGACCAGGGGAGTGATTTCCGCGACCCGCTCCTCCAGCCTGACAAGTTGGCCGGTGAGTTCTTCGATGTCCAGGGTCACCGCGGCCAAAGCTTCATCACCGCCGATCTGGATGAACCTCCTCGCATCCTGGAGCAGCGTCAGGGCCTCGGTGGACACGAGGCGCTTGGCTGCTTCAAGCGCGGTCTCCAAAGTCGCGAGTTCGGTTTTCGCTGCAGCAGCCTTGGCGACCGAGCCACGCTTCTGGGCCTCCTGGGCGCGCACAGCCTGACGGTAGGCGTTGGTGTGCGGGGTGAGCGACTCCGCCGCCGCCATGGCGGCTTGTCGGTGCCCCTCCTGCTCCTGCCGCTTCTGGGCAAGCGCCTCGCGCTCTTCGGCCAACGCCTGCGGATCGACGATGGCGCGCATGCGCCGGGACTTGGCGCCCGCAAAGAATCCCAGGGATGCGGATGTCGCTGTGTGATGACCCGGCCCTTGCTTGAGCCGCTCGACCAGCGGATCGAGCAGCAGCACCGGCACGTCGTGATCGCCGCGTTGCAGGACCGAGAGCGCCGCTTCAGCCTGGTCCATGTCGACAGCCACCGGCGCATCCAGCAACGGCCCCAGCGCGGCCAGGAGCGGCAACGCATCATCCTTCGGCAGGCTGAGACCGAGGATCACATCCAGGACGCGGCCGACGCCAACGCTCGCCGCCTCAAGGGCGCCGTGGGCTGAGGCGTAGTCCGCGTTGCCGACCTGGTCGAGGTTGTCGAGCGCCGCCAGTTCGAGGTCCAGCTCTGCGACCAATGCCCGAGCCTGCCGCGCCCGCTCCAGCGCGGCGGCGTGAGCGGCGTCCGTGTCCCGCAGCCAAGCGCTGGGATCCTGTCCCGTTCGCTCCAGGTGCTCCTCCAGGCTCTCCGCCAACGGCTGGTGCTGGCCGTACTCCGCCTGAGCAGCGCTCTGCGCTTCCAACAGGGTTTCATGGCGTCGCTGTGGCGATGCAGTCAGCGGGTCGACATCGCCGAAGAGCCGCTTGAAGTCGCGCGTGGCGCCTGCCAGGCGCTGCAGCGACTCCTGTGTCTGCATCTTCGTGCGGCGCTGCCCTTCCCACTGCTGGCGCTTCTGGCCCAGCTGCCGGTGTTCATCCACTGGCGGAGCAACCTTTTGCGAGTCCACGTTGCCGAAGATGCCGACAAACGCTTCAAACGCCGCGCGGTGTTCCGACAGCGTACTGAGCTGCGCCACTGCGCTGGCGATGTCGCGACGCAGGTCGGCAGCAGCCTTTGCGCCGTCGTCGCACGCGGCCTGCGCGGTCCGCAAATCAGCCGATCGGGCCGCCTTGGTGCTTTCGACGGCGGTGTGCTCGGCTTGCAACTCCTCGATGCGGTCTTCGATGCCGATCAGGCCCAGGTCATTGCGGACTTCGTTGCGCTCTACCCAGCCGCCGGACAGTTCGCCGACCCGCCTGATGTGCTGGTTGACTGCATCGGTGCGCACCTTCGTCTGCGTTTCCAGCCAGGCCGGGACAAGAGCCGGAGCATCGTGGAAGTCCTGGGGCAGCAAGTGAAGTCGTTCGCAGAACTCCTGGTACGCCCCCTGGTTCTCGCGCCACTCGGTGACCTGCCGCTCCAGGCCTTCCTTCTCGGCATCCGCGGCCCGTCCGGCGCGCTCTGCTTCGGCGATGCCCTCCTTCAGCGTGGCCTTGCTGCGCGTCAGGCGCCGCACTTCATGGCGGAAGACATTCGTGTCCAGCATGGTCCGGGCGAACTCGAACGCCTCGTCCAGCACGCCGAGCAGGTCGGAGGCGGCTTCCGGACGGCGCGACACGAGCTCGCGCGCCGACGCCGAGTCGTAGTACCGAAGCGCCTTGCGCTGGCCTCCGCGCCCCTCGGAATCTTTGATATCACAATACAAATCAATAACTTGCGAGCTGACCGAGTGGCTCGCAACGGCGCCCTTGGTGGCTGTGACGCGACCGGCGAGCTGGTTCAGGTGACCGGTCGTTTGTTCCAAAAGGTCGGCAAGGCCGGAGCTTTCGATCAGCACGCTGCCATCCTTGTCCAACACCATGGCCTTCAGGCATTGCCTCACCTTGGCACCCAGGGAAAACTCTCCCAGGGCGTTGGGTACGCCTGGCACCCTGGAATCCTTCTTGTCGACGAAGCGTGTCAGGAAGGCCGCATCGACGGCCAGCGTCTGCAGCTGCGTCTGGTACGCATTCCAGGCGTCCTCGATCTTGCCGGCGGCGTCCAGAACCGGCCGAAGCTCGGCCTCCAGCGCCTCACGGCCCTCGAGGTAGGCCTCCTTGCTTTCCACCTGCAGCTTGGCGTCGATGAAGCTGCTCATCGACCTCATGATGGTGTCTTCGACGTTGCGTTCGTCCTCCTCGGCCGACTCTCCCATGACATTCATCAAAAGCTGCGGCGCGACCACCTGTCGGAAATAGGCTTCGTCGAACCGCTCTCCTGGACCGGACGTGACCTTGGAGAAGGCGGCCGACGCGTCGCCGGCGCCTTCACGGTGGAACATGACGTTCTGCCGGACCACGTCCGGGCTCATGAACATCCCCACCACCTTGCTCCACTCGGCGGCGGTGTTCCAGATATTCCACTGGCCTCGGATGTTCTTGACCGCGGCCTGAAGTGCGGACGCGGTGGTGAACTCGATGGCGGTGCCATCCATGCGGCAGGCCGGGACGTCCTCCAACGCGCCGGAGTAGCGATAGAAGCGCGGACTGTCGTCATCTCGGTTGGCACAGACGCCGATCACGAAGGTTTCTGCCGGCGAGTTTTCCGGGTCCGGCGTCATCAGGTCGCGCTGGGTCAGGTCTTGATCGTGGAGGATCGCGAACTCGATGCGGATGTGGGTGGCCACCATGCCGGCCGGAGAGCACCTCTCAAGAAAGCGCGGCTTGAGCACGCGATCCTGGCTCAGCAGGTAGAGAACCGCGTTGGTCAGCGACGTTTTCCCTCCGCCATTGGGGACCTGCACTGCCGTGGACGCGCCACAAAGGTTGATGACGTTGGCTGGCCAGAGCGGACGCCAATTCGCAACACCCATGCTGGGCACCCAGCCCTCGCAGAGGTAGTTGACGATCTCGATGCGGTTGATGAGCGCCATGGCGTTCTTAGCCTTCGGAAGAATCGGAGGGGCGGACAAGCAACTCACGTCCCGCTTCAAGCGGGCCAGTGGCCTGGATCCAAGGTTCGAGTCCCTGGAGATGGTTGTTCTTCATCTCCAGCGCGCCAAGCAGCGACTGGCGGTAGCGGTCTGCCCCGAGGTCGTCCACTTGCGCGCCGTCCACCATCAGCTCGATGAACCGTCCCGCGTACTTGTCCACCTGGGCGCCGCTTTCCGAGATCAGGCAGTTGTAGACCACGTCACCTTTCAGCGCGTCCTGGCCGAGCTTGCGAACCATGTCGTTGATGTACTCATGCATGGCCTGCACGAGGTCGGCGCGCGTGAAGGTCGTCTCGACATAACGCGTCACTTCCGTCGCGACGCGGTTGCGATGGGTGTAGAAAAGTGCGAGCAGCACGAACCAGAGCTGGGTGAACCAGATGCGCCGCGTCGTGATGGTCTCGTTCTTGAGCTGCATGCGTTCGTCGATCCAGCGCTCGCTGAACAACGCGCTCACCTGATCCAGGCGACGCGGCAACAGGAAGACCTTGCCTCCGTGAGCAAGACCCTGAGTCTGGAAGTCGTCCAGCGCCACCAGGTCGAAACCAAACCCCTGCAGGAGGCCTTCGAGCTCGGTGCGCGCCTCCAGGTCGGCGTCGTTCAGCAGCCGGGCGAGCTCCCGCTCGTCGACGCGCCCCTTCCCTCGCGGGATGGTCTCCATGCGGCGATGCTGAAGCAGGAAGGCCTGGACGCGGCCCATCTCGATTCGGTTCATGCTGATGCGCCCCTCTCGACCCTGGCCAACTCCAGGTCGGAATAAATCAACTCGCCAACCACGCCATCGGACCGGGTCGCCACCTCGCGCGGGATCCGAAGTTCAATGGGTTCGCCCTCGGTCAGCGCCCAGGGCGCGACATAGACGCCCAGCAGTTCCGCCAGTTCGAGCGTGCCGTCCAGGACGCACCACCCACGTTCGAGCGCTTCGGAAAGCGGCAGCGGCCCAGACGCCAGGCGAGCCCGGATGACGTCGCCGTATTCGCCAAGAAACCTCAAGCGGGTGTCGGCCACCTCGACTGCGCCCACAGCGGTCTCAAAGCGCGGCGCCATCTCCGCCTTGGTCAGCGAGACACGCACCCTGCCCCGGACGTCTGCCGGCGAGGGAAAGATGCCATCGAGACGAAGCGGACCGAACCGGCGAAACAGCGACTCAAGCTGGCGGTCGGAGGGCGGGCGCTTGACCAGGTTCAGCGCCACCTCCAGGAAATCAGTGGCGCTGACCGCCGACGTGCGGCGCTTGGCGGCGATCTTCGTCAACTCCGCCAGGTCGCGCCCGAACGATTCCAGCGCCTGGTAAACGCGCAGGACCTGGTGCTCAAGGTCGTACACATCGACGGCCAGCGTGTCGTCGAGTTCGTCGCTGTCCGTCGCGCGCCAGGACTTCAGCCGAGCCTCGGCCTGGCGCAGGAGTTCGGACGTTTTCTCGATGACATCGCGGAATCGCGGCATCTTGACCTTGAACACCTCCGAGTCCTTGTCCACCTGGCCGCGCTCGATCTCCTGGCGCAGTTCCACGCTGGCGAACCTGATCGTGTCCAGCAGACCGTCGGAGAAGGAAGGCACCACGTCGAAATCACCGGACTCGATAGCGCGCAGCAACTTGAGGGCATCACCTTCCGCATAGGCGAAATCACTGATGTTGGAAGAGACGCTGATCGCATCCCGGCCGATAGACGTCAGCCGGTAGTCATCGGCGTAGTGCGTGCGCTCCACCAGGTGCGTCTGCTTGTCGCTGACCAGATCGGCCCTCCCGTCGGAGCGGTCGATCGCCCACAGTTCCGTCGGCCGCGCGAGCACGTTGAGGACGTACCGAAGATCCTCTGAATCGACTTGCGGCTCCACCTCACGGACAGAGATCAGCAATGCGTCAAACCCGATGAACTCATTGCCGGACTCGTGCGCCAGCCCCCTCAGCACGTCGAGCACGATGCAAGCCAGGTCCAGATAGCGACCATCCCCGCGTCCAGCGCGCTCCTCCTGCGTGTACACAGGCGAATTGCCTGGCTCCCGCTGCGCGTCATGCAGGTCCAGCAGACGCGCGCTGAGTCGGAGCAACGGGAGGCACTTCATTGAAGGATTAGCGTCTTCTCAATAACAGTTAGCCTTAAAGATAACATATCTCGCCTGATAACTGTAACCTGCTTGACTCTAGGCCATACCCGCGCTGTATACTTTCACAGTTATCACTTGTGAATAATCACCCGCGTGCCACCTTCGAACGTCATAAGCCCCGGAAGCGGTCAGGAAGATGGGTCCGGGCGCATCAGAGACATGGACGTCCTGGTGCGCTGGGAAGGCGAGCTTTCGAACGCGCGCATCCGTGAGGTGTTCGGCGTCCAGGCAGTCCAATCTAGCCGGCTGCTGGCCGCTTACATGGCGGAGCGTGGCGAGGCGCTGTCCCGCGCGACCCCACGCGCACCGGTCAAGCCATCTCCAAGGTTCGACGACGTGGTCCCTCCGACCTCCGCCGACGACTACGTGCGGCTGCTGTCCGGGGCATCGACCAGTCTGCCCGGCTCCGACCTGCTCGTCGATGCGCGCCCTTCCCTGTTGAGCGAGAACCCGCGGCTGTTTGCGGATCTGTTGACCGCGTGCCGCGCCGGTACCGGCCTCTGGATTGCCTACGGATCGATGCAGAACCCTGGCGGGATTGAGCGATCCATCTTTCCTCACAGCCTGGTTCGCGCGCCGCGGCGTTGGCACATGCGTGCGTGGTGCGACCTGCGCAAGGAGTTCCGCGATTTCGCCCTTGGACGGGTGCTCTCGTACACGATGCTGGATCAGGCCGCGCCAAAACTACGCCGTCAAGATGTCGACTGGAACAAGTTCGTCAACTTAAAGGTCGTGGCGCATCCTGAATTCGGCGAGGAGCATCAACGCTTGTTGCGCAGAGAGTACTTCGCCGGAAAGGCGTCCTTGAACCTGAGAGTGCGCAAGGCCCTTGCTAGCTACGTCGTGCAGGATCTCCGCCTTGCGACCGATCTGAAGCGAGATCGGCCACCGCAGTTCCAGCTCTATCTCGAGAATTCCGAGAGTCTGGGAGACCTGTTCAGCGTCGGTAGCGTTCCCTCGTGAGGTCACCACCAAGCTGCAATCCGAGTTTGAAAGCTGCGTCTACTTTGATCGCCAGACCAACTCAGTAGTCAGGGCCCTGGCGCCTTGCGTTGCCACAGGTGCGAGGAGGACTGTTTTCTCGCAAGAGGCCCACTGCGCCGCACCGGAATAGCCTCCCCGTCAGCGTTCAAGAGCTGGTGTTGGTCTTGTGCCGGCCGACATGGGCGACCACCGCCTTGCCGGTCGATTCGTCCCAGGCCCAGTGGATCGACAGACAGGAGTCAGCCTGCTTGGCGCCGATGGTGATGTGCGGGGAAATGTCGTAGGTCCGGCCGCCGTCTTTGGCCTCGTACTCGTCGCCATAGCGGTTGCCAGAGGTCTGCGAGACGTCGTCGGCATAGGTGAAGCCCAGCTTCTTGAAGTGGTCCTTCAGAGATCCGACCGACTTCTTGGACTTGAGGCTGTTCTGCCAGACGCCCGCCACTTCATTGATCGCCTGCAGCGCCTGCAACGCACGCTCCGGATGGCGGAAGGGCGAGTCTTCGGCCGAACTGAACGCGCTTTGCAGGAACGTCAGGTGGTCGTTTTCTTCCGCGGCGCGGCGGACCGCGGCTGCGACCGTGACGACCGGCTCGCCCTCTTCAACTGCTTCTGGCCCTGGAGCCGGCTCATCCACCGCCGGCGCTGCATCCCACATGCCAGGCGACGTGAGTGCCGCGATGTTCTCCTCGTGCCGCTTCACCTGCTCGCGCAACGCGTCGTTGTCCGCCTGCGCTGTCTTGAGCCGCTCCTCCATGTCATAGAGGTCGTGAAGCAGCTTGTCGACGTCGGCCGCATCGGCGGCGGGCTGACGCGCCGATTGGCGTTCTTCGCGGTCAGCGAGGCGCCTGAAATCCGTGATTTCCTGCGGTTCTGAGAAGCGAAATGACGCCGCGTTGAAGACTGCGGTGCACAGCTGCCGCTGGGACCGCGCGGCCATCTCGTCCGTCGAAAGCGACTTGGCAAGCCAAAGCGGATGCGCATAGGGCCTTGCGGTCAGCGTGAACCCTGGCCAGTAGATCCGAATCGCCCCGTCAAAGCAGGCCAGCTCACGGCCCACAAGTTCGTCCAGTTTGTAGGCCGCCCACTTGTCGGCCAGTTCATAGACCTTGGCGACGCCGGCGAGGCTCTCTGCCAACGCGCTGCTGTCGATCAGTGGGGCGTCCTGGCGCGTGCGCCGCGAGACCACAACCACCGGGTGCGCTCGCTGTTGGAGCACGAGCTCGGCGACCAAATCGTCGACCTCAGGCGCCTGGATCACTTCGGGCGTCTTGCTGTAGGCGCGGCCAGCGAGGTAGACCGACCTCAGCCGGCTGATGTCTCTCACCAACCGCGGCGAGCCCAGCTTGATGTTGGCTGGCGCGACCTTGAAGCTCAGGCCGGTCACGCACACCTCCAACGCCAAGTCCAGCCGGTCCGCTGTTCGGTACAGCGTCAGGTTGGTGTACCAACCCAAGCTCTTGTCGTACTGGTCCGGATAGCTCCAGCGTAGGTCAATGACGCGTTCGTTCGGCCGCTCGGTCGTTTGCAAGCTGCGGATGACCAGCCGGTGCCCTGCCATAGGCATAGCGTCGATCTCACCTTCGCCGATCGCCGCGACGACGTCATCGACGTTGACGCGAAACCGCGCGTACCAGTCGGTGATCCACCGGCCGACCAAATCCAGCGCCGCGTGGACGTCGTTGGCGTCGTGCACAGACAGCACCGTTGCGTAAACCGTTCTCATGGGCCCTCCCCTGCAGACCGACCTAATTTCGCTGTGTGGTGAGTATCTGGGCCCAGGCCGTGAAAGCGCATTGGGTGGCTACCCTCACCTCAATTGCGACGGCACGCTATGCAGGGAGAAGCCGGGATAACGGGTTCTATCGGATCAAGCAACGGTCCAAGGTTAAGGGCGTGGGTGTGCTCGCACTGCTTGTCCGGGTCGATCGAAGGTTCAGAGCTTCAAGCGTCGTCGTTGGGCATGTCCATCCATGGATCACCAACGGCCGCCACGCTGAGTTCGTGCCTGCGGCTAGACCACGCGTAAAACACCCCTGCCAGAACGACAGCCAGCCGACCGCTTTTGCGTTCGTGCACGAAGCGTAGACACGGTGAGCCGCTCATCCCAGCCAGTGCCGGCGGGTTTGTCACTGCTGGGTTCCATTTTTCTGGTGTCGCCTTGCCCCTGTACTCGAAGGTGCGGACACCTGTTTTCAAGTCAAGGACTGACCCGTGCAGTGCCAACGCCAAGATAGCCCGGTCGGGTCGTTGGCCTTCTCTGAAATCCAGCGAGGCGTTCTTGGATCCTGGATAGCCAAGCAGCATGAAAGAGTCGGTTGGCTCGAACGCATCGCGCGCCATCTCACGCGGGAAGATCGGCAGACCCGGAACGTGCGTGATGCCTTGCTCGATCAAGGCGTTTGAAGGGATGTCCCATCGCGCCAAGTCCAACGTCGGATGCAAGCTGCGCAGCCCGATGTCACCCAGTTTCACACCGGTGGTGTCGACCGTGATGCGACCGTGAGTGTGATCGAATTCTTCAAGCACGTGCCTGGCTGTGTAGAGCCTTGCCCGCGTGGCGTCAGGTGTAGCCACGAAGAACCCGGTGCCGAGAAGCCGCTCTCTGCCTTCATGATGTTCTTTGGGAAGCAGGAAAGACGTCAGGCAATCTTTGTGAAGCTCCGACACGCTGTGAGCCAAGTTTTGGTCCATAGCAGCTGGATGAAGATCTAACAGCGTTTTCATGCGAGCTTGCGTAGGCGTGTGTCATGGGATGGCCGCCACGAATGTATTGGCGGCTGAATCGCCCACTCATGGTGAAAACTCACCAAGCACCCAGCCCCCACCCGGGACTGTGAACTTTGCCGCGCGCCGTGCTGTGCCTTGCGCATCGGCCTGTCCCTACAGTCCTCGCACGAGGCCAACGGCGGGTGCACAAGCTGCTGAGACTCACGGCGGCCCTCGATGCAACGGCAGCGGCTATCGCTGACCTCGCACTCGGAAATCCTTCGCTACGCGAGTGCCTGGATCGGGACCCTCACCGGCAGGTCGTGGCGTACCCAATTGGTTGCCGCCAGGGCCCGCATGCCCTGGGCGTGGATCTCCGTATCGCCGTCAAGCGATCGCAGTGTGCAGAGGATGTAGACGGTCAAGCCCTCTGCCATTGCGGGCTCGAACTCCCGCAAGAACATCCGTGCCTGTAACGCCCACGTATCGCCGGATACGCCATTGGGGAACGACTTTCGGTGCACCTTCACAGGTGCCCACTTGCCGCCATGTTCGACCTGCGCAGCTTCGTATCCATCGGTGCCATCCTCGCCCTTGAGCGGCACCTTGCTGTGGATGCTGTCGCCGTCCAAGGTGCCAAAGCTCAGCTCCACGTTGGCGCGGACATATTCGGCACCCGTGTTGCCGTCCAAGGGAGGCGCGTAGACCGCCGTGATGATGACCTCGCCTCGGAATTTTCCGTCGCGAAGCAGGCCAGATGGGATGGGATACGGTGCCTTGCGCCAGCGTATTGACGGAACCACGCGCGACTCGAAGATCAGCGTGAAGCTGTCCGCCCGGTCGTACAGGGCGGAGGTCACGTCGCGCGGAAGGCCGGTGCCGTAGTAACGCCGCTCCCAGGGCGTGTACGCGGGTGACGACAACTGCGCAGCGTGGATCATGAGAGCTTTGACCAGCGCCGGACTTGCAGTCAGGCCCGTGCCGCCGGCGATGGCTTGCCAGGCATGTGCAGCCATGCTCGCTGCGATCGGCGCTGCAAAGCTGGTTCCGAAGTTGCGGGTCTGCGTGTTGCCTGCCGTCAGCACTGCAACGCTTGAAGCTCCTGTAGCCCAGGGAGCATGCACTCCGCCACCAACGTGAACGATGTCGGGCTTGGGCGTGAAAACCGGCCCTGGCCCGCGCCGGCTGTAGGCCGCCGGTTCACCGGGCTCATTCAATGCGTCGACGGCGCCCGCGTGACAGACCGATCCCACCGTGAGCGCGCGCACCGACTCCCCGGGACAAGACACCTGGTCTTGGAGCGTCGCCAGGCTGGGCCATGTGCGGCGCGGCTCCACGACATAGTTTCCGGCGGCCACGACGAAGAGCACATTGAACTGGTCGCTCAGCTGATCAAGCGCCTGTGCGAACTCGCTGAAGGTCTGTTCGTCGCACCCATGCGGCGAACCTAGAGACAGATTCCATACCCGCACGTCCGGCTTGCCTCGCACCGCCTCTTCGAGGCGTGTGATCAGGTCGCTGACGAAACTGCCGTTCGGGCCGGACTCCAGGCCGCACGCGTCGTACACCAGGGCACCGACGGGTGGCAGGTCCAGGTGACCGCCGTTCATGCGATGAGCACCAGCCACCAGCGATGCCACATGCGTGCCGTGCTCGTGATCAGTGTCCGGCGGGAGGACGAAGGTCGTCCTGCCCACGATCCAAGGCGCCAGGTCAGTTGCAGCAGGCCCGGTTCCCGTGTCGAACACGCCGACGGTCGGCAGCCCCGCGACGGGTGGATCCAAATGAGGCCCCGCCGCGACTGCAACCGCGCTGCCGCCGGTGGCTGCCGGCTGCAACTGCGGCTCCGGCATCAGGCGCCGCAGGCCTGGGAAACTGAGCAGCGCATCGAACTTGTCCTCGCCGAGATTGCTGACGTCCATGAGGCTGGCGTAGAACCAGCCGTGGCGTGACTGTCTGAAAAAGCGGTACTTCAGTCCGAGATGACTCAGCAGGTGACGAATCGCCTGGAACAACTGAGCGTTGGCGGCATCGTTGCCGTAGCGGAAGAAACGCAGCAGTGCGCGGCCGCGTTGCTGGACGGCCAACGTCCCCTCAGGGTTGCGCTGGGCCCGCCCCCAGGATTCGATGCGCTGGATAGCACTCAGGTTGGCGCGAATCTCCTTGATGTCGCGATCAAGAATCACGCTACGCAGCGCGGTGATGCTGCCGCTGTGCGCGCCGACCAGCATTTCTTCGACACGCTCATGCCCAGCGGGCATCAGCCCTGCTTCCTCAACCACCTTGAGTGGGCGGTGGGACTTCGCAATGGCCTCATGCCGCAGGCGAAAGATCAACGGGGCGAGCGAATGCGGGTGGGCCTGCATCTGTGCCGCCAAGCCCTCCGTCGCGCCGTCCAGCGTCGCGGCGAGCGCTTGACGATACGCGGCGTCAACCAGCACAAACTCTTTCTTGGGCCCACCGCCGGGCTGCATCCCTTGCAGATCCTGTCGATCAAACATGATCTGCTGGAATGGATTGTCCGGGCTCGGTTGCGGCACCGGTCGTTGCGGTTCAGCCGGACTGTTTGTCGTCCTCCTCGTGGCCATCTGTACCTCCCTCCTGAGTGATGTTGGTGACGTGACGCGTCGAAACACCGTAGAGCTTGGCCAGCACGCGCAACGAGAAGATCTTGCGATCCCAGCGCCGCAGCCAAGCCATCTCGGCATCCTGCGTGCTCAGCGGCACGCGTTCTATCAGCGCCAGCGTCAGCCCAAGGCGCCGAAACACTTCGTCTTCATCGACCTGGGCCTGACCAGCCAGCACGGCGCTGCGCTTGGAATCCAGACAGACCTGTTCGATGACCGCGCCCGTCAGCCCCTCGGAGCGCGCGACCAAGGTCTTGAAATTGATGTTCGCTGGCGCGTAGGTGTCCAGGAACCGCTGCCAAAGCGTCTCGCGCACCAGTTCGTCGGGAAGGGGCATCGGCAGCCTGAAGCTGAACCGGCGCCAAACCGCGAGATCCAGGAGTTGGTCATGATTGGTCGCTGCCAGCAGGATGGTGCTGTCCGGCAAAGCGTCCATGTTCTGCAACAGCGCGATGACCACTCGCTGCAGCTCGCCCACGTCGCGCTCGTTGCCACGCGCGCCAGCCAGCGCATCGAACTCGTCGAGAAACAGGACACACGGACGCTGCTCCGCATATTCGAAAACGCGCCTCAAATTCCGGCTGGTCTGCCCGAGCAAACTGCTGACCAGCGTGTCGCACCGGACGGTCAGCAGTTGCAGGCCCAGCTGCGCGGCGACCCAGCGTGCCAGCTGGGTCTTGCCGGTCCCTGGAGGACCGTGCATCAGCAGTCGATTCGGCAATGCCGCATTGGCGCGCACCAACGCGTCATGGTGGCGCACGCTGGACAGAAACTCCTGGACTCGCGACTCGATGGCACTAGGCAGGACCAACCCCACGTCCCGCACCTCGGGCTGACTCACGTCGACCGTGTGCAGCCGGCTTTCGCCGTCGACCGGGAGGTTGTTCAACGTGATGCCGTTCTCAGCGCTTTGAGCGGTTGCGAGGGCGGCCGGAGCCCGGGACAGGCGCTCGCGAATCTGACGAGCCTGCTGCCGATTACCAGTCTCTTCAAGCTTGTCAGCGAGGAGACCCGCGTAGTTCGCAGCCATACTCGCATTGGCACGCAAGGCGCCGTCGAGTATCTTGAGAACTTCAGACAGGTGGTCCACTTCGATCCGGTTTTATGAGCTGGCGTCGCAGTTTAGGCGCCCGTTGATCCGTTTTTCACAGTGTTTGCGCCGATTTTTTAGGGATGCGTATCAGGCGGCGCGCCGATGCCGGCCTTCCAGAACCAGCGGCGAGGCACCAGCAACCGTAGAAGCGGACAGCAGCCCTCACCGTCGGTGTAGAGGGTGACCGTGCTCAACGAATGATTAGCGCGATTCCGACATCCGCACTGTTCAATGACTGGATTTCCAGTCGTTGAGGGCAGTTTTCGCTATCAATGACTGGAAATCCAGTCGTTGTCGCCGTGCGCAAAACAACACCGCTTGCCTCCCGGTAGAGGCGTTTGCGCGGGTCGTCATGGGCTCTTGGCTTTGCGCCGCCCTACCCGGCTCACTGCCAATGGGCACCGGCATAGGCGTGAGCTAGACCGCGCAAGCCGCCGCCCGTGTGCCTCCGGCAGAAAGCCGCAACGATCGGCTCGATGACGCATCAGCCACCGGCTGCAGCCTTGACCTTGGCTTTGCCGGCCGGCGAAGGCTGACTGATTCGCGCAAGGAGCTCCTTGACCATGTCGGCCTG
Source organism: Burkholderiales bacterium (assembly GCA_003963075.1). Lineage (GTDB taxonomy): Bacteria > Pseudomonadota > Gammaproteobacteria > Burkholderiales > Burkholderiaceae_C > Pelomonas. The sequence goes on from RXJV01000148.1 coordinate 18,358, forward strand.
GGACTGCGCCGTCGCGGTGGCCCCGGCTAGCAACCGCTCGAGTTCCGCGTTGCGCTGCTCCAGATCGCTGGCCCGAGCACGCAGGGTTTCGTACTGCTGGGCCGCTTGCTGGGCCTGATCACGCAGGTTCGCGGCGAGCTGCGTCTGGACGGCCAGGCGCTCAGCGGCCGACTTGAGCTCACGCAACTGATCGTCGACCTGGCGTCGTTCAGCTCGGGCCGCGGAAAGCTGCGCTAAGGCTTCCGCCTTCTCCTGCAGCGCAGAGCGCAGTTCGGTCTGCTTGGCTGTCAGGGCTTCGACCGCGTTGGCCACCTCCCGCTGCAAGTACTGCAGCTGCTGTTCGTGCTGGCGGGCTTCGCGGTCGCGCTGCTCGCGGGATGCATTGCGGAAATGCTCCAGGGCCTCGCGCGCGTGGGTGTGCTTCTCCTCCAGCGAGGCAACGTGGACCTGGGTGGCCTTGAGCTGTTCCTGGGCGCCTTCCAACTGCGCGCTGAGCTGTGTCGTCACCTGGCCATGTTCTAGGCGCAGCGCGGCCAACTCGGCTTCCACCCGCTGGCGGGCGGTGCGCTCGGCCGACAGCTCGACCTGGCTTCGCTCCGCCTCGGTCCTGCCGGAGCGTGCTTCGCCTCGGGACTTCTCAAGCAGTTCCTTCAGGCCGCGAACCTCTTCGGCATGCCCTGCTCTGAGCGCGTCGAGGCGCTCCTGCGCCTCGAACTCTAGGCGTCCGGCCAGGTTGGTGACGAATGCCAGCAGCTCCTCGCTGACCGACCCCTGAGGCACGCCGGCGCCACCTTCGTCGGCCTCGATGTCCTTCAGGTGGCGAAAGATGGTCGCCTTCGACCCGGTGTTGCCCAGTTCTATGCGGATGGCGTCGATCGACGGGTGCCTACCCGCCTTGATCAGCGCGAGCCTGGCCCGTTGGACTTCGCCCTTCGTCACTCCCGCTCGTGCCATGTCTGCCACCAATTTCGTATGTATTACGTATCATCAGTATTACGTACCACGAAACAGGGGTCAAGGCGGCAAAAGCTGCGCATTCCTGAGAAGTCTTAATATGTAGTTATTGCATGTGATCGCAAATTTTGGCTGGGTCGACGGCGTCGAACCCAAGAAGTGGGTCTGATTCCCAGCTTTTGCGAGCGTGGCCGCCAGGGCCGAGACCGCGCCAAATTCCCGCCCGGGCGGTGCCGCACGTCCCAAAAAAGATGGGCAACGCCCTTGCGATTTCCTTCGACGCTTGCAGGACGCTGACCTTCATCTAAAGCCTGGCGCGCAGGACTACCCCCTCGTCGTCCGCAACAGTTGCTCCGTCGGGTCCCGCCGGGTGTGGTCAAACCCTGCGTCGAGGTCCGGCCTCGGACGCACGCAAGGTCCTATTCGCTGATCAACACCGAAACACCCGTCAACGAGCCACGGTGGCTTTCAACACGCGGGGAAGCGTCGTCGTGACCGTACAGGTGATTTTCTGACCCTCTTGCAGTGTGGCCAGGTCAACGCCCTCCGTTCGTCTCGACAGGGCGTACTCATGGCCAAGGGCATCTCTGACTCGTACTTGTCGGAACTCAGGTACGAGCGCAACCACGACCGTCTCGACGGTGCGCGACTCACCAACATCATCGGCGTCGTGCATAGAACACGGCGCGTCAGCGGTCTTGCGGCGCGGGAAGCCTGGGGCAGTCGAGGAGATCTTCCCAACAGCCGTCGCCACAGGGGTTTTCGGTCGGGTGAGGGCCAGCGGCTTGGCTGAACCAACCATCAGGCCCGTTGCGCATCGCGGCTCACTGGCCTTGAGGTCGCGCACCTGGTTGCGCGTGAGCCCTGTCGCAAACACGCGCACCGCCTTTTCCGCCAGCTCGGTGGAGATTGTGACGAACTTGCCTGGGGCGACTCGGACTCGCTTCATGTGCGGACTTTCATTAACTGCAACTTAAGCCACATGGTGTGCTCGATGTTGCCGGTGGACTCGCTGCTCAGGATCTCCCCGAACGAATGATTAATGGCGTCCGTCACCTGCACGCGTTGGGATCGGTCGGGTAGCCGAGACGCAACCGCGCTCCGACCCACCTCGCAATGCATGAACAGGCCTCGGGGACCATATATCTCCAGCGATGCGTATTCCAGTGGTCGTCAGCATCCAGGCCAGCGCGATGAGCATGCAATCCAGTCACCATGAGCACCGGCTGAGTTTTGGCGTTGTTGGACGATTCGAGGAGTGCATGAAAGGTCTGCCTGGCCGCCCAAATTTCCGGGCTCAGCAAGGCTGCAACACCTCTGCTGATGATCGCCAGGAGGTGACGCTATCGCCTCAGCGCCTCCCATAGGAAAGTCTGCCTCGGCGGGCTTCGGTCTGTACTGGTAATTGCTGGTAATTCTCGATAATTGGGCGCGAAGAGCCGGTTGGGCTCCTCGGGGCCAGCGCCAAATTACAGCGCTATCAGATTAGGCCCTGCCTGGGCACCGCATTTGCTGCGCTCTTCGCTGGACCGGGTGGTGGCCAAGTTGCCAGACACGCTCCTCTGAACGACACCTCCGGACAAGGTGCTCATCAGTCGCCGGATTGGGTGCACACAAGACGCTGGACTGGGTGCTGGGCTCGCGTCGGAATATGCAAGCGAGGCCCGGGGATCAAGTGGTCGCAGTCTTGGCGGCTACCCGGCCCATCATGGATCCTGCCGCGCGGGGGGGGGGCACCATTAGTCCTTCTGTACTTGTCGAAAGATGCGGAAGGGGTCCAAGAACATAGGCGCCCATTTTTCGGAGCCCGCGCGCCCGTCGGGAAGCCATATCGCCTCAGGAAAATGTCGCTCCGCGAAATCTGCCCACCTCCGCAGTGAGTCGTCGACAGGGAGCGTGCGTTGCAGCACCTCTAGCACCAGCCTCCCGGCGGCAAATGCGACGCCCCACGAACCGGTCGGAGTATGAGTTGTGCCTTCCAGCCAACCAGCGATGTCCACGTCGTGTGGAAAACCATTGAGCGCAGCCTGCGCACCGCGCCTCAGATCCATGGACAGACGCTGCTCTTGCGCCACGACCATAAGTAGCTCGCGCGCTTCCCGCAGCGAGCGCAGACGTTCTTCTTGCGTGGACATGCCCCATTCTTCGCGAGCCAAATGGTCCCCTGCTTCCGAACACGGCGTTTCCCGATCTCGCCGCCGAAGTTTGAATTCCGATTTGGCATGCCAGCAGAACCGTGCTGCCTCGTAGCGACCCACACGCAGCGTGGAGCTTTACCCGACAAGCTAGCGCAGATCAGGCGGTATTCCGAATCTGAATTCTTGCCTGATCGCACTACGGTGGCACTGCACACCAGTCCTTGGTGTTTCAAGGGTGGTGTCAGAACATTTGGGCATCGCTACCAACCTCGCAGCGCCTACCCACCGCCTCGGCGCACGAGCTTCCATGTTCACGACCTATCCGCCTTATGAGTTCCCCATCCCACCAGGCCTGGCCCATCCCGACGCGCGCTACTGGCGCGTCGTGGAGCTGTCTCTGCACGCCCCGTGGTTCCTACTATCGGTTGAGGTGCCTGACGGCGAAGCCGGGATGAGCTTCGTGCGCACCATGATCTTCGGCTGGGAGAGCGACCTCATCAGCTTCATACCCACCGTGGACGCTGGGGAGATCAAAGGGTTGGTGTGCATGGTTCCGGGCTGGAAGGCGCCATGTGGCCAATGGACGTCCCGAGAAGTTCGCGAGGTCTGGCTCGCCAGCGCTGGTGATGGGCAGCAGTTCCTGCAACTGATCGACGCGGATGGTCAAGCGCTAGATGTGGGCCTGCCGACTGAACCGGATACCGCAGTCTCTGATCGTGAGCTGCTGCTGAAGTTCAAGCCACGCCGCCGGCGGCAGGCCGCTGCCCGCCGGCTCAGGAACTCCGGGCGAGCAGGC
>RXJV01000086.1 GCA_003963075.1 Burkholderiales bacterium
AGCGAGGGTGGCGCCTCGAAAGCCGCTCCAGCGGCTACGGCTACAGCGACGAAGACATCGTGGCTCTTTTGGAGACCTTGGACCCGACAAACCGGTCCGACAAGCGCTGGCGCGATCTGCTGACGCTGGTGCGCCACTCCGACACCGCGGGCAAGGGCCCGCGTGACGCGGCCAAACGCTTCGTGCAGAACCGGCCTGACATGCAGGCTTGGATCGACCGGTTGGCTGAACCCCGGACGCCTGAATGGGAGATCAAGCAAGAGCAAGAGAAGCGCAGGCGCGCCGCAAAACAGGCCGTTCAATGGCAGCAGCACCGAGCAACTTTCGGCAAAAAGCTGACCGCCATCGCAAGCGGTCAACTCCAACCCATGATCGACCTTTCGAGCGCCTACCTCGACAAGTTCCATGATCTGAATCATGACGCGACGCCAGTCGAGCGCCTCACCCAGTGGCTGGGCCCCCAAATCACCGCGGCCGCTTTGCAGGGATTTGAGGCGTTCCTTCACAACGGTGCCGCCCTCAGTCCGGCCACCATGGCCGCCAGCCACGTCGAGTCGAAGCGCTGGCAAACGGGCGCCATCATCGTCGCGGCCATCGCCGAGCGGCTGCGCACCGGACGCGGGTTCGATGGGATCAGCGATGAGAGGATTGCCGCTTGCTTCCTGGAATTGCGGGACACGCGAATCGACGACCACGCCAAGCTGCCGACGCTGCAAGACGCCGTCGAAGCCGAGGCGAAGTCACGAGGTCTCGTCGCGCCGACGTTGGCGATATGGATCCGCCCGCAGCTGGAGGCACGGCGCAGCTACGTGTCTGAACTCCACGCCATGGTCTGGGACGACCTGTCCGACCAGCAGGCGGCTGATCAGTCCCTTCAGTGGCTGCAAGAGATACCTGACATGGCCGGGGAGCCCGAGGCCACGCTCATCGACCGTCTCATCGCATCCCGAAGGTTCACAGCGCTGATCTCGCTAGCCGAAGCGCGGCTGAAACAGCAGTTGAGCGATGAGCGTCGACGGAACTGGCAGGCCGTGCAGTTCGTCGCCAAATTTGATCCGTACCAGTCCCAGCTGTCAGGCTGGGCCAAAGCGGACGCCGAACTGATCATGGCCATTCGCAGCCGATCTGCCAGCAGCCGAAACCGCCGGTTCAGCGTTGCGCTTTCGCCCGCTCAGCTCACGTGGCTGCTCGCCACCTTCCGGGGTGTCTTCCCCTATGGGCGTAAGGTGTCCGGGAGCGACAGCAGCGACGACACCCGCGCGCCGGCGTCCGAATTCCTGTCCGACGTGGCGGACCGGTTGGCAGAGATGACATCTGACGACGCGATAGCCGGATTGACCGCCCTTCGCAACGCGCCCGAGGACAGCCACACGGAATACCTCAAGGTCCTGGCGGCAGAGCAGCGGAGGAAGGCCACTGAAGAGCGGTACCGCCCACCCACGCTCGCCAGCGTGGGCGCCATCATGCACGCCCAGCCGCCGTCGACGGTGGCAGACCTTCAATCGACGGTGCTCTGTCTTCTGGATGAAGTGCAAGCGCGGGTCCGTTCGGACCCGGCCGATTCATGGCGGGGTTTCTACGGTCCGACGGGTCCGCACGACGAAGAAGTCTGTCGCGACTACTTGTTGGTCATGCTGGGACCCCGGCCCGAGTCTATTCAAATGCTGCCGGAGGGGCACCTGGCGAACGACAAGCGTGCCGACATCATCGGGATCCTTGCCGGAATGCGGCTTCCGGTCGAGATCAAGGGCCAGTGGCATGCCGACGTCTGGACCGCCGCCGACTCCCAGCTCGACAGGCTCTACACCGCTGACTACGCGGCGGAGCGCCGCGGCATATACCTGGTCCTCTGGTTCGGCCGTCAGGTCCCGAAATCCAAGTTGCCGAGATCATCGGGACGCGGCAAGAGAGCCCCCACCAGCCCCGAAGAGCTCCGTACGAAGCTCATCGCGTCCAGTCGAGCTGCACAGGAAGGACGCGTGGCCGTCGTCGTGCTGGACCTCGAGCGCAAGTAGACGATCCCCCGCTTGCTGCCAATTGGCCAGGCCGCAAGGACGCAGCCCTGATCCCAGGTCTCGACCCTCAGCAGTTTGAAGGTTGTAGACCCCACTTATGCGTAGCAAGCTTTGTCGCTAACCTATCTACGACAAGACCATCCAGGGGAGCCATCATGCCTTCACGCTTCGACGTGTTCATCGCCGGGGGATTCCCCACGCATACCTACGTCCATCGTCGGTTCACCGACCCGGTGTCAAAGCGCATGCGGGACCCCGAGAACGAGATCACCGAGGCCTTCAACAGGCCCGGCATGATCGTCCAGGTGTCGGGCCCCTCCAAGTCGGGCAAGACCGTTGCCTTGCACCGCATGATCCCCGAGGCCCAGTTCGTGAAGGTGCCCGGGTCCTCGCTATACAGCGAGGAGTCGTTGTGGCGGATCGTTTCCGCAAAGCTGGAAGTTCGGGTAGACCGAAAGGCCACCACCCAGACGACGATGGAAAAAGGCACCGAGGTCGAAGGAGAAGTCGGTCTTGAACTCGGTGTCGTGAGCCTGGGCGGCAAGATCGGCGGCTCCGGAAAGACCTCCCAAGAGCGATCGTTTGAGCACGCCATCGAAGACGACCTGTTCGGTGCGGCGACCGACGAGTTGCTGCGCAAGGGGCGGTTCTTGTTCATCGACGACTTCCACACCATCCCTTCGACCATGAAGCGGTATGTGGCGGCTCAGCTCAAGGCCGCGGCGGAAAAGAACGTCAAGATCGTGCTGGCCGAGGTGCCGCACATGGCCGACGACCCCATCGCCAACCTGCCTGACCTGTCCGGCCGCATCGAGCGCATCGAGTTCAGCTACTGGTCCGCCGAGGACCTGGTATCGATTGCCATGAAGGGGTTCGAGAAGCTAAACGTGATCATCAACGAGTCCGCGTTGCTGGCGATTGCAGACGAGTCAGCCGGCAGTCCCCAGCTCATGCAGCGTCTTTGCCTGGATTTGTGCAAGGAGCTGGAGATCAGCGAGGCTCGACCCGCGCCTGAGCGCTTCCAGGTTCGGTTGGACCAGCTCAATGCGGTGTTCGGCACGACGATACGGTCCGTGGATTACAGCGCCAGCATTTACCTGCTGGAGAACACGCCCAAGCCGGCAGCACCCAGGGTCTTCCGCGCCAAGGGCGAGGGAACCCTGACGATGAACGAGCTGGCCGTTGCCACCCTGTCGTTGAGCCCGCCCAAGATCAACATCCCCTTCGTGGCTCAACGCGACTCCCTTGAGGAGCGCGCCGCGCGGCTCGTTGCGGACGACAAAGGACCAGACCGTGAGCTGCTGGCAGAGACATTCAGCCAGATGACTGAGGTCGCCCAGAACAAGTCCTTCAAGATTCCCACGCTGGACTTCACGCCCCATCGCGGCGTGACCATCCTGGACCCGTATTTCTTGTACTCGTTGCGGTGGAGCGGCCGGTACTACGACTTGCGGATGATCGTCGACCAGAGCCGGTGAAACGA
>RXJV01000167.1 GCA_003963075.1 Burkholderiales bacterium
GAACCAGTACATCGGCGGCATCGAGCACGCCATCCTGCACCTGCTGTACGCGCGCTTCTGGACCAAGGTGATGCGCGACCTGAAGCTGGTGGACGTGTCCGAGCCCTTCCAGAAGCTGCTGACGCAGGGCATGGTGCTCAAGGGCGCGTTCTTCCACAAGCCCGAGGGCGGCGGCAAGGACTACTACTGGGACCACGAGATCGACGTGATCCACGACGAGCGCGGCGGCATCGCCGGCGCCACGCTGAAGAAGGACGGCACGCGTCTCGAGTACGAGATGACGACCATGTCCAAGTCCAAGAACAACGGCGTGGACCCGCAGGCCCTGATCGACCAGTACGGCGCCGACACGGCCCGGCTGTTCGTGATGTTCGCGAGCCCGCCGGAGCAGACGCTGGAGTGGAACGACGCGGCCGTCGAGGGCGCGCACCGCTTTCTGAAACGCGTCTGGAACGCAAGTCAGCGTGCTTCTGCGGAGTTCGAAACGATCGCGAAGTCCGATTTCACCAACCTGGACGAAGAAGGCAAGAAGTTCCGTCGAGAGGTGCATCTCATCCTCCGCCAGGCATCCAGCGACTACGAACGCATGCAGTACAACACCGTCGTTTCGGCGGCCATGAAGCTGCTGAACACCATCGAATCGTTCGAACCAAGCAAGGCGAGTTGGCCTGCAGGTACGGATGTGCCCGCGACTTCGAATGCGCGCTTGCTGGCTCGCCGCGAAGCGTTCTCGATCCTGCTGCGCGTCCTCTACCCGGCCACGCCCCATATCACCCACCAGCTCTGGCAGGACCTCGGCTTTGCCGCCGAGCTGGGTGACCTGCTCGATGCGCCCTGGCCCACGGTCGACGAGGCCGCGCTGGTGCAGGACGAGATCGAGCTGATGCTGCAGGTCAACGGCAAGCTGCGCGGCGCGGTCAAGGTGCCGGCCGGCGCGGACAAGGCCGCCATCGAGGCCGCCGCGCTGGCCACCGAAGAGTTCACCAAGTTCAGCGAAGGCAAGGCACCCAAGAAGGTCGTCATCGTGCCGGGCCGGCTCGTCAACATCGTCGTCTGATCGCGATGCGACGCCGCCCCCTCCTGCTGCTGGCCAGCACCGCACTCGCCGGCTGCGGCTTCGAGTTGCGCCGCGAGCCCGAGCTGCCGTTCAAGACGCTGGCGCTGACCGGCTTTGCGCCGGACTCGCCGCTGGCCGCCGGGCTCAGGCGCCAGATCAAGCGCACGCCGGTGCAATTGCTCGACGACCCGGCGCGCGCCGAGGTCGTGCTGGAGGCCGCCCGCGAGGTGCGCGACCGCAACGTCGTTGCGTCGACCAGCGTCGGCCAGGTGCGTGAATGGCAGTTGCGGCTGCAGTTCGACTACCTGGTGCGCACCGCGGCCGGCGAACTGCTGGTGCCCAAGGTCGAACTGCGCCTGAGCCGCGACATGAACTACACCGAGACCACGGCGCTGGGCAAGGAGCAGGAGGCCGCCAGCCTCTACGGCGCAATGCAGTCCGACGCCATCGCCCAGGTCATGCGCCGGCTGGCGGCCGTCAAGTTGCCGAGCTGATGCAGCTTCGCGCCGAAGCTCTCGGGCCGCACCTCCACAAGGCCCTCGCCCGCATCTACACGGTGCATGGCGACGAGCCTTTGCTGGCCCAGGAGGCGGCCGACCAGATCCGCGCCGCAGCCAAGGCCCAGGGCTTCGGCGAGCGCCAGATCTTTACGGTCGCCGGTGCCTACTTCGACTGGGCGCCGGTGCTGGCCGCCGCGCAGGCCATGAGCCTGTTTGCCGAACGCCAGTTCATCGAGATCCGGATTCCCGGCGGCAAGCCCGGCAAGGAGGGCTCCGAGGCGCTGCAGCGTTATGCCGAGGCCGCGCCGGACGATGTGCTGACCCTGGTGACGCTGCCGCGGCTGGACAAGACCCAGCTGTCCAGTGCCTGGTTTACGGCGCTGGACGCCAACGGCGTCTCGATCCGCGTCGAGCCGATCGAACGCCGCCTGCTGCCGGCCTGGCTGGCACAGCGGCTCAAGGCCCAGGGGCAGTCGGTGCCCGAGGGCGAGGATGGTCAGCGCGCGCTGGCCTTCTTCGCCGACCGGGTCGAGGGCAATCTGCTGGCCGCCCACCAGGAACTGCAGAAGCTCGCGCTGCTGCACCCGCCGGGCGAGCTGACGCTGGAACACATCGAGGCCGCCGTGCTGGACGTGGCGCGCTTCGACGTGTTCAAGCTCAGCGAGGCCGTGCTGTCGGGCAACGTGCCACGGCTGCTGCGCATGCTGGACGGCCTGGAGGCCGAGGGCGAGGCCGCCGTGCTGGTGCACTGGAACCTGGCCGAGGACGCCCGCGCGCTGGCCCGCGTGCGCGCCGCGCTGGATGCCGGCCGGCCGCTGCCGATGGCCATGCGCGAGGCGCGCGTCTGGGGCGTCAAGGAAAGGCTGGTCGAGCGCATCGCCCCGCGCCTGGATGCCGCACAGGCGGGCGCCCTGGTGCAGGCCGCGCAGGTCTGCGATGGCCTGGTCAAGGGCCTGCGCCACCCCGACTGGCCCAGCGACCCCTGGGCCGCGCTGCGCCGCTTCGCGCTGATGCTGGCCGAGGCCGCGACCGGCCGCAGCGGCACCGTGCCCGCGGTTCGCTGAGGCCGCCGCAGCACCGGCAGGGGCCGGCCGGGCAGGAGCGGCGGCGCTGTATATTGGATCCAATCATTGGATTCAGCCTGGAGCCCGCCATGGACGACACCGCCCGCATCATCGACTCGCACACCGGCGGAGAACCGACACGCGTGCTCGTCTCCGGCGGGCCCGACCTGGGTGCTGGCTCGATGGCGGACCGGCTGGTCCGGCTGCGCGACGAACACGATGCCTGGCGCCGCGCGCTGATCCTGGAGCCGCGGGGCTCGGAGGTGCTGGTGGGCGCCTGGCTGTGTGCGCCGCGCCAGCCGGGCGAGGACTGGGGCGTGATCTTCTTCAACAACGTCGGCTACCTGGGCATGTGCGGCCACGGCACCATCGGCGTGGTGGCCACGCTGCGCCACCTCGGCCTCATTGAGCCGGGCACGCTGCGGCTGGACACGCCGGTCGGCGCGGTGCAGGCCACGCTGCATCCGGACGGCAGCGTGACGGTGGCCAATGTGCCGGCCTATCGGCTGGCGCGGCAGGTCGCGGTGACGCTGGACGACGGCCAGACGGTACATGGCGATATCGCCTGGGGCGGCAACTGGTTTTTCCTGTGCAGCGACCATGGCCAGGCGCTGGCGCCTGAGCGCACCGCGGCGCTCACGGCCTACGCCCTCAAGCTGCGCCGGGCGCTGGAGCGGGCCGGCATCACCGGCGCCCAGGGCGCCGAGATCGATCACATCGAGCTGCTCGGCCCGCCCGCCGATGCCGGCAATGACGGCCGCAACTTCGTGCTCTGCCCCGGCGCCGCCTACGACCGCTCGCCCTGCGGCACCGGCACCAGCGCCAAGCTGGCCTGCCTGGCCGCCGACGGCGAGCTGGCTCCAGGTAGGGTCTGGCGCCAGGAGTCGGTGATCGGTTCGGTGTTCGAGGCCCGCTACGAGGCCGGTGAGGGCGATGCGGCCGGCAGCATCCGCCCCTTCATCCGCGGTCGCGCCCATGTGACGCTGGATGCGCGTGTCGTGTTCGATCCGGCCGACCCGATGCGCTGGGGCTTCTGAGCGCGGCCCGCAGGGCTCAGCCGCTGCGGCGGCGCGGCTTGCCGGCCGCGGCGGGCGGCGCCTCATGCGCCGTCAGATGGCGCGAGAAGCGCTCGCAAGCCCCGAGGATGTGCTGGCGCGTCAGCCGGGCCGCGGCCTTTGCGTCACCGGCCACGCAGGCTTCCAGGATGGCCTGATGCTCGGCCCGCGCCTGCGCACGGCCGTCGGTCATCTGCAGTTGGTCCACCAGATAGCGCTCGGTGCGGTCCAGGGCCGCGACCGCGGCCTGCAGGTGGTGGGGCAGGCCGGCTGCGGCATAGAGCGCGCAGTGGAAGTCGCGGTTCAGTGCCCCCCAGCGCACCGGATCGCTTTCGCGCGCGAAGGCCTGGCAGCGCTTCTTGGCCTCGGCCAGCGCCGCCGCGCCCAGCCGCGGCACGGCCGTCAGAATCAGCTCGCCCTCCAGCAGCGCCCGGAAGCGGCACAGCTCTTCCACCTCGTCACGGCTGTGGCCGGCCACGGTGTAGCCGTGGTAACGCTTGATCTGCACCAGGCCGTGCTGCTCCAGCCGGTTGAGTGCCTCGCGCACCGGAATGCGGCTGGTGTGCAGTTGGCGGGCGAGCTCTTCCTGGCGCAGCGGCTCGCCGTCCTTGAACTGCCCGCTGATGATGGCGCGGTGCAGGGCCTCGTAGACCTGGTCGGCCGCCGAGGGGCCTGGCGTGGTGCGGGCGAGTGCGGGTTGCTTTGCGGTCATGGCGAGCGCGGGCTGCGGACCGACGCATTGTGGACCGGCCGGCGCAGGTCCGTCACGGATTGGATCCAAGCCCTTGTAGATTGGATCCAATATGCAATATGCTGCGCAGCCAACACAACCCCAACCGGAGCTCCCAGACCATGTGGCAAGGCGTCTTTCCCGCAGTCACCACCAAGTTCAAGCCCGATGGCAGCCTGGACGCTGCCGAGATGCAGCGCTGCTTCGCATTGCAGATGGCCGCCGGCTGCGACGGCCTGATTGCCTGCGGCTCGCTCGGCGAGGGCCCGATGCTCAGCCACGACGAGCGCCTGCAGGTATTCCGCCTGGCCAAGGAGGCGGCCGGCAGCAAGCCGGCGCTGCTGACCGTCGCCGAAGCCGGCACGCGCGAGGCCTGCGCCCTGGCGGAGCAGGCGGCCCGGGCCGGCGCCGACGGCCTGATGGTGGTGCCCAGCACGATCTACCACACCGACCCGCGCGAGACGGTGGCCAATCTGCGCGCCATTGCGGCGGCCGCCGACCTGCCGGTGATGATCTACTCCAACCGCGTGGCCTATCGGGTCGACGTGACCACCGACCTGCTGGAGGAACTGGCCGACGACCGCCGCTTCGTGGCGGTCAAGGAAAGCAGTGACGACATCCGCCGCTGCACCGAGATCCTGACCCGGCTGGGCGACCGCTATGCGGTGTTCACCGGCGTCGACAACCTCGCCTTCGAGGCCCTGTGCGCCGGTGCGCAGGGCTGGGTGGCCGGGCTGGTGGTGGCGTTTCCGGCCGAGACGGTGGCGGTCTACCGCCTCGTCAAGGCCGGCCGGCTGGCCGAGGCACTGGCCATCTACCGCTGGTTCCGGCCGCTGCTGGACCTCGACGTGTCGACCTACCTGGTGCAGAACATCAAGCTGGCCGAGGCGCTGGCCATCCAGTCCACCGAGGCCGTGCGGGCGCCGCGCCTGCCGCTGACGGGCGAGCGCCGCGCCCAGGTGGAGGGCGTGGTCCGGCGGGCGCTCGCAACCCGCCCGCCGCTGCCCGCCCTGTGAACATCGGCCCCGGTGCCTGATGGCCGGGCGCCCCGGCGTGGCAGCGCGCGTCGCGCGGGCCCCGATTCGGTTATCGTCGCGGGCGAACCCTTCGCCGCCATGCCGACGCCTCGCCCTCTCGCCCTTCTTGCCACCGCCCTGAGCCCGTTCGCTGCCACGGCCGTGCCGGTCACCGTGCAGTTGCTGGGACCCAATGGCCAGCCGCTGGCCGGCGCCGTCGTGGCGGTCGAGGTCAAGGGCCGCCCGGCCAGGACGAGCACCGCCAAGGCCGAAATGGGCCAGCGCGACCGGCAGTTCACGCCCCAGCTCCTCGTCGTGCAGACCGGTACGGCGGTGAGCTTTCCGAACTTCGACACCGTGCGGCATCATGTCTACTCGTTCTCGCCGATCAAGGTGATCGACATCAAGCTCTATTCGGGCACGCCGGCCGAGCCCATCGTGTTCGACAAACCCGGCGTGGCCGCGCTGGGCTGCAATATCCATGACCGCATGAGCGCCCATATCGTCGTGGTCGACACGCCCACCTTCGCCCGCACCGACGCCAAGGGCGAGGCCAGCTTCGACCTGCCGCCGGGCGAGCATGGGGTCAAGGCCTGGCACCTTGGCCAGAAGTCGCAAAACCTGCAAAGCCTCAGGCTCGACATCACGGCCTCCGGCGGCACCAGCGTGCTGAGCCTGGCCGACTGAAGCGCCGACGATGCAAGCGCCTGCCTGGCTCAATCTGCGGCGCCTGGAGGGGCGCATCGTGGCCCTCTTCCTGGCCCTGCTGCTGGCGGTGCAGCTGGTCAGCTTCGGCGTCATCCGCGCCAGCATCACGCGCAACGCAGAGAACTCGCTGGCCAGCGAACTGCAGACCGGCGAGCGCGTGCTGCGCCGGCTGCTGGACCAGCGCGCCGGCAAGCTGCGCGATGCCGCCGAACTGCTGGCCAAGGACTATGGCTTCCGCAGCACGCTGGGCTCTTCGCTGGCCGAGGCGGAGACGATCGAGACCATCCGCGATGCCCTCGGCAACCAGGGCGAACGCATCGGCGCCTCGGTGGTGGCCTATTTCGACGAGCAGCAGCACCTGGTTGCGGCCACGCGCGACGACGCCGCGGCCTTCGGCAGCGCCCTCGCCCGGCTGGTGAAGGACAAGGACGGCGCCGCCCTGGCGGTGCAGGGCAACAAGGTCTATCAGGTGGTCGCCGTGCAGGTGCGCACGCCGGCGCCGGTGGGCTGGGTGCTGATGGCCTTCGCGCTGAACCGCGAGATGCTCGACGACCTCCGGGCCCTGTCCGAGCTGCAGAGCGCCATGCTGCTGCAGCCCAGCGGCGCACGCTGGCTCGGCATCAGCACCAACCTGGAGGCCGAGGCCGCGGCGGCCCTGCCCGGCTGGTTGAACGCGCAAATGCCTGAGGATGGGGTCATTGAGCTGGCCGGCGAGCGCCTGCGCGCCCACTTCGTGCCCCTCATCGACGGCGAGCAGCACCTGGGTGTGCTGCTGCTGCGCTCGCTGGATGTGGCGCTGGCGCCCTACCGGCAGCTGCAGCTCACGCTGCTGGGCCTGACCCTGCTCGGCGTCGCGGTGTTCGGCATCTTCAGCGTGGTGCTGGCGCGGGGCATCAGCAACCCCATCACCGACCTGTCGACGTCCGCGCGGCGCCTGGAGGGCGGCGACTACGACACGCCGGTGCCGTCCACCTCGCGGCTGGAGGAGGTGCATGAGCTGGCCATTGCGCTGGAGAGCATGCGCGAGGGCATCCGCCGCCGCGATGCGCTGGTCAACAACCTCGCCTATGTCGACCAGCTGACGTTGTTGCCCAACCGCGCCCGCTTCGCGGAGTTCCTGCAGCACCACCTCGACCACAGCGACACGCCGGGCGCCGTGCTGATGCTGGACCTGGACCGCTTCAAGCATGTCAACGACGTGCTCGGCCACGAGGTCGGGGACCGGCTGCTGCAGAGCGTGGCCGAGCGTCTGCAGGCGCTGTGCACGCCGGCCCATTCGGTGCTCGCGCGGCTGTCGGGCGACGAGTTCGCGGTGCTGCTGGCCCAGACCGACGCGCGCGCCGCCAGCGAGGCGGCCCTGGCCATCCTGAAGGACTTCGAGCAGCCACTGCAGATCGACAACGAAACCATCGACCTGGGCGCCGGCATCGGCATCGCCCTGTTCCCCGAGCATGGCCAGGACGTCAACCTGCTGCTGGGCCGCGCCGAGCTGGCCATGTATGCCGCCAAGGCCAAGCAATGCGGCAGCCTGGTCTATCACGCCCAGCTGGACGCAGGCAGCGAGGAGTCGCTGTCGCTGCTGACCGAGCTGCGCCATGCGGTCGAGGCCAACGAGCTGCGCCTGTACCTGCAGCCCAAGGTCGACCTGCAAAAGGGCCGCGTCATCGGCGCCGAGGCGCTGGTGCGCTGGCAACACCCGGTGCGCGGCCTGGTGCCGCCGATGCAGTTCATCCCGTTCGCCGAGCAGACCGGCTTCATCCGCATGCTCAGCGCCTGGATGCTGGCCGGCGCGGCACGCTTCTCGCGCGAGGCCATGGACGCCGGCCTGGACCTGAGGCTGTCGGTCAACCTGTCGACCCGCGACCTGATGGACCAGGACCTGCCGGCCAAGATCGAGGCACTGATCCAGCCCCTGCAGGTGCCGGCGGCCTCGATCTGCCTGGAGATCACCGAGAGCGCCATCATGGACGACCCGGAACGGGCCCTGTCCACGCTGGAGCATCTGCACGCGATGGGCTTCAAGCTGTCGATCGACGACTTCGGCACCGGCTACTCATCGCTGGCCTACCTGAAGCGGCTGCCGGTGGACGAGCTGAAGATCGACAAGAGCTTCGTGATGGCGATGGAACGCGACCTGGACGACGCGCGCATCGTGCGTTCCACCATCGAGCTGGCGCACAACCTGGGCCTGTCGGTCGTCGCCGAAGGCCTGGAGACGGTCAAGGCCTGGGCCATGCTCGCCAGCCTCGGCTGCGACGAGGGTCAGGGTTATTTCATCTGCAAGCCGATGCCGCAGGACCAGTTCATCGCCTGGGCCTACAGCTGGCAGCCGCCGGATATCGCGGGCGTCACGGCCGAGAGCCTGATGGCCAAGCTGGGCTAACGCTGGGCCGGCGGCAGCCCGTTCAACGCCGCCACCAACCGGGCGTGCGCGTCCAGGTCCACCGGGCGGACCTTCGGTTCCGTCCGCGCCGGGTAGCCGCCCAGCCAGTTGCCTCCCCGCCAGTCGCGCGCGGGCCGCACTGGGCGCCGCTCGAAGCCGCCGCCGCAGTTGGGGCAGACGTTGGCGAGCAGGCCCTCGGCGCAGGCCGCGCAGAAGGTGCATTCGAAGCTGCAGATGCGCGCCTCCGGCGTTTCCGGCGGCAGCGCGGTGGCGCAGTGTTCGCAGCAGGGGCGAAGTTCCAGCATGGTCAGCGGGCCTTTCGGTAGGGCTCGTCCTCGGCGACGAAGTCTTGCTCGCGCAGCGCTTCGGCGATCCAGTCCTCCACGGCCGGGTGGGCCAGCAGCGCATCGCGGTAGGCCGCCGCGGCCTCGGACAGCGGCAGGCCGAAGCGGCTCAGCCGCACCGCCACCGGCGCGAAATAGGCATCGACCGCGCCGAAGGCGCCGAACAGAAAGGGCCCGCCGTGGGCGGCCAGCTCGTCGCGCCAGGCCGCGTCCAGCCGCGCCACGTCGGCGCGCAGCGCCTCGTCTTCGGCCCACAGGCGCTGGCCCACGTCGAGGAAGAAGGCCTCGATGTTCATCGGGCAGACGCTGCGCAGCCGGCCGAAGCCGGCATGCATCTCGGCGCACAGGCTGCGGGCGCGGGCGCGCTGGCGGGCATCGCGCGGCCAGATGGCGTGCTCGGGGTGGCGGTCGGCAAGGTATTCGGCAATCGCCAGCGTGTCCCAGACCGTGAAGCCATCGTCCTCGACCAGCACCGGCACCCGCCGCGTCGGGCTCACGCCGGCGGTGACCCGGTGCCATTCGGAGCCGGGCGAGAAGTCGAAGCGCAGCTTGACCTCGTCGAACGGGATGCCGAAGGCCGCCAGCAGCACGCCGCTGCGCATGGACCAGGAGGAGTAGTTCTTGTTGCCGATGTAGAGCTTCATGTCGCGCTTCGCTGCCAGGCCCTGGAGCTTACGCAGCGCGGCAGCGCGGCGGGATGAACAATCCGCAAGGGATTGATGCGCTCAGCGCCGCGCCCGCCAGGCGTTGAGCCGGGCGACGCCGGCGTCCGGCGCCAGATAGGTGGGCAGCACGGCCTCCAGTGAGGCCGGGGTGATGCCGAGTTCGGCCAGGCCGGGCAGGCGGCCGCTGGCGATGTTGGGCACGGTCAGGGACGCCAGGTTGTCGCGCGACAGCAGCGGCTCGCCGGGCAGGCATTCCATCGCCAGGGCCTGCAGCGTGGCCACCGGGCCGGGCAGCGGCAGCACCGGGCGCGCATGGCCGGCCACCTGACCGGCCAGCCGCACCAGCTCGGCCAGCGTGAGCACGCGCGGGCCGGCGATCTCGTAGGTCTGGCCGATGGCCTCGCGGCGCACCAGCACCTCGACCAGCGCGCGCGCCAGGTCCTGCACCCAGACGGGTTGCAACTGCGCATTAGCGCCGGCCAACGGCATCAGCGGGAAGCTCGCCTGCAGCGTGGCGAACAGGTTGACGCTGCGGTCCCCCGCGCCCACGACAAGGGAAGGGCGCAGCACGGTCAGGTCGAGTGCGCTGGTCTGTGTGGCCACCTGCAGCACGGCCTCGCCGGCCGCCTTGCTGCGCAGATAGCGCGACGGGGCCTGCGCGTCCACGCCCAGCGCGCTGACATGCACCAGGCGGCGCACACCGGCGGCGGGCAGGGCGGCCGCGAGGCGTCGTGGCAGCTCCACATGTACATGCTCGAAGGCCGCGGCGCTGCCCTGCAGGATGGCGATCAGGTTGACGACGGCGTCGTGGCCCGGCACGAGGGCCGGCAGGTCGCGGAAGACATCGGCCTGCACGACCGTGACACCGGGCAGGCTCTGCACGGCTTGCGCGTGTGGCAGGCGGCGGGTGGGCACGGTGATGCTCACCCCGGCGCCGAAGCGGCGCAGCAGCTGCTCGCACAGCGCGCGGCCGACGAAGCCGCTGCCACCGAGTACCAGGACGGACAGGCTCATGACTTGGGCTCCAGCGCCGCAGCCGGGGGCAGGTCGGCGGCATCGGGTTCGCGTGCGCCAGCCGGGCCGATGCTGGGGCCCAGCCGGTCCCGCAGCGAGGTGGCCGGCAGGCCGAGCAGCTGCGCGTAGACCGTGCCGCCGAGCAGCACCTTGCGGACATAGTCGCGCGTTTCGTTGAAGGGAATGTTCTCGGCCCAGATCGCGGCGTCGAGCAGCGGGCCCTCGCGCCAGCGGGCCGGACGGCCGGGGCCGGCGTTGTAGGCCGCCGCGGCCAGGGCCTGGGCGCCGTCGAAGCGGTCCAGCACCAGCTTGAGGTAGCTGGTGCCGATGCGCAGGTTGAAGTCGCGGTCGTGCATCAGGTCGGGGCTGTAGGCCAGGCCGACCTTCTTGGCCGTCCACTTGGCGGTGGCGGGCATGACCTGCATCAGCCCGGCGGCGCCGACGTGGGAGCGGGCGTCCAGCACGAAGCGCGACTCCTGCCGGATGAGGCCATAGACATAGGCCGGGTCGATGCCGCTGGCCTGGGCCTCGCGCATCAGCTCGGCGCGGTGGGGCAGGGGGTAGCGCTGGGCGATGTCGATCTCGGCCTTGGTGCGCTCGCTGGTGTTGATGCAGCGGTCCCAGACCTCGCGGTCGCAGGCCTCTTGCGCGGCCGCCAGCAGCGCCCGGTCGTTCATGCCGCGCAGCGAGAAGTTCCATTCGCGCACGCCTTCGGGCCGCAGCCCGCCGCCGATCAGCAGCAGCGCGCGCTGCAGGCCCGGGTGGCTGCGCGCCGCTCGGCGCTCCTCGGCGGTGAGCGGCGCGGGCGCCGGCGGCAGCGGCGTGGGCTGGCCCAGCTCCTCGGCGGCGAGGCGGCCGAAGTAGTTCAGCGGCGTGGCGGCCAACGGGGCGAGCTGGCTGCGCGCGGCGCCGGCGTCGCCCTGCAGCCGTGTGGCGCGGGCCTTCCAGTACACCCAGGCGGGCTCTCGCTGCTCGGCGACGCTCATGCGCTCGATGGCAGCGAGGGCGGCGGCCGGTTGCCGGGCGCGCAGCGCGGCGCGGGCGGCCCAGGCCAGGCTGTCGTCGCTCCAGCTCAGCTCGGGGGCCAGGCGGGCGGCGCGCTCGAAGGCGGGCAGGGCGGTGTCCTGCAGCCGCTGCGCGTACTGGCGGCCGATCTGCACCCACAGCCAGGCGGCCAGGTCCTGCGGCAGCGGCTTCCACTTGGCGTCCAGCAGGTCGGCGGCCTGGGCGGGATCGTTGGCCGCCACGCGGGCCAGCGCCAGCGTCGTCAGCTCGGCCTCGGCCCGCGGGCTGCTGCGGGCCTTGCGGGTCAGGTAGCGGCCGGCGTTGTCCTGCAGTTCGGCGAGCTTTTGCTCCAGCGGCTTGGCGCCTAGCACCATCACGGCCTGGCGCACCGCACGCGGCCGGCCCTGCTCCATCGCGAGCCGGGCCTTGGCCCAGGCCGTGTCGGGCTTGAACAGCCCGGCCTCGAAGAAGGTGGTGGCGAGCTGCAGGCAGCCGTCGTCGCCGTCCTTCTGGGCCAGCCACGCGGCGCGGGCAGCGTCGGGCGTGACCGGGCTGCCGGCGAGATGATCGGCCAGCAGTGCGTAGCAGGCCACCTCGCGGTCGTCGCGCATCTGGTAGGCGACGTGGTCGCGCCGGAAGCCGGCCCAGTCGCGCCGCCGGCCGAGTTCGAGCAGCCAGTCATTGCGCAGCCGGTCCTCGACATAGCTGCCGGCGTAGCGGGCGTAGAAGGCGTCCATCTCCGGCTGGCGCACTTCGGCGAGGCGGGCATTGAGGTCGAAGTACTCGACCCAGCCGGCCAGCGGGTGGTTCTGGCTGCGTGCAGTCTCGGTCAGCTCCGCCAGGCGCTTGCGGTTGCGCTGGGTCCAGGCCTCCTTGGCCTGCACGGCGAGCGCAGTGTCCGGCGTTGCCGGTGCGGCCTGCGTGGTGAAAGCCAGTGCCAACCCCCAGGCCGCCATCGCCCGACCCATGCCTCGCCACGCTCGCCTGCCGCTCTGTGTCATCTGTACTGCCCGATCTGCAGCGATCAATTTAACCGACGGGGCAGGGCAGCGCCGGCCTGGGTTGTAATCGCGCCAGCCCACTGCACGCCGCCCCGATGACTGCCGCCCCCGCCGCCGCCCGCTCCGATCTGCGCCGCCAACTGCTGGCCGCCCGCCGTGCGTTCGCGGCGACGCCCGAGTTCGCGGCGGCCGAGCAGGCGCTGCAACAGGCCTTGCAGCCACTCTTGGCCCAGCTGGAGCCCGAGTTGCTGGGCGTCTACTGGCCGCTGGCTGGTGAGTTCGACCCGGGCCTGCCCGCCGTGCCGCGGGCGCTGCCGTTTGCGCGGCGCAGCCCGGCCGAGATGGTGTTCCGGCGCTGGGACGGCGCCGCGCCGACGGCCCAGGACGAGTGCGGCATCGCCACCTCGACCGGCGCCGTGGCCGTGCCCGATGTGGTGCTGGTGCCCTGCGTGGGCTTCACGCGCGAGGGTTTCCGGCTGGGCTATGGCGGCGGCTATTTTGACCGCTGGCTGGCTGCCCACCCGGGGGTGACGACCATCGGTGTGGCCTGGTCGGCGGGCGAGGCGGCCTTCCCGGTCGAGCCGCACGACCAGGCACTGACGGTCATCCTCACCGAGCGCGAGCTGATCGCGCCCTGAGCGTTCAGCGGCCTGTCAGACGGCCGCGAGCGCGTCACGCGTCAGCGCCGCCTGGCCGCGCACCCAGTCGGCGAACTGCTGCACCTCGGGCCGGCGCGCGGCGCCCGGGCCGAGCAGCATCCAGTAGCTGAACGGGCTGCCTCGCCGGCCCGCCTTGCCGAAGGGTTCGATGAGTTCGCCGCTCTGCAGTTGCTCATGCACCAGCGGCAGCCGCGCCAGCGCCACGCCCTGGCCGGCCAGCGAGGCCTGGATCTGCTGGTAGGTGAAGTTGAAATACATCCAGCGCAGCGGCTCCAGCTCGGGCTGGCCCTGGGCGGTGAGCCAGCGGCGCCAGCTCAGGTAGGCCGCGCTCGGGCGGGGGTCGTCCTCTTCGGTGAGCGCATGGGCGGCGAGGTCGGCCGGCTGGCGCAGCGGCGGCAACCGTCCGCTCTGCGTGCTCTCGGCATACCAGGGGCTGACCACCGGCGACACGGATTCCTCGAACATCAGCTCGGCCGGCAGGCCGAGCTCACCGGCCGACGCATAGCGCAGCGCCAGGTCGTGCTCGCCGTCGTCGAGGTCGGCGATGCGGTCCAGGGCCGACACGCGGATGTCGATGTCGGGGAAATGCTTCTGGAACTGGCACAGCCGCGGGATCAGCCACAGCGACGCGAAGGAGGCGAAGGTCGTCACGTTGACGACGCTGCGGCCGCGCGAGCGGCGGATCTGCCGCACGGTCTGGTCCAGCCGCGACAGCACGGCCACCGCGGTGGGCAGCAACTGGGCGCCGTCGCCGGAGAGCTCCACCTTGCGGGTGCCGCGCAGGAACAGGGTGCAGCCGATTTCCTCTTCCAGCGCCTGGATCTGGCGGCTGATGGCGGACTGGGTCAGGCTCAGCTCCTCAGCCGCGGCCCGGAAGCTCAGCAGCCGGGCCACCGCCTCGAAGGCGCGCAGCGGGCCGATCGACAGCGGCCGTTGGCGTACCGGTTGATTCATGAGCGGATGGTATCAATCCCTGCTGCGCATTCATTGGACCGCCCTGGGGGGTATCAGCAGAATCCCTGACGTGAACCGAGGAGCAAGATCATGAGCGATGCGCAATCCACATGGCACCTGGCCGGCGGCCGGGCTCTGACGCTGGCCGGCGGTGCCGAGGCCAGGCGGCTGTCGGTGGCCTGCGGGCGGGTCTGGCTGACGCTGTCCGGCACCATCGATGCACCGGCCGAGGACCGCTGGCTGGCAGCGGGCGAGGCCGTCGCGCTGGCACCCGGCCAGACCGCGGTGCTGGAGGGCTGGCCGGCGGCGGAGTTCGAACTGCTGGTGCCGCCGGCGTCAGCCGCCACCCGTGCGACGCCGCGCCGCCGCTGGTTTGGACGTCGCTGAGCGAGGGGCATGCTTGGCTTTCTTGGCATTGGCGGCGCGCAGCGCCGCCTCCAGCGCCAGCCGGGCACAGGGCAGCATCAGCGGGGGCGACTCCAGCGCCTCCTCGGGCGGTCGGTAGTAGCTCATCACCTGGCGCTCGCCGTCCTTCGTCGGGTAGCTGAAGGGCAGGCAGCCGGCGGCCACGAAGCGCTCGCGCGTGACCTGGTCGGCCTTCAGGAAGAGCTGGCCGTCGTCGATCAGGGCCATGAACAGGCCGTCGACGTAGAGGCCCTGGCCGCCAAACATGCGGCGCACGCGCACCGGGCCGAGCGGCGACAGCAGCTCGACGCAGAGTTCCGTGAACGCATCCATGCCACAAATGTAAGCTCGGGGTTCATGGATGCGAACGACCGCGCCGCGATCCGGCACAAGCTGATCGAACAACGGCTGGGCCTGCCCGACCGGCTCGCCCGGGCCGCCGACCTGCAGGAGGTGCTGCGGGTCTGGCTGCTGCGGCGCCGAGAAACGACCATCGGCGCCTACTGGCCGATCAAGGGCGAGTTCGATCCGCTGCCGGCGCTCTACCGCTGGACCGAGGACCACCCGGAGCGGCGCATCGGCCTGCCGGTCGTGGACAAGGCCCACCGCACGCTGCGCTTTCACGTCTGGTACCCCGGTTGCCCGATGGAGGAGGACGCCTTCCACATCCCCAAGCCCAAGGGCACCGAGGAATTCCAGCCGCAGCTGATGCTGGTGCCCTGCCTCGGTTTCGGGCCCTGCGGCCTGCGCCTGGGCTATGGCGGCGGCTTCATGGACAAGACCCTGGCCGAACTCCAGCCCCGCCCGGCCGCGGTGGGCATCGGCTATGCGCACGGCTTCTTGCCGCTGCTCAAGCCCAGCCCGCTGGACGTGGCGCTGGACGCGATGCTGACCGAGGAGGGCGTGGTGTGGGACCGTGAGGGTTGAGGGGGCGGCATGCGGCGTTTTGGGGATGCTGGCGCCGTGGGCGTCCGCCCGGCTGCCGCAGAATGCGCGTCACATCCAACCCCTGGGAGACTCCCATGCTCAAGCCCGTCCTGTCCGTCCTTCTGGTATCCGCTGCGGCCACTGCCTGGGCCGCCGGCAAACCCTGCGATGAGCTGAAGGCCGAGATCGCCGCCAAGCTCGACGAGAAGGGGGTCAAGAACTACGAGATCAACGCCGTCGACAGCGACAAGGTCGGTGACGCCAAGGTCATCGGCAGCTGTGAAGGCGGCAGCAAAAAGCTGACCTATGTGCGCAAGTGAGTGATCGACCGATGAGCCTCTACCTCGACCACCTTGCCACGCTGCAGCGCCAGGCCGAAGCCGCGCTGGCCGCCACCGGCTTTGACGCGATGCTGGTCGCGGCCGGCATCGAGAAGTTCGCCTTCCTCGATGATCGGCCCTACCTCTTCCAGCCCAACCCGCATTTCAAGCACTGGCTGCCGCTGACCCAGCATCCGCACTGCTGGCTGGCCGTGCGCCCGGGCCTGAAGCCGCGCGTCGTCTACTACCAGCCGCACGACTACTGGCATGTGCCGCCAAGCGAGCCCCGTGGCGAGTGGGTGGATGCGGTGGAACTGGTGGTCATCCGCGAGCCGGAGCAGGCGGCCAAGGCCCTGGCCGACCTGGTCACGCCGCGCACCGCCATCCTCGGCGAGGCCGATGCGGCACTGCCGGGCCTCACGCCCAACAACCCCGAGGCCCTGCTCAACCGGCTGCACTGGGCGCGAGGCGTGAAGAGCCCCTACGAGCTGGAGCAGATGCGCGCCGCGCAGCGCCGTGCCGTGCCGGGCCATCTCGCTGCACAGGCCGCCTTCCTGCGTGGCGAGAGCGAGGCGGGCATCCACCGCGCCTATCTGCTGGCCACCGGCCACACCGACCGCGACCTGCCCTACACCAACATCATCGGCCTGAACGAGCATGCCGCGGTGCTGCACTACCAGTACCAGGACGAGCAGGCGCCGGCCGAGTCGCGCAGCTTCCTGATCGACGCTGGCGCGCAGGTGAATGGTTATGCCAGCGACATCACCCGCACCTGGGTGGCCGCAGGCCATGACGAGTTCGCTGCGCTGGTCGCCGCGATGGAGCGCGAGCAGCTGGCGCTGGTCGACGAGGTGCGCGAGGGTGTGGACTACCGCGACATCCACCTCAGCACCCACCGCCGCGTGGCCCGCGTGCTGCGCGAGGCGGGCCTGGTGAACATGGGCGAAGAGGCCATGGTGGCCGAGGGCGTGACCAAGCCCTTCTTCCCGCATGGCATCGGCCATCTGCTCGGCCTGCAAGTGCACGACGTGGGCGGCTTCATGGCCAGCGAGACCGGCGGCGTGACGACCAAGCCCGAGGGCCATCGCTACCTGCGCCTGACGCGGCTGCTGCAGCCGGGCATGGTGGTCACGATCGAGCCGGGGCTGTACTTCATTCCGATGCTGCTGGACGAGCTGCGCGCGTCGCCGAACGCGGCACCGGTCGACTGGGCGGCGGTGGAGCGGCTGTCGCGCTATGGCGGCATCCGCATCGAGGACGACGTGGCCTGCCGCGCGGGGGGCGAGGCACCGGAGAACCTGACGCGGGATGCGTTTGCGGCGGTGGCGTGAAGCCAGGCCGGCGCCGTCTCGTTGCACTCGGTCTGTTGGCTGCGGCGTGCGTGGCGTGCGGCGATGGACCTTGAGCCGCTCGCGGCTTACCTGAAGCGCTTCGAGCGCTGACGCGGCCTCACGCCGTGGCAAGGGTCGCGACCAAGCCCTCGCACGCCGCTTCCACCAGATCCAGCACCCGCTCGAAATCGGCCTCGCCGCCGTAGTAGGGATCCGGCACGATGCGGCTGCCCGCTTCGGGGGCGTAGCGCATCAGCGGTTGCAGCTTGTGGCGCTGGGCCGGCGGGCACAGGCGTTCGGCCTCGCGCAGATTGGCCTCGTCCATGCCAAGCACCAGGTCGAAGCGGTCGAAGTCGGCCGCCAGCAGTTGGCGGGCGCGCAGCGGGCTGAGGTCGTAGCCGCGGCGGGCGGCGTGGGCCTGGCTGCGCTCGTCCGGCGGCTCGCCCACGTGGTAGCCATGGGTGCCGGCGGAGTCGACCTCGACGTCAATGCCGGCGGCAGCGAGCTTGGCACGCATCACAGCCTCGGCAGTCGGGCTGCGGCAGATGTTGCCCATGCAGAAAAACAGCAGTCGGCGGACGGTCATGGCGGGGCGCATGAAGGGCGCGTAAAGGGGCGCCTGAAGGGGCGCGGCGCATTGTCCACCCGCCGCGGGCCCCGGCCAGGGCCCGCCTGGGCTCAGAACCGCCAGCCGAGGCCCACGCTGGCCAGTGTCGGGTCGACCTTGAGCTTGCCGGCCTCCACACCCTTGGAATAGACGGTGGCGGCGAGGTTGACCCGCTTCAGGTCGAAGTTCAGGTAGATGCCCTTGCTGATCTCGACGTCGGCACCGACCTGGATGGCCGCGCCCCAGCTGCTGCTCTTGAGGCTGGGCTGCAGGGCGGTCTGCACCGCCGGCGAGAAGCTGACGCCGGAGAAGTTGGTGTAGTTCACGCCGGCGCCGATGTAGGGCCGCACGGTGCCGGTCGGGTTGAAGTGGTACTGCAGCGTCAGCGTGGGCGGCAGGTGCTTGAGCGAGCCGATCTCGCTGCCGTTGGAGTAGAGCGTGTGCTTTTGCGGGTAGGTCAGCACCAGCTCGGTCGCGATATTGGGCGCGAAGAAGTAGCTGAAGTCGACCTCGGGGAAGGTCTTGTTGTTGATCGACAGGCCCAGGCCGGTGCTGTCCTTGTTGGCCGAGTTCAGGTTCAGCGCGCGCACGCGCACCAGCCAGGGGCCTTCATCGGCGCGGGCGGCAGGAGCGGCCAGTGTGGCCAGCGCAGCGGACAGGGCGAGAACGGCGGTAGAGAGCTTCATGCAATGACTCCAGTGAGTGGGACAGGTCCCGATGGAGGCATTGCACGCCGGCGCGGCCGGGAGCTCTTTGAGCCAACACAAACCCGGCCGGCGCTGCGGCCGGCATCAGCGGCGGGTCTTGTGTTGCATCAAGCTTTGTGGCCGAGGCCGAGGCCGAGGCGTTCGCACAACGCCAGCACCAGCGGTGCCTGGTTCAGCGTGTAGAAGTGCAGGCCCGGTGCGCCGCCTGCGATGAGGCGCTCGCACAGTCGCGTGACCACGTCAAGCCCGAAGGCGCGGATGCTGGCGGCGTCGTCCATGAAGCCTTCCATCTTCAGCTGCACCCAGCGCGGGATCTCGATGCCGTCGCGCTGTGCGAACTGCGCGATGCGTGCGTAGTTGTGGAAGGGCATGATGCCCGGCACGATGGGCTGGGCGACGCCGAGCTTGCGGGCCTCGTCGACGAAGTGAAAGTAGGCGTCGGCGTTGAAGAAGAACTGCGTGATCGCGCCGCTGGCGCCGGCGGCCATCTTGTCGGCGAAGTGGGCCAGGTCCTTGGCGGCGTAGCGCTGCTGGGGGTGCACCTCGGGGTAGGCGGCCACCTCGATATGCCAGTCGGGGCCTTGGGTCTCGCGGATGAAGCGCACCAGCTCGGACGCGTAGCGGAACTCGCCCGCGGTGGCCGTGCCGCTGGGCAGGTCGCCGCGCAGGGCCACGACGCGGCGTATGCCCTGGGCCCGGTAGGTGGCCAGGATCTCGGCGATGTTGTCGCGGGTGGAGCCCACGCAGGAGAGATGCGGCGCAGCTTCGTAACCGGCCGCGGCGATGTCCATCACCGCGGAGAGCGTCTTCTCGCGCGTCGAGCCGCCGGCGCCGTAGGTGACGCTGAAGTACTGGGGCGACAGCGTGCCCAGCTCCTGCACGACGGTCTTGAGCTTCTCGACGCCGACCGGCGTGTTGGGGGGGAAGAATTCGAAGGAAACAGGAGTGCTCATCGGGGGCCTACTGACGCCAAGAGGTTGGGTGCGAGAGGGCCTGCGCAGGTGCAGGGCAAGGCGTGCGACGCCGCCTGAGCTTGCGCCCAGACAAGGCGCGCAACGACGCCATGCGCCCGCGCAGACCCTCTCACTAAGGGTTGTCACTCAAAAGCCCGCGCGCGGCGTTGCGAAGCCTCGCTGGGGACAACCCCAGCTTCGGCTCCGCGCCTGGCTCGCGGGCTTTTGAGTGGCAACGCATCCCACCCTCGTGGCGTCAGTAGACCCCGGCGTACAAGAAGAATTCGCGGTTGCCGTCACCGCCGGTGATGGGGCTGTCGAAGTAGTCCAGCACCTTGAGCCCGAGCGCCGTGCAGGCCAGCCGCACGCGGGCCTCCAGGCGGGCGTAATCGGCCTCGTCCTTGACGAGGCCACGCTTGTCGAGGGCCTGCGGCCCGAGCTCGAACTGCGGCTTGATCAGCAGCAGCAAGTGGCCGTGCGGCGCCAGCCAGGGCAGCAGCTCGGGCAGGCTGCCGATCATCGAGATGAAGCTCAGGTCGCCGACGATGAGCGGGAAGCCGCCGCTCGGCGCGTGGGCGCGCAGCGCGTCCAGCTCGCGCACATGGGTGCCTTCCAGCGCGGTGACGCGCGCGTCGGCCTTGAGCTGGGCATGCAGCTGGCCGTGGCCGACGTCGATGCCCACCACATGGCGCGCGCCGTGCGCGAGCAGGCAGTCGCTGAAGCCGCCGGTGCTCTGGCCGATGTCCAGCACGGTGAGGCCCTGCACGGCCAGCCCCGAGCGGGCAAGTGCGCCCTCCAGCTTGAGCCCGCCGCGCGACACATAGCGCAGCTCGGCGTCGTCGGTGACGCGCAGCTGCGCCGTCTCGGGCAGATCCTCGCCGGCCTTCTTCAGCGCGGCCCAGCCGACGGGCGACGCCCACTCGGCCACACCGCCCTGGATCAGCCGCTGCGCCGCCGAGCGCGTGGGCGCCAGGCCTTGCGCGACGAGGAGCTGGTCAGCGCGCATGCCTTCAGCCCTTTGGGGCGGGCCGAGCGCCGGGCCGCTCCCAAGCCGGCCCGCATGAGGCGACGGGTGCGCGGCTCAACGCCGCGCGCCTCGCCGTCCCCTCGGGGGACCGGCCAGGCGCGCCTGCGTTCAGCAGGGCGAGACTGGACGAGGGGCTCATCAGTACCGATAGGTGTCGGGCTTGAACGGGCCGGTCGGCGTCACGCCGATGTAGGCCGCCTGCTCGGGCGTCAGCTCGGTGAGCTTGGCGTTGAGCGTGGACAGCTGCAGGCGGGCGACCTTCTCGTCCAGGTGCTTGGGCAGCACATAGACCTTGCCGATGTCGTAGGCGTCCTGGTGGGCGTAGAGCTCGATCTGGGCGATGGTCTGGTTGGCGAAGGACGAGCTCATCACATAGCTCGGGTGGCCGGTGCCGCAGCCCAGGTTCACCAGGCGGCCCTTGGCCAGCAGGATGATGCGCTTGCCGTCGGGGAAGACGACGTGATCGACCTGCGGCTTGATCTCCTCGAAGCGGCACTTCGCTTCCAGCGCGGCAACGTCGATCTCGTTGTCGAAGTGGCCGATGTTGCAGACGATGCTGTTTTCCTTCATCGCCGCCATGTGGGCGTAAGTGATGACGTTCTTGTTGCCGGTGGCGGTGACGAAGATGTCCGCCTGGCTGGCGGCCTCATCCATCGTGACGACGCGGTAGCCCTCCATCGCCGCCTGCAGCGCGCAGATCGGGTCGATCTCGGTCACCCAGACCTGGGCCGACAGTGCGCGCAGCGCCTGGGCCGAGCCCTTGCCCACGTCGCCGTAGCCAGCGACGACGGCGATCTTGCCGGCCACCATCACGTCGGTCGCGCGCTTGATGCCGTCCACCAGGCTCTCGCGGCAGCCGTAGAGGTTGTCGAACTTGCTCTTGGTGACCGAGTCGTTGACGTTGATCGCGCGGAACAGCAGCGCGCCCTTGGCGGCCATTTCCTTCAGGCGGTGCACGCCCGTCGTGGTCTCTTCCGTCACGCCGATGATCTCGGCGCTCTTGCGGGTGTACCAGGTCGGGTCTTCGGCCACCTTGGCCTTGATCGCGGCGAACAGGATGCGCTCCTCCTCGCTGCCGGGGTTGGCCAGCACCGACAGATCCTTCTCGGCCTTCTGGCCCAGATGCATCAGCAGCGTCGCGTCGCCGCCGTCGTCCAGGATCATGTTGGGGCCTTCACCGGCGGTGCCGGCGGCGCCGAATTCGAAGATGCGGTGGGTGTAGTCCCAGTAGTCCTCCAGCGTCTCGCCCTTGTAGGCGAACACCGGCGTGCCGGCGGCGGCCAGCGCGGCGGCGGCGTGGTCCTGCGTGGAGTAGATGTTGCAGGAGGCCCAGCGCACATCGGCACCCAGGGCCTGCAGCGTCTCGACCAGCACGGCGGTCTGGATGGTCATGTGCAGCGAGCCGGCGACGCGGGCGCCCTTGAGCGGCTGCGCAGCGGCGTATTCGCGGCGGATGGCCATCAGCGCCGGCATCTCGTGCTCGGCGATCTTGATTTCCTTGCGGCCCCAGTCGGCCAGCGACAGGTCCTTGACGATGTGGGCG
>RXJV01000051.1 GCA_003963075.1 Burkholderiales bacterium
CTGGCGGATGGCCAGGCTGCCGCTGTGGAAGTAGGTGCCGTCACCGAGGTTGCTGAAGATGTGCTTCTCGTCGGTGAACGGCGCCTGGCCGACCCAGGGCACGCCCTCGCCGCCCATCTGCGTGAAGGTGGCCGTGTTGCGGCCGGGCATCCAGGTGACCATGTAGTGGCAGCCAATGCCACCCACCGCACGGCTGCCCTCGGGCACGCGCGTGCTGGTGTTGTGCGGGCAGCCGGAGCAGAACCAGGGCGTGCGGTCGGCGCCGCCCGCGGTCTGCTCCTCGGCCTTCAGCGAGGCCTCCTTGGCGTCGATGATGGCCAGACGGGCGTCCAGCCGCGCGGCGATGTCGCTGTCCACGCCCAGCTTCTTGAGCCGCTTGGCGATGGCGCGGGCAATGATGGCCGGCGTCAGGTCGGCCTGCGGGCGCAGCAGCCAATGGTCGCTCGGGTTGGGCACGCTCCACTCGCCGCCGTCGGCATCACCCGCGTCGAATTTTCCGAGCACATTGGGCCGCACGTCGGGGCGCCAGTTGTAGAGCTCTTCCTTGACCTGGTACTCGATGATCTGGCGCTTTTCCTCGACGACCAGGATCTCCTGCAGGCCCTTGGCGAACTCGCGCGCCACCTGCGCCTCCAGCGGCCACACCACATTGACCTTGTGCAGCCGGATGCCGATGCGACGGCAGGTGTCGTCGTCCAGGCCCAGGTCGTGCAGCGCCTGGCGGGTGTCGTTGTAGGCCTTGCCGCTGGTGATGAGGCCGAAGCGATCGTTCGGGCCCTCGATGACGTTGTAGTTCAGGCGGTTGGCGCGGATATAAGCCAGGGCCGCATACCACTTGTAGTTCATCATCCGCGACTCCTGCTCCAGCGGCGGGTCGGGCCAGCGGATGTGCAGGCCGCCCGGCGGCATGACGAAGTCTTCGGGCAGGATGATGTTGACGCGGTCGGGGTCCACGCTGACCGAGGCCGAGCTCTCGACGATCTCCTGGATGGTCTTCATGCCCGCCCACAGGCCGGAAAAGCGGCTCATCGCAAAGGCGTGCAGGCCCATGTCGAGGATGTCCTGCACGCTGCTCGGGAAGAAGGTCGGGAAGCCGACCGCCTTGAAGACGTGGTCGCTCTGGTGGGCCGCGGTGGAGCTCTTGGCGATGTGGTCGTCACCGGCGATGGCGATCACGCCACCGTGCTTGGAGGTGCCGGCCATGTTGGCGTGCTTGAACACGTCGATGCAGCGGTCCACGCCCGGACCCTTGCCGTACCAGAGACCGAACACGCCGTCGAACTTGGCCTTCTCGGGGAAGAGGTCGAGCTGCTGCGTGCCCCACACGGCGGTGGCGCCGAGTTCCTCGTTGACGCCCGGCTGGAAGACGATGTTCTGCTTGGCCAGGTGCTTCTTGGCAGCGAACAGCGCCTGGTCGTAACCGCCCAGCGGCGAGCCGCGGTAGCCGCTGATGAAGCCGGCGGTGTTCAGCCCGGCGATCGCATCGCGGGTGCGCTGCAGCATCGGCAAGCGCACCAGGGCCTGCACGCCGCTCATGAAGGCGCGGCCGTGGTCCAAGGCGTATTTGTCGTCCAGCGTGACGGTCTGGAGGGCCTTGAGGATGTGCTCGGGCAGCGGGGCGTTCATCGGGGGAGTGCTCCTGGGTGCAGCGGCCGTCGCGTCGCAGCCCTTGTGGGGCGCAGGCTCGGGCAGGGTGAGGCGGGTGAAGCCGGATCGAGCAGTGTAGAAAAACGGTGGCGCGGGATGCTTTCTAATTCACGCCCAAACACGCCCAAGATTGAAAGAAGCTTGCTGGAAACAAGCGAAATCAATCCGTTCGTTTGCAACAACCGCAATGCCGTGAAAACCATGAGCTCAAACCGACGGCTGCAGCCGCCCCAGCAGCGGGTGCCACAGCTCCGCCCGGCCCAGCGGCGTGGCCGAGGGCAGCAGGGGGTTGGGAAATTTGAACAGCTGGCGTTGGCTCACCCGCATCGCGTGCAGCGTGGGCTCCACGAAGCGGCCGAACAGCGCGTCGAAGCTGCCGTCATGCAACGCGACCTCAAAGCCATGCTTGAGCCGCTCGGCCAGTTGGGGCTGCTGCGGCGAGACGAAGAAATAAAAGGCCGTCGGGTAGATCAAGCCCCAGCGCCAGACCTTGGCCAGCTCGAACTCCAGCGCCACATCGTCGGCCTCGACCGCCCCGACCGGCAACAGATCGAAGCCGCCCAGGCGCAGCCGCGCAACGCCCGAGCTCACATTGGCCAGACGCACGACCTGCAGGCCGGCAGCACGCTGGATCGCATAGTCCGGCCAGTCCTGCACCAGGCCGAGCCGGACGGCACGCAGGGCCTCCAGGCTGTCGACCGACTCCAGCCGCTTGACGGTCTCGGGCAAGCCCAGTCCGACCCGCAGCCCGAGCAGGCCGCGGTAAAGGCAGTAGCGCACCGGCACGGCGCGGCGCTCGCGGTCGACATCGGTCATGGCGGCGCACAGGTCCAGACGGCCGTTCTCCAGTTCACTGAACGCGCGGGCCTGGGGCACCAGGCCGGTGAACTGCAGCTCGCAGTCGCCAAAGCGCGGCCGGGCCTTGTCCAGCAGCAGCCTCAGCACCTCCTCGCGGTAGCTGAGCCGGCCGTCGGCCATGGGCCGCAAAGAATGCCGGATGACCGGCGCCGAAGCCCGCGCCGCGGGCCAGCCAGCAGGCCCACCCATGGCCAGCGCCAGCAGATGACGCCGACGCAAGGCATCCTCGGGGGCAGGGAAGGTGGGCAGCGCCATGGCAACGAACTCGCCAGTCACCCAGTCCGGGCGGCCTCAAGTATCCGCCCAAGGCCTCCCGGCGTGCTCCCCGGACAAGCCCTCAACCCCTCGTCATGACCCCGAACCCCGACACCCCCGCCAGCGCCCCCGAGGCCACGTCAGCGCTCGACCGCTACCACATCGCCATCCTGGCCGAGCTGCAGCGGGACGCCCGCCAGTCCAATGCCGAACTCGCCCAGCGCATCGGCCTGTCTGCGGCGCCGACCTGGCGGCGCGTCAAATGGCTGGAGGAGCACGGCTACATCACCGGCTACCGCGCCGAGCTGGACCGCCGCAAGATCGGCCTCGGCGTGCTGGCCTTTGTGCGCGTCGACGCCGAGCGCAGCGCCGGCGCGGCCACCCGGGCGCTGGAGGACGAGATCCGCCGGCTGCCCGAGGTCATCGCCTGCCACTACATCTCGGGCGCCGGCACCTTCGAGCTGCAGGTGATGGCCACCGACCTGGATGCCTTCTCACGCTTCTCGATCAACACCCTGCTGAAGCTGCCCAATGTGAAAGACATCCACACCAGCTTCTCGCTCGGCGAGGTCAAGGCCGGGGGCGCGCTGCCGCTGGGGCATCTGAAGGGCTGAAGCGAGCCCCGGCCGGGCGCGGCGCCGGCGGTGCGCCGCCAGGCCGATCGCCCACCGCCGCCCAGCGGGCAAGCCCTGACACACCAGGCGTCCGCCTGCGAGTTAGGCTAGCCGGATGGCGCCATCGCGCATCCATCGTCTGATCGACCTGTGGCTGGGGACGGAGCCCGCCCAGCGGCTGCGGCTGCGCCAGACCTCGCTGGCGATGGCATTGATGGCCCTGTGCGTGCCGATGCTGCATCACGCGGTCCTGATTTCTCAGCAGGCCCGCGGCCCGCTGCTGTGGGTCTGGACGGCCTACGCGCTGGGCGGCATGGCCCTGATGTATGCCGCCATCCGCAGCGGCTGGTCGCGGCGCCTGGCAGACCCCTCGATGACGGTGGCGCAGAGCGCGTTTGCGATCAGTGCCGCAGCACTCGGCTATGCCCAGGCCGGGCCGTTGCGTGGCGCGGTCTTCCCCGTGCTGACCCTGATCCTGACCTTCGGCATGTTCCAGCTGCACGCGCGCACGGCCATCACGTTGAGCCTGTTCGCGCTGACCTTGTTCGGCCTGGCGATGGCGGTGATGGCGACGTTGCAGGCCGAGGTTTACCCGCCCGCGGTCGAGCTCGGTCACTTCATCATGCTGGCCTGCATGCTGCCGGCCCTCGCGGTGCTGACCGCGCGCCTGAACCGCATCCGACGCCGGCTCGCCGAGCAGCGCGAAGAGCTGACGCGCGCCCTCGCCCAGCTCCAGGCGATCGCCACGCGCGACGAGCTGACGGGCCTGCCTAACCGCCGCCAAATGCAGGCCCTGATGGACCAGGAGCTGCTGCGCTCGCTGCGCCATGGCCACCATTTCTGCATCGCCGAGCTCGACCTCGACCATTTCAAGCGCGTCAACGACCTCCACGGCCACGCCGCCGGCGACGAGGTGCTGCGCGCCTTCGCCCAGGCCAGCCAGTCCGCGCTGCGCGCGACCGACGTGCTGGCGCGTTGGGGCGGCGAGGAGTTTCTCGTGCTGATGCCCGACACGCCGATGCCACCGGCCCTCGCCGGCATGGAGAGGCTGCGCCAGCAGGTCGCGGCGCTGCGTGTCGACGCCGGCACCGGCGAACCCATCTCGATCACGGTGTCCATCGGCCTCACCGGCCATCGACGCGGCGACACGCTCGCGCAGACGCTGGAGCGCGCCGACCAATTGCTCTACCGGGCCAAGGCCCAGGGGCGCAACCGCACCTGCAGCGACGACGCCGGCTGACGGCTCGCCCCGGCCCGCGCACTGGCATAGTCAGGCGCCCCAGCCTGACGCCCCTTCCCCATGGCCCTGCCGCTTCGCCACTGCCTTCTCGCGCTTGCCGTCGTCGCGATCTGGGGCAGCAATTTCGTCGTCATCAAATACGCGCTGCACACGCTGCCGCCGCTGCTGCTGGCCGTGCTGCGCTTCGCCTTCGCGCTGCTGCCGGCCTGCTTCCTGCTGCGCCGGCCGCAGGTGAGCTGGCGCAATCTGGCCGGCTATGGCGTGTTGATCGGCGTCGGCCAGTTCGGCCTGCTGTACCTGGCCATGCGCAGCCAGATTTCGCCCGGCCTGGCCTCGCTGGTCGTGCAGACCCAGGTCTTCTTCACCCTCTTGCTGGCGGTGCGCCTGCGCAAGGAGAAGGTGCTGGCGGCGCAATGGCTGGGCCTGGGGCTCGCCGCCGGCGGCATTGGCGTCATTGCGGCACATGTCGACGGCTCGACGACGGTGCTGGGCGTCGCGATGGTGCTCGCGGCGGCCTTCTGCTGGGCCTGCGCCAACCTGCTGACCCAGCGCGCCGGCCGCATCGACATGCTGGCCTATGTCGTCTGGAGCAGCGCCTTCGCGGTGCCACCGCTGCTGCTGCTGGCCCTGCTGATCGACGGGCCGGCACACATCGCCACCAGCCTGGCCGCCGCCGACGCCAGCATCTGGGCGGCGGTGCTCTGGCAGTCGCTGGGCAATACCCTGTTCGGCTACGGCGCCTGGAGCTGGCTGCTGGCCCGCCACCCGGCCGGGCGCATCGTGCCCATGGCGCTGCTGGTGCCGGTGTTCGGCATGGGCTCGGCCAGCCTGCTGCTCGGCGAGCCGCTGCCGGCCTGGAAGCTGGTCGCCGCGGCCCTGGTGCTGGCCGGTCTGGCGATCAACCTGTTCGGACCCCGGCTTTTGCCTCAGCGGCTCCGGCCGGCACCGGACTAAGCTGGCGCCCATGAAGCGCCGTGTCTTGCTGCTGACCTGCCTGCCCCTGCTGCTGCCGGCCCGGCTGGCCGCAGCGCCGCCGGCGGTGCAATTGCTTGTCGAGCTGCGCTGGGTGGACAGCAGGCTGGCGCCCGCGGCCGTGGCGGCGGTGCGCGATGGCGCCGTCGTCGTCGGCACGGCCGGCAGCGTGTCGCCCCGAGGCCCCGGCGTCGTGACATCGACGGCGGCGGCGCCGCCACCGCCCGTGCAGCGCCTGCTCGTGCTCAACGGCCAGCGCGCGGCGCTGCGCCTGACGACCCGTGAACCGCTGCAATGGGTGGACGCCGTCATCGAGATCGACCCCTCGGCGGCCCCGGCCAGCGCCGCGCGCCGGGTCTACGCCGCCCCGCGCCAGGGCGAACGCCAGGCGGTGCAGCGCTTCAGCGTCACGCCCACCTGGCCCGGCGGTAACGCCCCGGTGCGCCTGGCCTTCGAGGTCGAAGACGGCGAGGTCGATATCCAGTCGACGCTGGACCTGCCGATGCAGCGCTGGCAGACCGTCGCGCGCAGCGGCGGCAGCGCCATGGCGGCGCCCGCAAGAGGCACGCTGAGCAGCACCGACGCGGCGGGCCTGCCCGAGCGCGAGCTGCAGCTGCGCGTCAGCCTGCAGCCCTGAGCGGCATTCAGCGCGCCGTTGATCTCGGCGAAGGCCGCAGCAGCGCCGAACGACGCCGCGGCGGCACGGCCCGGGTACAAATTGGTAACAGGCCCGCCACCGCGCGCCGATCTGCCAAGTTCTTCCCGTTTGGCGCCGCGCCGGGCGTGTAACGTCCCCACCCTGCGCACCCGAGACCCAGCCCTGACATGAAGCTTGCACTGATCGCCCACGACGGCAAGAAGGACGCCATGATTGCCCTGGCCGGCAACTATCTGCCCCTGCTGCGCCGCTGCACGCTGATGGCCACCGGCACCACCGGTGCCCGGCTCGCCGCCGCCCATGGCCTCGTGATCGAGCGCATGCTCAGCGGCCCGCTGGGCGGTGACCTGCAGATCGGCGCGCGGCTGGCCGCCGGCGACCTGGACGGCGTCGTCTTCCTGCGCGACCCGATGACCCCGCAGCCCCACGAACCCGACATCAATGCCCTGGTCAGGGCCTGCGATGTGCATGACGTACCCTGCGCCACCAATGTCGCCACCGCGCGCCTGCTGCTGGCCGGCTGGAGTGCCGCGTGACGCAGGCGCCACCACAGGCCGCTGACGCATGAACATGCCGCCGGCCTTGCCCCGCAGCCCGACGCGCTGGCTGCGCATCCGCACCCGGCTGGGCCTGGCCTTCGCCGTGCTGTTGATGCTGCTGCTGGCGTTGGCGGCGTTGTCGGTGTACCGGCTCAGCGGCCTGTCCGAGGGGCTGAACCGCATCGTCGACGACCAGGCCGTCATCCGCGACTCGGTCAACGAGATCAACCGCAACGCCGAAGCCATTGCACGCAAGCTGCTGGCGCTGATGAGCCCCGACGCCGGACTGCGCGTGGCGGCCTACCCCGAGATCGAGGCGGCCAATGGCCGGCTCGACGACGCGATGCAGCGCCTCGCCCTTGTGCTGCCCGCGGGGCCGCGCAGCACACGCTTGGCCGACGTCAAGCAACGGCTGAGCGACTACCGCAGCAGCTACATCCTGGTGCGCGACCTGATCGAGCGTGACGACTTCCAGGCCGCCCGGGCCCTGCTCGGCGGCGCGGCGGATTCGGCGCTGAGCCAGTTGGTGGGCGCCATCCACCAGCTCGCGGCCAGCGAGGAGCGCGCCGGCATGGCCCAGGCCCGCGAGCTGCGCGACCAGATCGACAGCGACCGCACCGGCGTGCTGGCGCTGTGCATCGGCGCCCTGCTGGCCGGCTTGCTGCTCTCGGTGGGCGTCACGCGCTCCATCCTGACCCCGCTGAAGCGCGCCGAGGACGGCGCCGAGCTGATCGCCGAGGGCGAGTACGGCCACCGCATCCCGGTCGACTCCGATGACGAGCTGGGCCATATGGCCAGCGCGATGAACACCATGGCCGCGGCGGTGGGCGAGCGCGAGGCCGAGCTGCGCCGGCTGGCCGACGTGGACCTGTTGACCGGCCTGCCGCAGCGCCGCCGCTTCATTGCCGATGGCGACCGGCTGCTCGCCAACCTGCCCGCCCGCGAACAACTGGCCGTGCTGATCTGCATCGACGTGGACCGGCTCAAGGCCGTCAACGGCGTGCTCGGCTTCGACGCCGGCGATGCGCTGCTGCGTGGCGCCGCCGCCAAGCTGCAGGGCCTGTTCGAGGGCGTCGCGGCCTATGGGCGGCTGGGCGGCGGCACGTTTGCAGCACTGGCTCCCGTCTTGCGGCTGGAGCATGGCAGCGTGCTCGCCGCCCAGCTCTGCGAGGAGCTGGAGCACAAGCTGAGCTGGCAGGGCCAGTCGCTGGACCTGTCGGTGTCGGTCGGCGTGGCGCACTGGCCCGAGCATGCCGCCGACACCGAGATCCTGCTGCGCCGTGCCGAACAGGCCATGTTCGAAGCCAAGCGGCTGCGCCAGCCGGTGGCCCTCTACAACCCCGGCACCGAGGCCGCGCGCGCCCTGCACCTGAGCCTGCTGTCCGACCTGTCCACCGCCCTGCAGCAGGACCAGCTGCGCCAACTGCTGCAGCCCAAGCGCTGCCTGAAGACCGGCCGCATCATCGGCGCCGAGGCCCTGGTGCGCTGGCAGCATCCGCAGCGCGGCTGGCTGCCGCCGGCCGACTTCATCCCCTTTGCCGAGCGCAGCGGGCGCATCCGCCAACTCACCGACTGGATGCTGGCCCGCGCGGTGCGCACCCTGGCCGACTGGGAGGCGGCCGGGCGCGAACCGCTGTCCATCGCGGTCAACATCTCGACGCTGGACATCCAGGACAGCCGGCTGCCGACGCGGCTGGCCCAGCTGCTGGCGGAGTACCGGGTCGACCCCGGCCTGCTGCAGCTGGAGGTCACCGAAACCGGCCTGATGGCCAGCGGCACCGACCCGATCGCCGTGCTGCAGGCGCTCAAGGGCTGGGGCGTGCGCGTGGCCATCGACGACTTCGGCACCGGGCAGTCCTCGCTGGCCTATCTGCAGCAGCTGCCCGTGGACGAACTCAAGATCGACCGCAGCTTCGTGCAGCAGGTCGACGCCGACCCGCGCCGCCAGGCCCTGCTGAAGTCCATCGTCGGCCTGGGCCAGGGCCTGGGCCTGACGGTCACGGCCGAGGGCGTCGAGACGGAGGCGGAACTGGCCGTCGTCACGGGCTGCGGCTGCGATCTCGTGCAGGGTTTTCTGCTGGCCCGGCCGATGCAGCTGCCGGAGCTGGAGGCCTGGCTCGGCGAGCAAGGCTAAAATCGCCGCCTCTCATCGTTTTGCCCCTTCAGCGGGCTGAGTTTCACTGGAGCCACCATGGGCAACAAGATCATCACCGAAGCGGACCGCCGCGCCACCCCCCGTCCCGCCGCCCCCAAGGGCGTGACCTTCACCGCCGGCAAGGGCCAGCTGCGCAGCCTGGAGCGCGGTTCGCACACCCGCTCCAAGAAGAACCCGGGCAAGCGCCCGCATTCGGGCTGATCATTCGGGCCACGCGCCTGAACGTTCACCACACACAGGCCCTGCGGGGCCTGTTTGTTTTTGTCGGCTCACCATCGACCCCAGACCATGATCCGCATCACCGAACTCCGCCTGCCGCTGAACCACGCCGAGGACGCGCTGCGCCCGGCCGTGCTGGCCCGGCTGAAACTGGCCGATGCCGAGCTCGCCGGCATCCAGGTCTTCCGCCGCGGCTACGACGCCCGCAAGAAGAGCGACATCCTGCTCGTCTACACGCTGGACTGCACGCTGAGCCCCGGCGTCGATGAGACCGCCCTGCTGGCCCGCTTCGCCGGCGACCACCAGATCCGCCCGACGCCGGACACCGGCTACCACTTCCTGGCCCAATTTGGACTGGGCCGGGGCGAGTACACCGGCCCGCGCCCCGTCGTGATCGGCTTCGGGCCCTGCGGCCTGTTCGCCGCGCTGATCCTGGCGCAGATGGGCCTGCGGCCGCTGGTGCTGGAGCGCGGCAAATCGGTGCGCGAGCGCACCCAGGACACCTGGGGCCTGTGGCGCGAGCAAAAGCTCCACCCCGAGAGCAATGTGCAGTTCGGCGAGGGCGGCGCCGGCACCTTCTCCGACGGCAAGCTCTGGAGCCAGATCAGCGACCCGCGCCACCTGAGCCGCAAGGTGCTGACCGAATTCGTCAAGGCCGGCGCGCCGGAGGAGATCCTCTACGTCAGCAAGCCCCACATCGGCACCTTCCGGCTGGTCAGCATGATCATCAAGATGCGGGCCGAGATCGAGGCACTGGGCGGCGAGATCCGCTTCCAGCAGAAGGTGACCGACGTGCTGATCGAGGACGGCCCGGACGGCCGCCACATCCGCGGCGTGACGCTGGAATCCGGCGAGCAGATCAGCGCCAGCCATGTCGTCATCGCGCTGGGCCACAGCGCCCGCGACACCTTCCAGATGCTGCATGCCCGCGGCGTGCAGATGGAGGCCAAGCCCTTCTCCATCGGCTACCGCATCGAGCATCCGCAAAGCCTGATCGACGCGGCCCGCTTCGGGCCGAATGCCGGCAACAAGATCCTCGGCGCGGCCGACTACAAGCTGGTGCACCACGCCAGGAACGGCCGCGCGGTCTACAGCTTCTGCATGTGCCCGGGCGGCACCGTGGTGGCGGCCACCAGCGAGGAGCATCGCGTCGTCACCAATGGCATGAGCCAGTACTCGCGCAACGAACGCAACGCCAACGCCGGCATCGTTGTGGGCCTGACGCCCGAGGACTACCGGCAAGACGGCAAGCGCGACGGCAGCCCGGTGAACCCGCTGGACGGCATGGCCTTCCAGCGCCTCTGGGAAAGCCGCGCCTACGAGCTGGGCGGCGGCGGCTACCTGGCGCCGGGCTCGCTGGTGGGCGATTTCATCAAGCGCCAGGTCAGCACCGAGTTCGGCGACGTGATGCCCAGCTACAAGCCCGGCGTCACGCTGACCAATCTGCAAGCCAAGGGCCACGGCTCGCTGCCGACCTATTGCCTGGAAGCCATCCGCGAAGCCCTGCCGGCCTTTGCCCGCCAGATCCGCGGCTTCGACCGGCCGGACGCGGTGCTGACCGGCGTCGAGACCCGCACCTCATCGCCGCTGCGCATCAACCGCGGGCGCGACTACCAGAGCCTCAATGTGCGCGGCCTGTTCCCGGCCGGCGAAGGCGCCGGCTATGCCGGCGGCATCATGAGCGCCGGCGTGGACGGCATTGAGGTGGCCGAGGCGCTGGCGGCGGATCTGCTGGGCCTGCCTGACGCGCCGGTGCTGCAGGGCAAGGGGTCGAAGGCGGGTGGGCAGGGGTGAGGTAAGCGACGGGCTGCGTCAACGTGCCAGCTGAGCCACGAGCAGCGGCCGGCCGACGCGGGTTGGATCAATCGACTGCTTGGACCTCTGGCGCACTTATTTCTGAGCCACCGCCAACAACGCCTTTGGATTGGTGCTCGCAATGGCCAGCAGCGTACGCGCGGCACCACTCGGCTGCTTGCGCCCTTGCTCCCACCCTTGCAAAGTCCGAACCGATACACCCATGAGCGCCGCGAACTGCGACTGCGACAACCCAGTCTTGTTCCGAGCCTCAATGACCGGAGAGGAAATGACGCGAACTTGGCCGGCCTTCATTTCCCGCACAGACTGCAGCAACTCGGCCGCAAGATCGCGCTTTGCTTCGTAGGCAGTGAGTTCTGCGTCGGTCAGAGGTTTACTCTTCGAGGGCACGGCGAATCTCCTTCAGCTTGGGTCCAGTGAGGTTGTCCGTCTTTGCCTTCGCGTAGAGCGTCAGCAAAACCACCTCACCTTCAGCAGTGCGGGTGAAATAGATCACCCGCACGCCTCCCGACTTGCCCGAACCTGCGCGACCCCATCGAACTTTGCGAATGCCACCGGATTCGGGCACGACATCTCCGGCGGTGGGATGCTCTGCGATGTACGTCGCGAAGACGCCTCGCTCTTCTTCGCTCCAATAGAGCGGCCACTGGCGCTGGAAGAGCAGCGTTTCGACGACCGTGAGCATGGCAGAACTATACGCCAGAGGCGCATAGCAGTCCATGCTTCATCAATAGGCCCAACGAATGAAAGAGACTTCCCCGTCCCGAAGCAGCCGCGTTGCGGCCGACGGCAACAAGATGCCACGATGGGAAGTGCGATCTCTCATCAACTCACTCGGAAGGGCAAGTTCATAACGATTCTGACCGTGGGAATCGACCTCGCCAAGAACGTCTTTGCGGTTCACGGCGTCAACGAGGCCGGCAAGGCCGAGCTAACTCGCCCAACCGTGCCGCGCGACGAGCTGTACGAGCCCATCAATTGCAGCATCGGCATGGAGGCCTGATCGGACGCCCGGCCTCGGGCCACACCGTGCGGCCGATCGCGCCCAAGTTCGTCACGCCGCACCGCATGACGGGCAAACGCGGCAAGAACGACGCGGCTGACGCCGCCCCGGTCAACGTTCGGCCTGAGCGAGATAGGCCAGCAGCCCCGCCACCTTCTGCTCGTCAATGCCCAGGCCCCAGTAGCGCATCTTGGTGCCAGGCACGACGGCGTTCGGGTCGCGCAGGAAGGCGGTCAGCGTGGCCTCGGTCCAGACCAACCCCGAGGCCTTCATCGCCGGCGAAAAGGCATAGCCCGGCAGGCTTCCCGCCTTGCGGCCCAGCAGCCCATTGAGCTGAGGCCCAAAACCATGCCGGGCACCCGGGCCCACCGCGTGGCAGTTGGCGCAGGACGCGAACAGCTTGCGGCCGGCCGCGGGGTCGCCCGCGGCCGACGCCAACAACGGCAGCAATGCAAGCCATGCGGCGAACCGTTGTCCGGCTCTCATCCCGACTCCGCGAGTTGCGCGCTCGGCAAGAGCGCCGCCGGCATCCGGCGGTGAGCGGCCTCTGCCCGAGACGCATACAGCCGCAGTGCGACGGATTCGAAGTTGCCCATCAAGGCCTGCGCCAGCGCATCGGCATACCAGTTAAAACGCGTGCTGACGCGGTAGTGCATGGTGACATGCAGCCGCGTCTGCTCACCGACGGGCTCGAGGCGATAGACCGTGTCGATCAAATCGAAATGTCGGCCACCGATGCGAACATGGTCATCAAGCGCACCCGGCGGGAAGGCGTCGGCCCCAAAACGGTAGGTCCACCGGACCGAACGGGCCTCGGACCACTCGGTGGCCACCTGCTCGAAGCGGACGCCTTTGCCCATTTCCACATGCCGCACCAGCTGTGCGCCTCGACGTTCGGTGCGGCCGAAGTGCGGCAGGGGCACACCGATGCGGTAAATCCAGCCCTTCGCCATCTCTTCGGGCCGGATGGCCGGCGTGTCGAGCAGTTGATCCCACACTCGATCGGCCGGCGCCTGAATCAGTACTGCATGCTCCACCCGACCGAAGTGATCTGGCAGGGTCCACGGCGCTTCGACGGCGGCCATCATTACAGGCAACACGGCAATCACCGCCATTGGCCGCCCGGGCCGGCGCCAGGCCCGGCAGGCCAAGGCCATGGTGATCGCGCCCAGCCCCCCCAGTACCGCAAACAAGGGCAGCACGAGGATGGCGCAGATCAGGCCCTCGAGCTCGACCACCAGGGTCACCAGCACCAGCAA
The DNA here is from genome assembly GCA_003963075.1 of Burkholderiales bacterium. GTDB lineage: Bacteria > Pseudomonadota > Gammaproteobacteria > Burkholderiales > Burkholderiaceae_C > Pelomonas. Next base: position 13,235 of record RXJV01000051.1, read on the forward strand.
CGATGTCGCTGCCATGCCCGCGACTGCATGTCGGACCAGGCCTTGAGGTTGCCGACGGTCGCTCAACCACGCGGTCAGCGCCCCTACCGCGAACGGACCGAGGTAAATGAAGCTGCCCGTCATGGCGTAGAGCGCCACCAGTCGGTTTCCCTCCGGCGAGCCGCTGAAGACCAGCCTCAGCAGCAGGCCCAGCGCCACGCCGCCCGCCAACGGCCAGAGGCTGCTGAAGGGAAACAAGGGCCTACGAGGTCCGGTCGCGGTCATCGAATCTCCTCCGCGAGCAGTGCCTGCGCGTCTGCGGTCGCGGCAGCGGTGAAACGCGGCGCTCGCAGGTCCCACACCCAACCCAGTCGCGCCAGGCCGCAGAGCATCCACCAGCCAGGGTCCCACTCACCAGAACGCCAGCCCAGACGGGCACTGGCCGGGTCCGCATGGTGGTTGTTGTGCCAACACTCCCCCATGGTCAGCAGCGAAATCCCGGCCAGGTTGCGCCCCTGCACGGCCACCGCCGGAAGACGCACTGGCTGGCTGCCATGGTTGTGGGCAAAGTAACCCACCAACCAATGCCCGATGACTCCGGCCGTGACTCGCGCGCACAGGCCCCACCACACAAACGCCCAGCCCCCGAAACACCAGAGCGGCACGGCGGTGAGCAGCACCTGGAGCCGCCAGGTGCGCTCCATCAACTCCAGCAGAGGCTCATGCGGCGCTGCGGGCAACGTCGGTGGCCGTGGCAGCCGCAGTTCGCAATGCAGTTGCCACCAAGCGTCTACCCAAAACGACCGACCATGGCGAAGAAAGGGGTGACAGTCGGGCTGCCGCTGAGCCAGGTCGCGCAGGTCATGCTGACGCTTCAGACCCAGCGGGCCATCGAGCCCGACTTGGATGCCACAGGCGATCAAGGCCAGCGCCAGCCAACGGGGGCAAGCAAAGCTGTTGTGAATCAGCTTGCGGTGGCTGCCAAGGGTATGGCCAAGCAACAGAACCAGCAGGGTCAAAGCGACGAACACCACCACCGCCGACCAGCTGAGCGTGAGCGAGCCGCCGAACACCGCGCCAGTGAACATCGCGGTGATCCACAGGGACTTGGCAGGCGCCCAAAGCACATCGCCAGTCCGAACGTCGCCTGGGTCAGCCATTCATCATCTCGATCAGCTCCTTCACAAACGCCAGCGCCTCCTCCGGCAGTTCGAAATGCATCTCGTTGTTCAGCTCGATGACCTCGCCCGCCGGGCCCACATGCACGACCGACCAGCCGCCGGCGCCGCCATCGACGGCGAGCACGCCGAACTGACCGGGCGTCAGCTCGCGGGCGCTGCCGCCGGTGACGACGATGTCGCGGCCAAGATGGGAGTGGTAGCGTCGCATCCATCCCATTCTCACGGAGAGCCGCGATGAAAGCAGTCTGGAACGGCGTGACCCTGGCCGAGAGCAACGACACCGTCGTCGTCGAAGGCAACCACTACTTTCCGCCCGAGTCGCTGAACACGCAGTACACGAGCTTTTCCAACCACGTGACGCGCTGCGGCTGGAAGGGCGAGGCCAAGTACCTGAGCCTGCTCGTGAACGGCGAAATGAACCCGGATGCGGTCTGGTACTACCCGGACCCGCTGCCCGCCGCCGCCGAGATCAAGGGCCGCTATGCGTTCTGGAAGGGCGTGAAGGTCACCGAGTGATCAGGGGCTGACGCCCACCGGCAGCAGCGCCCACAGCCGCAGCGGCTGCCGGGTACGGCTGGCGCGCAGCGCGGCCTCGTCGCCCCAGCCCCAGAACAGGTCGGCCCGCAGCGCACCCTGGATCGCACCGCCGGTGTCCTGCGCCAGCACCAGCCGGCGCAGCGGCGCCGGCGTGGCGCCCGGCAACCAGGGCTCGGTGCTGTCCAGCCACAGCGGCGTGCCCAGCGGGATATAGGCCCGGTCCACCGCGACCGAGCGGCCCGGCGTGAGCGGCACGCCCTGGGCGCCACGCGGGCCCTGGGCCGGGTCCGGCAGGGGCTCCTCACGGAAGTAGACGACGCGCGGGTTCACCGCCAGCGCGTCGCCCACCTTGGCGGGGTTGCGGCGGGCCCAGTCGCGCAGTGTGGCGGGCGTGGCGTCGGCCACCTCGCCACGGTCCAGCAGCGGGCGCACAACGGACTGGAAGGGCTGGTCGTTGTGGCCGGCGAAGGCCACGCGGCTCAGGCGCTCGCGGCCATCGGGCTCGCGCACCAGCAGCCGGCCGGAGCCCTGCACCTGCAACTGCAGCAGCGCGAACGGGTCGTCCAGCCAGGCCAGCGCGAGGCCCGCCATGCGGGCGTCGGTGTCGAGCGCGCGGCGCGGCAGGCGGCGCAGCGCGGGGTCGGCGGGCGGCGCATGCACCGGCCACTGGAAGGCACCGCCACGGGCGCGAGTGGCAGCCAACTGCGGCTCGAAATAGCCGGTCAGCAGGCCGCCCGCGGCGGGCTCGCCCTCGGCGCTCAGGCGCCAGGGGCGCAGATGCTTCATCAACAGCAGGGCCGCCTCCAGGCCGTCGCCGGGGTCGAGCATGGCCACGCGGGCGCAGAACTCGGCCCAGCCGGAGGCCGGGCGCTGACAGCCGGCGCGCAACGCCGGCCAGGCGGCCAGCAGGTCGTCGCGGCCCCAGTCGGGGAGGTCGGTCCAGTCGGCCGGCGACCAGCGGGCCGCAGCGTTCGACACCGCCGGCACGGCCGGGGCCGGGCGCTGAGCCGACGGGCCCGGTGCCGGCGCCAACGGCGGTGCGGTGGAGCAGGCCACCAGGCTTCCTAGAATTGCCGCCACCCCGCCACGCGCCCACCCCGCCATGATCCTCCTGCTGCTTGAAGCCCTAGGCGCGCTGCTGATCTTCGTCTTCATCATCTGGTGGACCATGTTCGCCGGCCGCCACAAGGGCGAGCGTCGCGACGACGACCGCTGACGGCCAGGCCGGGTCATCGACGCGGCGCGCATGGTACGGCCTGCGGCCTGCGCCGCCGCAGGCCGGGATCACGGGCGCTGATGCCCGGCGGGGCGCGGCCTCAGCTGTCGCTGCCCGAGCTCCAGAAGGCCTGCACGACGCCCGGCGATGTCGACAGCCGATGCACCACCTCGTCGAGCTGCTCGGGCACCACCGCGGTGGCGAACAGCTGGGCTTCCAGCTCCGCCTCGTCCTCGCCGAAGGCATGCTGGTCGACGGTGCGCGCCGGGTAGCTGGCCTGCTCCAGCATGTCGACCAAGCGTTCATGCACCTCGGACTGCCGGTCGCGTTCGCAGACCACATAGACGGTGTAGACCGCTTCGCTGGTCTCCTCCTCGACCGGGCGGCGGTTGATGCGGTTGACCACCGGCCGCAGCAGCGTATTGCTCGCCAGCACGAACACCGTCGCCACCAGGGCCTCGGCGACCAGGTCGGCACCGGCGCAGGCGCCAACCGCTGCGGAGCCCCAGAGCGTGGCCGCGGTGTTCAGGCCGATCACATTGGCGCCCTCCTTCATGATGGCGCCGGCGCCGAGAAAGCCCACGCCCGACACGACATAGGCGGCCACATGCACCGCGCCGTCGTTGCCGCCCAGGCGCTGGGCCATGTCCACAAACACCGCCGACGCCACCGCCACCAGTGCATTGGTGCGCAGGCCGGCCGTGCGCTGGCGCCACTGACGCTCCAGACCGATCAGGCCGCCCAGCACAAAGGCCGATGCGACGCTGACGAAGGTGTCGAACAGGGAGGACAGATTGAGGTGGGCCAGGGCTTGCATGCCCGCAGCATCGCAGAAGCCGCGAGCGGCCGCCTTCGCAACACCGCCGGCGGGCTGACCGGACCTTGTCGGCTTCAGCGCGGCGGCAGCAGGAAGCTCAGCGGCGCCCGCCACAGCCGGGTGCGGATCGCGGCGTAGACGCGCTGCCGGTCGGCCAGCCGCACGCCGCGCGAGCGCATCGCCACCCGGAAGGCGCAGAAGAAGCTCACGCCGACATTCAGCACGCCGATGCCGGCAATGCACAGCACGCAGGACCAGAACGCCCAGGTGCCCATCACGCCCAGCCCGAGCGCGCCGACGGCGGCCGCCAGCTGGCCGGTGGACAGCGTGACATGGCGCACCTCCAGCCCGAGGCCGACGAAGCCGAGCAACGCCGGCACCAGGCCCAGCATCAGGCCCAGGCTGATGTTGGCGGCCATGCCCGAGACATTGGCCCGCCACCAGCGCGACCAGGCCTGCGCGCGGGCCCGGCCGAGCAGCGCCACGAGGCGCGGGTTCCAGGCGATGGCGCTGTCCAGCCGGTGGAAGACGAACCAGTTCTCCACCCAGCCCGCCACCAGGCTGGACGCGAACAACAGCGTGCCGGTGAAGGCCGCGAACAGCAGCGACGCGCCCGCCAGCTCCAGCGAATGCAGCACATAGCGCGCCTCCTTGTCGCCCACCAGCGGCGCACCGAAGGCGCCCCAGCACAGCCCCTGCACGGCCAGCACCACCGGGCCCACGACGGCCAGGTTGCCGACGATGCCGGCCACCTGCGAGCGCACCAGGTGGGTGACCTCGTCGACGAAGCCCTGCACGCCCTCGTCGCGCTCCAGGTTCAGCAGCTTCTCGGCCATGGCCGGGGCGGTCATCGCCGGCTGCTTGGTGGCCACCGTCCAGTGCAGCAGGTGGACGATGACGAAGCTGACCGCATAGTTGACGCCGGCCCACAGGCCCGCCCAGAAGGCGCTGAAGCCCAGCATCATCACGAGGAACTTGACGAAGGTGGTGCCGGCGATCACGAGGCCGCCACCGCCGGCGCGCACCAGCATGTCGCGGTACTCGGCGCGGTTGCGGGTGATGTAGTGCTCGCCCGTCTCGGCGCTGCGCTCGGCCACCTTGCGGGCCAGCAGCGAGTAATGGCGGGAGAACAGCGTGCGCAGGCTGCGGCGCTCATGCACGACGCGCACCAGGCCGGCCACCAGGCGCAGCAGCTCGCGTCGTGGCTGCCCGGACACCAGGCAGGCCAGCAGGGCCTCGATGCGGTCGATGCGGGCGGTGAGCTGCTCGATGGAGAACATCAGGTCCACCGACACGCCATGGGCTTCGAGATGGTCGGGCACGGTCAGCGCGGCGGCCCGGCAGCGGTCCAGCAGGCCGCGCAGGTAATGCAGGGCCGGGCCGAGGGCTTCGGCGTCGCGCGGCCGCAGCGCGCGCTCCACGGCCTCCCAGGCCGAGGGCAGCTGGTGGAAGGGCCTGTCCTGCAGCAGCGGCCCGTCCATGCGCACACGCAGCGCCCCCGACAGGCCGGCCGCGTGCACATGGCTGATCAGCACCGTGATGGCGGCGCGCATCTCCACGCGCCAACCGTCGTCAGGTGCGGCGGCGAACAGCAGGCTCAGGCGGCCGAGCAGCTCGTCGTCGATGGCGGCGATCCAGTCTTCATCGCGCTCGTCATCGAACAGCAGCTCGAACAGCGCGGCCAGGTCGCGGGTGTCGGCGGTGGCCGGCAGCAGCCGGCGACGCAGCCGGCCCAGGGCCTCGTGCCAGAGGGCCATGCGCGGCGCAAAGCCGACCTCGGCGAACAGCGCGACGGCGTCGACCTCATGCCAGACCCCGGCGATGACCTCGGCGAACGCGCGGGCGTGTTCGGGGTGGCGCTCCAGCACATTGAGCAGGTGCTTGAGCCGCACCACCGGCCGCGGCGTGCCGGCGGCCGTCTCGTCGCCCGGCGCGTGGCGCAGCCACTCCAGCAGCCGCACCAGCCACAGGTTGCGCTCGGCCAGCACGGCCTGCGGATCCGCTGCGTTGAGCAGCGCGGTGAGGTCCCAGCTCAATGGAGGCTTGCGGTGTCGGCCAGCAGGAACTCCGCCACCTCGGTGTGGAATACCTCGCAGCCTTCGGTGACGCACAGGAAGCGCCCGCGCATCGTGCCCTGGGGCGTGCCGATCTGGGCCCAGGAGCTGTACTGGAAGCTCTGGCCCGGCGCCAGCACCGGCTGGTGGCCGACGACGGCCAGGCCGTCGACGACCTGCAACTGGCCGCGCGCGTCGGTGATCTCCCAATGCCGGCCGATGAGCTGGGCCAGCACATCGCCGGTGTTCTCGATCGTGATCGTGTAGCTGAACGCGTACAGGCCTTGTTCGAGATGGGTCTGCTCGGGCAGGGCCTGGACCGCGACGCTGCAGCTGAAACGGGGGTTCGCCATCGGGGCATTGTCGATGACACCGGCTATCCTGGGAATCGGGCGCGCCGCGATGCACCGCCGGCCGCGCCCCACCGGATGCCCATGAACCTCAAGCCGCTGTACCTGCCGCCCGATGGCCGCCCGCGCTGCGCCTGGTGCGCCGCCGCGCCGGGCGATGCCGACTACCTGCGCTATCACGACGAGGAATGGGGTCGCCCGGTGGCGGACGAGTTCCGGCTGTTCGAGAAGCTCTGCCTGGAAGGCTTCCAGAGCGGGCTGTCGTGGCGGACCATCCTGAACAAACGCGAGGCCTTCCGCGCCGCCTTCGCCGGCTTCGACTACCACCGCGTGGCCGCCTTCGGGCCAGCCGATGTGGCGCGGCTGCTGGCCGACCCGGGCATCGTGCGCCACCGCGGCAAGATCGAGGCGGCCATCCACAACGCCGGGCGCTGCATCGAGCTGGCCGCCAGCGAGGGCTCGCTCGCGGCCTATCTGTGGCGCTTCGAGCCACCGAGGAATTCGGTGGCGCACAACCTGTCGCAGTCGGCGCCGTCCGAGGCGCTGTCCAAGGACCTGAAGCAGCGCGGCTGGAAGTTCGTCGGGCCCACCACCCTGCACGCGCTGATGCAGGCCATGGGGCTGATCAACGACCACCAGCCGGGCTGCCATTACTGGGCCGAAGCCCAGCGGGCGCGGGAGACCTTCAAGCGCCCGCGCTGAGCCGGCTCACTTGGGCAGCACCACGCTGTCGATGACGTGGATGACGCCGTTGTCCGCCACGATGTCGGTGGCTGTGACCTTGGCATTGTCGACCGTCACGCCGCCGGTGGTGCCGACCGTCAGCTCACCGCCTTGGACCGTCTTGACCTTGCCGGCCTTGACGTCCTTGGCCAGCACCTTGCCCGGCACGACGTGATAGGTCAGCACGGCGGTCAGCTTGGCCTTGTCCTTGAGCAGCGCGTCCAGGTCGGCCTTGGGGATCTTGGCGAAGGCCGCGTCGGTGGGCGCGAACACCGTGAACGGGCCGGGGCCCTTGAGCGTGTCGACCAGGCCGGCGGCCTGCAGCGCGGTGGCCAGGGTCTTGAAGTTGCCGGCGGCCACAGCGGTGTCGACGATGTCCTTGGCCTGGGCGGCAGCGGCCACCAGGGCCAGGGCGGTGAGGGCGATGAACTTCTTCATGTTGAGGGACTCTCAGGTTGGGGGGGGGGGGAAGATGAGGCCGGCCTGCGCCGGCCCCGGGGGAACACGGCCTCAGGGCTTGGGCAGGATGACCTTGTCGACAACGTGAATCACGCCGTTGCTGGCCAGCACATCGGTCGCCGTCAGATTGGCCTTGCGGGCGCGCTGGTCGGTGATGGCCAGGCTGGCGTCGACGCTGAAGCTGTCGCCCTGCAGCGTCGTGATCGCGGTGTTCAGCGGCACATCGGCCTTGAGCACGCGGCCGCTGACGACGTGGTAGGTCAGCACCTTGGTGAGCAGCGGCACATTGGCGAGCAGGGCCGACTTGCTGATGCCCAGCTCGGTCAGCAGCGCGGCAAAGGCGTCATTGGTGGGCGCGAAGACGGTCAGCGGGCCGGGCGCCGAGAGGGCGTTCTGCAGTCCGGCCGCGACCACGGCTTCGACCAGGATGCTGAACTGCGGCAGGGCCTGGGCGGTCTGCACGATGGTCTTGTCGGCCGGCAGCAGCACCTTGTCGACGGCATGGACGATGCCGTTGCTCGCCTGCACATCGGTCTGGATGATCCGGCTGCCGCGGTTGCGGCCGTCGGTGATCGTGAGGCTGCCGCTGACCGAATCGACCTTGAAGATGCCGCCCTGCAGCGTCGTCACCGCCTTGCCCAGCGGCACGTCGGCCTTGGCGACCTGGGCGCCGACGACGTGGTACTGCAGCACGCTGCGCAGCAGCGCCTTGTTGCCCAATAACTGGGCCTTGGACAGGTTGAGCTCCGCGAGCAGTGCGGCGAATGCATCGTTGGTGGGCGCGAACACCGTGTAGGGCCCGGTTCCCGACAGCGTGGCGGCCAGGTCGGCGGCGACAACGGCCTCGGCGAGGATGCTGAAGCGGGCGTCGTACTGGGCAATCTGGACGATGTTCGGTTTGCCGCCGTCGCCACCGCCGCCGCAGGCGACCATGGCGGTGGCCAGCAGGCCGATGCCGAAGCGTTGGAACCAGGTGAACAAGCGCATGTCAGTCTCCTTGGGGTTGGTGAGGGTGAGCGCTGCCCCGGCGCCCGGCAGGGGCACCGTCTCAGCGAGGGGAATCGGCGGGGGCGGCTTCAGCCGGTCGGCAGCAGGGCCTGCGGCAGGCGGTGCAGCAGGCCATTGCTGCAGGGCTGGTCGCTGCCGCGCGCCAGCGGCACGGCCAGATCGCCACTGCGCAGGCGACCGAAGGCATCCAGGCGCAGCGTGCTGCCGGCCAGCGTGCGCAACTGTCCCGCCCAGGGCAGCTCGCTGCTGGACCAGCGGCCCGGCACGAGGTGGTGCAGCAGCAGCTCGCGCAGGCGCTCGCCGTCGCGCCACAGCGCGGCGGCGCTCAGGCCGAGACGCGCGGCCGCATGGTCAAGCGCGTCACCGGTGGGCGCGAACAGCGTGAAAGGCCCGCTGCAACCCAGCCAGTCGTGCACGCCGCCCTGCTCCAGGGCGGTCGCAAGCCGGGTCAGCGCCGGGTCGGCGGCCACGCGTTGCCACAGGGTCTGGCACGGCGCGGCCAGCGCACGGTCGATGTGCTGCAGCTGCAGGCCCTGGCGCATCACCGGCCGGCCCACCAGCTGCACAGCGCGACCCTCGGCGTCCAGCCAGCCGGCCTGCTGCTCGGCGCGGCGCAGCAGGCTGCCGTTCAGCAGCGGCAGCACGCCTGCGTCGCGCGGCCTGGCCAGCGTCAGGTGGCCGAGCAGCCAGCGCTGCAGGGCCTGCGACTCCCAGCCGGCCGGCGTGAGGCCGGCGGCCTGCATGGCCTCATCGGTCGGCGCCAGCAGCGTGATGCCAGCGGGCGCCTGCAGCAGCGCGGACAGGCGCGCCTGGCTCAGCGCGGCGTCCAGCCAGCGCGCGGCGGGTGCCGGTGCTGCCGGCGAGGGGGGCAGCAGGCTGCACTGCGAGCGCGGCAGCCAGAGCGACAGCAAGTTGCGCATGGAACATCCTCAAGAACTCGAATGCCCGTAATGTGAACTGCTCAGTTCACTACGTCAACTGTGTGGTCTATTTCATGGACTTCAAATTCTTGGATTGACCCGCAGAGTGTGTTGTGAGACCGACCCACCTAGAATCGCCGCATGAACCGCCCCCGTTTCCGAGAACAAGTCCTGCAAGCCCGCGAAGAGGCCATCGTGGCCTCGGTGAACCGCCTGCTGGCCGAGAAAGGCTTCGATGCGATGACGGTCGACGAAGTCGTCGCGGATGTCGGCATTGCCAAGGCCAGCCTCTACAAGCACTTCACGTCCAAGGAAGAGCTGGCCGCAGCGGCGATGGTCAAGGTGCTGGAGCGTGCGCTGGATGAAGTCGCACGCGTGGGTGGTCTTGGCCTCGACGCTCTCGGGCGGCTGCAGGCCATGGCCCGCTGGACCTACGACCAGCAGCTCGCCGGCCAGATGCCCGCCCTGCCCGCGCAGAATTCGACGCTGCGCGCGGCCCTGACCGCCGACAAGGCCTATGTCGACCGGCTGATGCAGCTCTCCGACGCGCTGGGCGCCTGGATCGTCGAGGCCCAGGGCGACGGCCAGCTCGACGCCGCGCTGCCACCCGAGCTGGTGCTCTACACGTTGTTCGCCCGCGCCTGCGACCCGGTGCTGGGTGTGATGCGCGCCGGCGGCAATCACAGCGACGGCCAGATCGTCGACTGGCTGGTCAAGACCTGCTTCCGCGGCCTCGGGGCCTGAACGGCCCGCAGGGCGGGCTCCTAGAATCCGCCGCCATGCCCGCCGCAACACATTTCATCGCCCCCAGCCTGCTGTCCGCCGACTTTGCCCGCCTCGGCGAGGAGGTCCGCGACGTCCTCGCCGCGGGCGCCGACTGGATCCACTTCGACGTGATGGACAACCATTACGTGCCCAACCTGACCTTCGGGCCGATGGTGTGCGAGGCGCTGCGCAAGCACGCGGTCAAGCCCGACGGCACGCCGGCCGTCATCGACGTGCACCTGATGGTGCAGCCGGTGGACAGCCTCGCCCAGGCCTTCTGCCGCGCCGGGGCCGATGTCGTCACCTTTCACCCCGAGGCCAGCTCCCATGTGGACCGTACGCTGCAGCTCATCCGCAGCGAGGGCAAGCAGGCCGGCCTGGTGTTCAACCCGGCCACGCCGCTGGACCTGCTGGAGTGGGTCATCGACAAGGTCGACGTCGTGCTGCTGATGAGCGTCAACCCCGGCTTTGGCGGCCAGAGCTTCATCCCATCGGCGCTGAAGAAGCTGCACAAGGCCCGCGAGATCATCACCGCCAGCGGCCGCGACATCCGGCTCGAGATCGACGGCGGCGTGAAGGTCGACAACATCCGCGAGATCGCTGCGGCGGGCGCCGACACCTTCGTCGCCGGCTCGGCCATCTTCGGCAAGCCGGACTACAAGGCCGTCATCGACGCGATGCGCGCCGAGCTCAGCAAGCCCTGAGCGCGATGGCCGCCGTCCTGCTCGTCTGCACCGCCAACATCTGCCGCTCGCCGATGGCTGAGGCCATCTTCCGCGCCAAGCTCGGCGACGTCTTCAAGACCATCGCGTCGGCCGGCGTGCATGCCGACCCGCGCGGCGGCCCGGTGGACGCCCGCGCGGCGGCAGCACTGGCCCGGCACCACTACAGCCTGGACCGGAAGTGGCGTTCGCAACGTGCCGAGCCCGCTCAACTGGCCAGGTACGACCTGGTGCTGGCGATGGAGGCCGACCATGTCCAGGCCCTGCGCGCCAAAGCCGAAGCCGAACTGCATCCACGCATCCAGATGCTGACCGACTTCGTGCCGGAGATGGCCGGCCAGGACGTGCCCGACCCCTACTTCGGTCCGGTGGCGGGCTTCGACGCGGTCATCGGCATGATCGAGCGCGCGGCCGGCAGCCTGCAGCGGGCGGCCCAGGAAGGCCGCCTCAGGTTCGCCTGATCAGATCGCCTTGGACGCGAAGTCGGCCACCTCGCGCTCATCGGGCCCGCTGCCGCTGAAGCGGTCCAAAGCCAGATAGATCACCGGCGTGATGTAGAGCGTCACGGCCTGCGACAGGATCAGGCCGCCCACCACGGCCAGGCCCAGCGGCGCCCGCAGCTCGGCGCCGGCGCCCAGGCCCAGCGCGATCGGCAGCGCGCCCATCAGCGCAGCCAGCGTCGTCATCATGATGGGCCGGAAGCGCAGGATGCAGGCCTGGCGGATCGCCTCGGCCGGCTTCAGGCCCTGGCTGCGCTGCACGTCCAGTGCGAAGTCGATCATCATGATCGCGTTCTTCTTGACGATGCCGATCAGCATCACGATGCCGATGGTGGCAATGATGGTCAGCTCCATGCCGGCCAGCTGCAGCGTGATCAGCGCACCCACCGCCGCCGACGGCAGGCCGGCCAGGATGGTGAGGGGATGGATGTAGCTCTCGTAGAGCACGCCCAGCAGCACATAGATGACCGCCACGGCCAGGCCGATCAGCAGCAGCTGGCCGGACTGCGAATCCTGGAACACCGCCGCATCGCCGCCATAGCTGGTGATGATGCTGGGCGGCAGCTGGATGTCGCGCGTGAAGGCGTCGATCTGCGCGGTGGCATCGCCCAGCGGCACATTGGGCGCGAGGTTGAAGCTGATGGTCACCGCCTGCAGCTGGCCCTGGTGGTTGACCGCCGTGGGGCCGAGGGTGCGCTGCACGGTGGCAAATGCCGACAGCGGCACCAGGGCGCCGTTCTTGCCGCGCAGATAGATCTTGTCGAAGGCCGTCTCGCTGCTCCGGTCGTCGTCGCCGGCCTCCATGATGACCTGGAAGGTGTTGCTCTCGGCATAGATGCTGGACACCTGGCGCTCGCCGAAGGCGCCATAGAGCGCATTGCGCAGGTCCTGCATCTGCACACCCAGCAGCGCGGCGCGCTCGCGGTCGATGACGAGGCTCGCCTGCAGGCCGCGCATCTGCGAGTCGCTGGTCACGTCGCGGAAGCGGGCATCGGCGCGCAGCTTGTCCTGCAGCTTGACCGCCCAGCTGTTCAGCTCGCCGGCCGACACCGCCTGCAGCGTGTACTGGTAGCGGCTCTTGCTCTGGCGGCCGCCGAGCTGCAGGTTCTGCACCGGGCGCAGATAGACGGCGATGCCCGGCACGGCGCGCAGCTTCTTGCGCAGGCCCTCCAGCACCTTGGGCATGGGCTCGCGCTCGCCGCGGGGCTTGAGGTTGATGAACATGCGGCCGGTGTTGGTGGCGCTGCCCGAGGGCCCGCCGCCGACGGCCGAACTCAGCGCCGAGACATTGGGGTCATTGCGAACGATGGCCGCCACGCGGTCCTGCAGATCGACCATGGCCGTGAACGACGTGTCCTCGGCCGACTCGGTGCTGGCCTGGATCTGGCCGATGTCCTCCTCCGGGAAGAAGCCCTTGGGAATGGTGCTCCAGAACCACACGGTGGCCACAAAGCTCGCCACCGCCACCCCCAGTACCCAGGCGCGGTGGCGCAGGGCCAGGTCCAGCGTGCGGGTGTAGGCGTTCAGCGTGGCCGTGAAGCCGCGCTCGAACAGGCGGCCCAGCGGCCCGTCCTCGTGGTGCTCGCCGGCCTTGAGCAGGCGGCTGCACAGCATCGGCACCAGGGTCAGCGACACCACGGCCGACACCAGGATGGACAGGCCCACGACGACCGCGAACTCGTGGAACAGCAGGCCGATGACGCCGGGCATGAAGAAGATCGGGATCAGCACCGCCACCAGCGAGATCGAGATGGACACGATGGTGAAGGCCATCTCGCGCGCGCCGCGCACCGCGGCGTCGAAGGGCTTCATCCCGTCTTCCACATGCCGGACGATGTTCTCCAGCATGACGATGGCATCGTCCACCACCAGGCCCACGGCCAGCGTGATGCCGAGCAGCGAGATATTGTCCAGGCTGTAGCCGAGTGCGAACAACAGCGTCAGTGCGCCGATCAACGAGATCGGCAGCGAGGCGGTCGGGATCAGCGTGGCCACAGCCCGGCGCAGGAAGATGAAGATCACCAGCACCACCAGGCCCACGGTCAGCGCCAGCGTGACGTAGACGTCGTGCAGGGACTCGCGGATGGACACCGAACGGTCGCTCAGCGTGCGCATCTGGATCGACGCCGGCATCTGCGCCGCATAGCGTGGCAGCAGGGCCTTGACCTTGTCGACCACCTGCACCGTGTTGGCATCGGGCTGGCGCTGGATGGCCAGCGTGATGGAGCGCTCGCCCTGGTAGGTGGCGTAGGTCTTGCTGGTCTCGACGCTGTCCTGCACCTCGGCCACATCCCGCAGCAACACCGGCGCGCCATTGCGCGAGGCCACCACGATGCGACCGAATTCCGCCGCATTCCTGAGCTGGCGGTTGGCCTGGATGGTGAGCGTCTGGCGGGACCCGTCGAGCACGCCGACCGGCGTGTTGGCATTGGCCGCCTTGACCGCCGCCTGCAACTCGTCGAGCGTGATATTGCGCTGGTTCAGCAGGTCGGTACGCACCTTGATGCGCACGGCATAGCGCTTCTGGCCATAGATCGACACCTGGGCCACGCCGTCGATCGTGGACAGCCCGGGCGACAGCAGGTTCTCGGCGTAGTCGTTCAGCTCGGTCAGGTCCATCGACGGCGAGGTCAGCGCCACCAGCAGCACCGGTGCATCGGCCGGGTTGACCTTGCGATAGCTCGGTGGCGAGGTCATCTCGGCCGGCAAGGCCCGCAGCGACCGGAACAGCGCGGCCTGCACATCAACGGCCGCCGCATCGATGTTGCGCGAGGGGTCGAACTCCAGCGTGAGCGAGGTGTTGCCCAAAGTGTTGGTGGACGAGATGGTCTGCAGGCCGGCGATGGTGGAGAACTGCTTCTCCAGCGGCAGCGCCACCGACGACGCCATCGTCTCCGGCGCCGCACCGGGCAGCGACGCGCCGACATTGATGACCGGCGTGTTGTAGGACGGCAGGGCCGCCACCGGGATGCGGCTCCAGGCCGCCAGGCCGGCGATGACCAGCGACAGGTTCAGCAGCACGGTCATCACCGGCCGCCGGATGAACAGCTCGGTGAGTCTCATGCCAGGCCCTCGCTCGACGAGTCCATCGCGCGCTCCGCCGCGGGGATGACGGGCTGACGGGGGGCGGCCCTGCGCTCAGCCCGCTTCATTGGGCAGCACCCGAAGCCGGCTTGGACGCCGCCGCCGCGGGCGCCTGAATGCGCAGCGGCGTGCCCGGCCGCAGGTTCTGCTTGCCGTCCATGACGACCTGGGCCGTCGCCTCCAGGCCTTCCACGACGGCCTGCTCACCCAGCGCGGCGCGCACCTGCACCGGCACGAGGCGGGCCGTGTTGTCGGGCCCGACGACGTAGACCGAGCGCTCGTTGCCGCGAATGATGAGGGCCGCCTGCGGCACCACCGTCACGCCCTGCAGGGTGCGCAATGTGACCCGCACCCGCAGGTACTGCCCCGGCCAAAGGGTCTGCGCGGCATTGGCGAATTCGGCCTTGACCTTGATGGTGCCGGTGCTGGCGTCGACGAGGTTGTCCACCGCCGTCACACGGCCCTTGACGGGCGCCGCCCCGCGCGGCGACCCGGGCGGTGGCAAGGCCTCCACGGCCAGTTCGCCGCCACGGGTGGCGGCCAGCAGGCTGGCGAGCTGGGTCTCGGGCACCGTGAAGCTGATGCCGATGGGGTCGAGCTGGGCGATGTTGACCAGCGGCACGACGCTGGCATTGGCCTGCACCAGGCTGCCGGGGTAGACATTGACGATGCCGGCGCGGCCGCTGATCGGCGCGCGCAGTTCGTTGTAGCTGACCGCCACCTGCGCGGCCTGCACCGCCGCCTCGTCGCTGCGCACCAGGGCCTGGCCGGCCTCGGCATTGGCCTGGGCGGTGTCCACCGCGTTCTGGGCGATGAAGTTCTGCGCCTTCAGCTCCTTGGCGCGGTTCCACTGCCGCTCCAGGTCGGCCAGGGCGGCACGGTCACGCGCGAGCTGGGCGCGGGCCTTGTCGAGCGCCGCGCGGTCGGCCCGGTCATCGAAGCGGAACAGCAGCTCGCCCTTCTTCACGTTCTGGCCATCCTTGACCAGCACCTGGGCGACGGTGGACGTGGTCTGGGCGCGCAGGTCCACGCTCTGCAGCGCCGTCACGGTGCCGCTGGCCTCGACGGTCACCGGCACATCGGCCTGGCGGACAGGCATCACGCTGACGTTCTGCGGCGGCGGCGCGCTGGCGGCTGCCGCAGGGGCCGACGCAGCGCCTCCGGGGGGCGCTCCGCCTTCGGTGTTGCGTCCGCAGCCGGCCAGCAAAGCCAGCGTCAGCCCGGCCGTCGCGGCGTCCAGGAAGTTAGGGGTCGAGCGCATGCAGCAGACCTGACGAAAGTAATGGGGGTGGACCAAAAAAACAGATCAGCTTAACGGCAGCAGTTTGCTCGGTCGTTGCTGGCACCGCTTGGGCCCGCTGCGGGGCGGGGCAAGTTTCAGCCTGGCATCTGCAACGCACGCGCCAGCCGCGCACCGACCACTGCGTTATGTTTCACCAGCGCGATGTTGGTGGCCAGGCTGCGCCCGCCGGTCAGCGCCTTGATGCGTGCCAGCAGGAAGGGCGTGATCGCCTTGCCCTGGATGCCCTGGATTTGCGCCTCCTGCAGCGCCTGGGCGGTGATCGCATCGATCTCCTCGCGCGGCATGGCGTGGGCCGCCGGCACCGGGTTGCTCACCACCACGCCGCCGGCCAGGCCCAGGGCCCACTTGGCGCGGATGAAGCGGGCCTGCTCCTCGGCGGTGTCGATCCGGAAATCGGCCTTGAGCCCGCTGTCCGGTGTGAAGAAGGCGGCGAAGTTGTCCTGGCCGATGGACAGCACCGGCACGCCATGGGTCTCCAGGTATTCCAGCGTCAGCGCCAGGTCGAGGATGGACTTGGCGCCCGCGCAGACCACGGCCACCGGCGTGCGCGCCAGCTCCTGCAGGTCGGCCGAGATGTCAAAGCTGGTCTCGGCGCCGCGGTGCACGCCACCGATGCCGCCGGTGACGAAGACCTCGATGCCGGCGAGCTGGGCGCAGATCATCGTCGCGGCGACCGTGGTGGCGCCCAGCTTCCCGGTGGCGATGGCATAGGGCAGGTCACGCCGGCTGAGCTTCATCGCATCGGGCGACCGGGCCAGCTGCTGCAGCTCGTCCGGCGTCAGGCCGACGCGGATGCGCCCGCCGATGACGGCGATGGTGGCCGGCACGGCGCCTTCGGCGCGGATCACGTCCTCCACCTCGCGGGCGGTGTCCAGGTTCTGTGGCCAGGGCATGCCGTGGGCAATGATGGTGGATTCGAGGGCCACGACGGGCCGGCCGTCGGCGCGCGCGGCGGCGACCTCGGGCGAGAGCTGGATCAGGGCGTTCATCGGTTGCACAAAAAATCGCGTGTCAGTTCGGGGTGGACGCTGTCCACGGTCTGCAGCGTCAGCGCGGCCAAGTCGAGACCCAGGCGCGCGGCCGCATCGAGATCGCCGGCGTGCCGCAGCAGCCCGGCGCAGAGGCCGGCCGCCAGCGCATCGCCGGCGCCGGTGACGTCAACGACGGGCACCGCAGGCGCTGGCCAGTGGCGCAGCACGCCGCCGGGCTCGCTGAGCCGCAGCCCGCGCGCGCCGTCGGACACCAGCACCCGGGCCACGCCGCGCCCTTGCAGCCGGGCGAAGGCCTCGGCGGGGTCGGCCGCCACGGTGGCCAGCTCGCCGGCATTCAGGATCAGCAGATGCAGGCCGTCCAGGCGGTCCGGGAGTCGCGCCATCTTGGCCTCGGACACCGCCACGCCCACCAGAGGCACACCGCCGCTGCTTGCCTCGGCGAGCAAGGTCGGCCAGGCGTCCGGCGGCAGGTTGCCGTCGGCCACCACGAGGGCGGCCCTGGCCCGCAGCGCCGCACTGGCCTCAAGGGCCCAGCGGTTGAGGCTTTCGACCAGGGGCATGGCCGCCAGGCCGAGGGCCAGGCCGCCGTCCGGATCGAGGACGGCGGTGTAGCTGTCGCTGGACTGGCGGCGCCGCCGGATGACGGCGTCAGTGTCGATGCCGAGCTGTGCAGCCTGCTCCAGCAGCAGGCGCCCACCGGCGTCGTCGCCCACCGCACCCACCAGCGCCACCGGCAGCCCCAGCCGGGCCAGGTTCTCAGCCACGTTGCGCACGACACCACCGGGCGTTTCATGCGCCTCGCAGGGGTTGGACGAACCCGGCAGCGCCTGGGCGAACAGGCGCAGCTTGCGGTCGATGTTGAGGCCGCCGACGCAGACGATGGGGGCCGCGGGGGTGTGCATCGCGCGCATTCTAGGAAGGCGCGCCGCCGCAAGTACCCGCGCTCAGTCGCGGCGCGGCACGCGCCGCCAGGCCAGCGCCGCCAGGCCCAGGCCCAGCAGCAGCGCGGTGGCAGGCTCGGGCACTGCGGCCGCCAGGGCCTGCGCGCCGAGCAACGCATGCATCGACGCCGTCGGGTGCTCGTAGTCCCAGAACACGAAGGAGGCCGGATTGGCACACACGGTGGGCGCGCTGCCGCCTGGACGGGCCGCGCCGTTGACCTCGCCGCTGTAGCAGGCATCGGTCACGTTGGCAAAGCCGAAGCTCGCCGGCTGCGCGGTGACCGCGGCCAGCGAGCCGAACACATCCAGCCGGCGGATGTCGAGGGCCGTGAAGCCGGGTTGCGACAAGGTGGCGGCGAGCGCGTCGTTGAAGGACACGCTGGCGGTGTGCGCCAGCGCCGACAGCCCGGCCGATTTCAGGCCCGTGATGGAGGGAATGACCGCAAGGTCCGGCAGGTTGGGGACCAGGAAATGCCGCGCACCGCGGGCCGACAGATCGGTGATGGCCCCGCCAATGCCCTGCATCGCATCCGCCACCGCAGACCCCACGGCACCACTGTGGCCGCGCGCGGCGGCGCCGATCGCGTCCGACATGTCGTTGGCACCGATCCACAGCACATACAGCGCCGACGGGTCGGCCTGGGCGTGGGCGGCATCGAAGGCCGCGATCTGCTGGTTGAAGCTCAATGCGGTGGGCGGCAGGCCGCTGGCCACCGACGAGACGCGGGCGCCGCCGAAGGCATAGTTGCTGCCGCCCTGCAGCGACGGACGCAGCGCCAGGCCAAGCCCGGTGGCCAGACGATCGGCGTAGCTCAGGCCATTGGTGAAGCGCCCGGTGATGCTGCCCTGGCTGTAGAACGCCGGCGACGGCACCAGGCCGCCGGTGACGATGAGGTCGTTGCCGACGTCGGACAGGCTGTCACCGAACACGTAGAGGTTGGAGAAAGCCTGCGCCTGGGCCAGCGCGGCACAGCCCAGGCCTGCGGCCAGCAGGATCAGTCGACGCCAGGCCGTGGAGCGGGGGCTGGGTTTCATCGCAAGGTTCTCCATTGGTTTGAGGGACAGCCGGATTCTGGCGGGCCGGCGGCCGGCAGGCGCGCCACCCGATCCCTCAATCTTGGGACAGGAGACCGATGGGCCGGTTAGGATGAACCCGGCCCGACAGCACGCCGGGCCACGTCGCTCGGACGGTTCCGGGCGCTCACGTGACACTGCCAATGACCTCTCCCACCGCCTCGGGCGGCAAGCGCCGTTTCGCGCGCATCGACCGCCTCCCACCCTACGTCTTCAACATCACGGCCGAGCTCAAGCTCGCGGCCCGCCGGCGCGGCGAAGACATCATCGACATGAGCATGGGCAACCCCGATGGGGCCACGCCACCGCACATCGTCGCCAAGCTCAACGAGGTCTCGCAGCGGCCCGATACCCACGGCTACTCGGCCAGCAAGGGCATCCCGCGGCTGCGCCGTGCGATCTCGCACTGGTACCAGCGCCGCTACGGCGTGGCGATCGACCCCGACACCGAGGCCATCGTCACCATCGGCTCCAAGGAAGGCCTGGCCCATCTGATGCTGGCCACGCTGGACCGCGGCGACACGGTGCTGGTGCCGGACCCGAGCTATCCCATCCACATCTATGGCGCGGTGATCGCCGGGGCCGACATCCGCGCGATTCCGGTGTCGAGCGAGGTGGACTTCTTCGCCGAGCTGGAGAAGACCATCCGCGGCAGCTACCCCAAGCCCAAGATGATGGTGTTCGGCTTCCCGTCCAACCCG
>RXJV01000111.1 GCA_003963075.1 Burkholderiales bacterium
GCGCAAGCTGCTGACCATGCTCAACGCCATCGCCAAGAACGGGTCGAGTTGGGATCAGTCGCTGCACCAAGCTTGACTTTCAAGACGGTTGCTCAGTCCAGTCAGGCAGACAACGTCTGAGGTTCACTTGACCGATGTGGCGTCGGGAGGACGGGATCGATGCGATGAGGTGGCCAACGAGCCAGCCCAGCGCCGAGATCGCCGTGAACGGTAGCCAGCTCAGCAGCCAGACAAAAGCAACGGTCGCTTTGAAGAACACTGATGGACTCTTGTAGCTATGCAGATGCGGATCGGCGCTGAGCCGGCACAACACCGGAGGTCAACGCTGTGTGAGGCGGCCGTCCGCGCGGAAATGGGTGGTAAACGTTGCTGTCAGTGCGCCAGCGGAGGTCAACGTTGTGCGGGCCGCAGGGGGGTGTGCCGGGATAAAGCCAGTTTTCTGTCATAACACCTGAAGTTATGAGTCGCCGCAAAGTTTGCAATTGCAGAACATAAGACTCAGGTCCTTGCGGTCGAGCGCGCTCCGCCGCATTCAACTTGTCGGCAGGTGGCAATCCTGGCACTTGAGCAAAGCGCGAATCTTTTCAGCGAGTTCGGTGACCAGCCGCAGCGATGTCAGCGTCACCCGGTCGGCGCGGCTGCCACCAAGTGCGCTTGCGGCCCGCCGGCAGCTTGTTATCAGGTCGTCGGAAGCGGCCAAGAGCTCGTCATCACTGCGCTCCATGACGATGGTCATTCGCAGCACCTGCGCCCGACGGTCGACGTCGGCCAAGGCAGCGGCGAGCTGCCGTTGCCAGGGTTTCGCGCGCGAAAGCCCGCCCAAGGTCAGCCTGACCAAGTCATCCAGATCCGTGATTGCCTTGACGATGCTGGCCAGCTGGGCCTCGGGCTGCAGCGCCGAACTCACGTGCCGCCCGTTCCCGCCTTCTTGCGCGACGTGCGGGCCTGCGGCGCTGCGCTGGCCGCCGCCTGCGCCGGGGTCAGCCGTTCCACCAGCCCCTGCAGCGTATGAGCCTCGGCCTGGTGCCGCGCGGTGGCTTGTCGGCTTTCAAAGAGCTGTTGACGCAGGCCCTCAACATCGCGTTCCAGGGCCGCCTGCGCGTCCTGGGCGCCCTTGAGAGCCGCAACGGCAGCGTTCAATTCCATCTGTAACCGTGTGACCGCTTCGGCGTGGGTCAGCGACTGCTGCCGCTCACGGCTTTCCGCCGCACCCAGACGTTCTCGGAGCGCCTCTACAGCCTTGTCTGCCCGGGCGCGCGCCTGGCGCTCCTGCTCGATCTCCATGAGGGCTCGACGCTCTGCGGCCGCAGCCCTTTCCTGCGCTGCGTCCACCGTCTCGCGGGCCTTGGCCAGATCGGCACTGAAGGCATCCTGCTGCCGCTGCTGCTGGGCGCGCGCCTGTTCAAGTTGGCTGAGCAGTTCTTGCACGCGCGCCTGCGTCCCCGCTTGGGTGCGACGCTCGGCTTCAACTTCGGCCTGGCCGGCCCGCACGGCTTCGTCGCGTTGGGCTAGTTCTGCACGCAATTGGTCGAGCTCTTCCTGGGCCTGCCGGAGCACTGCCTCAGCGTCGGCTTGGGCCGCCCGTGCGCGTTCTGCTTCGGCCTGGTTCTCCAGCTTTGCAGCAGCAAATTCTCCGCGCGCGGCGTCAGACGCCTGCCGCCAGAGACCAGCGATTGCCTCGGCTGCCAGGGCTTTCACCTCTTCCGGCAGGTCAGGATGCTCGATGTCGACACGGGCCTTGTGACGAAGGTCGTCCCAGAACTTGGCCAGCTGCTCGGTGGGCACGTTCATCGAACCCCGCCTGACGTACTGGTAGAGCTTGTTGGCTGTCGGTGTGAGCCCGTGCCTGAAAAACAGTAGGACGCAGACCTCGCGGTACAGGGTTCTCGTGTCGCTGAATTTGGCCTTCAACAGCTCGATCTCACTCAGGATCTCTGATTCGATAGTCATTCGTTGATATTACGACGTAATACGTTAACTATCCAACTGTCATTCACAAAGATTTGACATTACCTTTATAGTGTCAAAACTCCTTCAAATGCGGCCGAACGAAATGCGTGAGTCCGAAAAACCGTCTTCGACTGGAGGGCTGGCTCTCACCGAAGTCGCTCCGCTCGGCGAAATCGTCGTGCTGGATGGGCTGTCAGGCCGCGATGGCACAAACCGCTCGCGCTCCGGCCATCAGCAGATTTCGGCGGCCACGGATCAAGAAGCAGTGCTCGCCTGGCTGGCCCGGTTTGCAGACAGCGCCAACACGCTGGCCAACAGTCGCCGCGAGGCCGAGCGCCTGCTGCTGTGGAGCATCAGCGAGCGAGCAAAGCCGCTTTCATCGCTGGCCCACGAAGACCTGTTGATGTACCGGCGCTTCCTGGCCAATCCAATGCCGGCCGAGCGCTGGGTGATGGCGCCAGGCCGAAAGCTTGCGCGACGAGACCCGGGCTGGCGGCCGTTCGCCGGACCACTGTCCGAAGCGAGCATCCGCCAGTCCATGATCGTGCTGAACTCGATGTTCACTTGGCTCGTGGAGGCCGGATATCTGGCGGGCAACCCGATGGCGCTGAGCCGTCGGCGCCGCAAAGCGCCTGCGCCGCGCGTGACACGGTTCCTGGAGGCAGACCTCTGGTCTGCCGTCCGTCAGACCATCATGGCCATGCCACGGGAGACGCCGCGCCAGCGAGCGGTCTATGCCCGCGCTCGGTGGCTCTTCACGCTCCTGTTTCTTGGCGGTCTACGCATCTCGGAGGTAGCGGGCAACGGCATGGGCGACTTCTTCATGCGCTCCGACGCCAAGTCCGGTGAGCAGCGCTGGTGGCTGCAGGTGCTCGGCAAAGGCGACAAGTCACGTCTGGTGCCGGCGAGCACCGAAATGATGGTCGAGCTGATGAACTACCGCCGCTCGCTTGAGCTGAGTGATCTGCCTGCGCAGGGTGAACCGTCGCCACTGCTATACCCCGTGGCGTGGCGTCGCACCACGCATCCGGCGCCAGCCTGGCCGGCGCCCCTGACGCGCAGCGCGGTGCACGGCATCATCAAGGACATCTTCGGGCAGGCTGCCAATCGCTGGCTTGCCGATGGCCGCGGAGACGCTCAGGCGGAGAAGCTCAGGGCGGGCTCGGCCCACTGGCTGCGCCACACAGCGGGTTCGAATCTCGCCAACGACATCGACTTGCGCCATGTGCGCGACACCCTTGGGCATGCATCGCTGGGCACGACCAGCATCTACGTGCACGGAGAGGACGATGCCAGGCACGACGCTGTCAGCGGTGCCCATAGGGTGAGCTGGGACGCGTGAAAAACGATGGCGAGCTACCTTGCGCACCTGGGCGGAGCGGCCCTGCCATGGGGCACACTGGCCAGCAAGCTGGGAACGGAGGCCCAATGATCGGATGGTGGATCGTCATCTCGACACAATCACCCGAAGAGCGCCAACAGGCCGTGGACCGAAAGGCGTTCATCCTGGCGACCTGGGAAGTCGGCATCGGTGGCTTGGATTGGCTGGAGCAACTGGTGGCTCGCAGGGATGCCCGCAAGATCCGCAGCGACGGCTATCCGAACGTCTACATCGCCTCGGCCGCAGTCGTGCTGCCGTTGCTGGTCGATGGGCCTCCGGCCCACCAAGGCTTGGCAGTGATTGGTGACGACTACGTGTTGCCGGCAAACTGGCTCGGCAAGGTCGAGATCCACGCGGACCGCATGGCGAGCTGTCCGGCGCAACACCAACTCACTATCGAGGCATGGGACCTGTCGTGAAACCGGAGCGCCGCGCGCCGCTCGTCCAGGTACCCCCGCCGGTACCTCGCTAACATCACCTTCATGCCTCACACGGTCACCGGTCAAAAAAGCTTGTTGGCGAGAGTCCGTCGCATCAAGGGGCAGGCCGAGGCCCTGGAGCGCGTTCTTGTTGCTGATCGGGATGTCGACTGCGGCAAGGTGCTGCAGCAGATTGCGGCGATCCGCGGTGCTGTCAATGGTTTGATGACCGAGGTGCTGGAAGGTCATCTTCGCGAGCATGTTGGGGCCGACGGCATCACGCCCGAGAAGCGCCACGAAGAAATCGAAGAAGTCGTTTCCATCTTGCGGACTTACCTGAAATAAACCCACGATGTCGAACCCGGCCGCTTTCGCCCGCGCGCCCGTCTCCGTGACGGCGTGGTGGTGGCGGCTCGCGCGCTGGATGCTGGTGGCGCTGCTCGTTGTCGACCAAGTGAGCGCGCCGTTGCATGCGCATCATCACGAAGGGGGGGTGGACGCGACTTGGGTTTCTGCATCCAGCCATCACATCGAAGCCAACGCCCACGCGGACGTCAACGATGACGGCCCTGCCGGACATTGGGCATTGGCTGTTCGCTCGGCCTCCGGCGCTGGCTCGGTCGATGCAACAGGCGAGTCGAACGATCTGCCACAGGCCGAGCGTGCCTGTTTGAACACCAAGATTGCATCGGCGATCCCAAAGGATGTCGTTGCTGGGTCGGCCTACGCCAGCTGGCGACTTCCACCCATTCCGTCGTATCGCAGCATGCCCCCTGACGCGCACGCGCCGCCCGTGGTCGGCTGAGCGCTGCTGTCCCTATCGCTGTCTGTCGACAAGCGGCCCTTGCGACTCGTGGGTGCCGGATGACTTCATCGGCTAGCCAAGATAGACGATCCCCCTGCCTACGCGCTCCAGAGCGGCACAGGCGACTGATGAAGAGCCTCGACATCTTGCATCTTCGTACGCATAACGCACCCCTCGTGAACTACTTGATGGGGTCGTTGCTGGTGTTGGTCGTCGCAGTGGCGGTGTTATGGGTGATCGTCAAGCGCCAGCACGCCCGGGATCGAAAAAAGCGACAACAGCAACATGCCGCCAAGCGCGGCAAAGGCCGTCGGCGCCGGTGACGCGGGTGGGGGGCACGCGTCATCGAACAAGAGTTCGTCTCATGTTCATCATCACGTGTCGGGACACTTGCTGGTACTATCCCCCAGTACCATCGAAAGTTCGGAGACTACTCCGAGAGAAACCGACGGCGTTTTTGTTGACGGCCACTTTGATCACCATCACGGTGGTACCGTCAACCACTTCAGCCCCTGCCAGATGCGGTAGGGAAGACAGCGAACCAGCCAACATTGTTGAGGATCGTGAAGCCAACCAGCGTCAACGCACGGACACGCTTGCGCAGCGGGGTGACCCCACCGCTGCGGGGTTGGATGTGGGCGTTTCGCTTGTTTTTGGTCTTGGTCCTTATGTTCGATCAGGCCAGCGCGCCTTTTCACCGACATCACCATGACTTCGGTATCGATGCGGACGCTGGCTTGACGGTGTCACACGGCCCGTCGGCTGATTCGCCGGCCGTTGAATCCCACGCGGAAGATGGCCACCCCGGACTGGAAGGGGGTCATTCGGCGATTGCACTGCGCTCACAGCGTTCTGCGCTGACGGACGTCCAAACAGTCGCCGATGCGGTGCTTTCTGTGGTGGCTTTCGTCGTGGTCTTCCCCGCGATCACAGCTGACACACCGATCCCAGACTGGCCCGACCGAGGGCCACCGCAATTCACCTCTTTCAAGAGCCTGCCCCCCGCAGGCCGTGCCCCTCCGCTCCACGCCTGAAAAGCCACAAGCCGCTTTTCCCGGGCGCGTCATCGTGCGCGCTCAATCCGTGGAGTTTTCATGTCATCGCAATTTCCCATTCGCACGCCGGTGCAGAGGCGTCGCGTTGCTGGCTATGCCAGCAGCCGCGCCGGCGGCTCGCGACCAAGCTTGGCCCTGTCCGCCATCGGACTTGCTCTCGCCCTCTCAAGCCCCCTGGCTCATTCGGCCGATGCTCCGGCTTTTGGAGTCCTGCTTCAACAGTCGCTGGCCCGCGCTCCGATCCTGCTGGAACAGCAGGCCAATGCTGAAGCGGCTCGCCTGGATGCGGCGCAAAGCCGCAAGTGGCTGAACCCAAGGCTCGATGCACAAGCCGAAGACCTGGGCGCGCCCGCCAATGGCGGCCAGAGCCCGCGCCAGACCACCTATTCGATCAGCCAGCCGCTGGAGCTGGGCGGCAAGCGAGCGTCGCGCATTGCTGTCTCCGATCGCGAATCCGACGTTGCCGAGGCAAGGCGGCGCGAAGCCGAAATCACCTGGGCGGCAAAGCTGGCCTTGGCTTACGGCTCCGTCGAGGCTGCACAGGCGCGGCAGCGTGTTGCCGGCGAAGAACTCGCCCGCGCCAGTGACGATTTGCGCGCGGCACGTGCGCAGGTCGAGGCCGGCAAGGAAGCCGCGGTGCGCGTTGCCCAGGCTGAAGCTGGTGCGGCCGCTGCCCGCGGTGCCGAGCGTGCAGCTGCAGCCGACCTCACCCAAGCCCTCGAAGAATTGTCAGCGCTTGTCGGCGCACAGGAGCCCTTTTCCGGTGTTGCCGGCTCGTTGTTCACCACCGCTGCAGAGCGCGGTGCGGCGGCTGACGAGTCCCCGACCCTGCGTGTGGCCCAAACCGAGCGGGAAGCCTCTGAGGCGCGCCTGCAGGTTGAAGAGCGTCGCTGGATTCCCGACCTCAGCGTGACGGCGGGCGTTCGGCGCTATGCCTGGACGTCGCAGAACGGCTATGTGGTCGGCCTGTCTGCCTCGATTCCCCTGTTTGATCGCAATCGGGACGCGGTTGCCGCTGCGCGCCAGCGTGTGCAGGCGGCCGACGCGCGGGTGCTGGCGGCCAGGCTGCAGACCACCGCAGCGCGCCGCGCCGCACAAGCGCAGCTGCAGGCGGCACAAGGCCAACTGGAGGCCGCACTCGAAGGCGAGCGTGCATCTGCAGAGGGCTATCGACTCGGCCGAATCGGCTACGACGCGGGCCGAACTCCCTTGGTCGAGCTGCTGTTCGCGCGCCGCGCCTATTCAGAAGCACAACGTTTAACCATCGACGCCCGCCTGGCGCGTGTCCGCTCCCTGGCTGCGCTGGCGCAAGCCGAGGGACGTCTTGCGTTCGGAGAATCACAATGACAAGTAAATTCACGGTTAACCATGTTTTGGTCGCAGCCGCCATTGTTGGCGCCTCCGGCGTCGGCTACTTCGTGGCGAGTCGGTCGGCACCGAAGCAGGCCGATCCGGCCGCGAAAGCAGCGGCTGCCGCCAGCGCGCCCAAGCGGGAAGCGCCCGAGCTGAAGATCCCGGCTGAGTACGTCACCGCAGCCAACATCGGTGTCGAGGCTGCCACGGCCTCCGACGTGCGCAACGAGTTGCTGCTCCCTGCCGTCGTTTCGGCTGCACCGGGTGCGGAGGCTGCAGTCGTCAGCCGCGCCAACGGCACACTGGTTCGCGTCATGCGCCGGCTCGGCGATACGGTGGCCGCCGGCGAGGTGTTGGCCAGCATCGAGAGCTTGGAAGCTGCCTCCATGGTCAGCGATCGTCGCGTGGCGCAGGCCAAGGTGGAACTGGCCCGCAAGACCCTGGCCCGCGAAAAGAGTCTGTTTGACCAGGGCGTGACGCCGCGCCAAGCCCTGGAAGCGGCGCAGGCTGACGTCGATGTGGCCGAGGCCGAAGCTCAGCGTGCAGCGGCGGTGGCGGGTACCGCCCGTGTAAGCAACGATGGCCGCACGCTCACCATGGTGTCGCCCATCGCCGGGCGCGTGACATCAAGTACTGCCCTGGTGGGCGCGCGCGTGACCCCGGACGTGGAGCTGTTCCGCGTTGCCAAGCCGGGTGCGGTCCAGATCGAAGCGCCGCTGACGGCGGAAGACCTGCGTCGCGTGGCTGTGGGCGATGCCGCAACGGTGCTATCGCGCTCGGGCAAGCCGGTGCCGGCCACCGTGCGCGGCCTCACGCCGGGTGTCAACGCCTCGACGCGCGCTGCTACGGTCGTGCTCGTCCCGAACGACGGCCCGGGCGCGCAAGCGCTGCTCGCAGGTGAAGGCGTGCAGGTCCGCCTGCATGCACGCAGTGATGCCAGCCAACCTGGCGTGGCAGTCCCAGAAGAGGCCGTGCAGAACCTGGACGGCCGTGACGTCGTGTTCGTGCGTACACCCGAAGGCTTCCGCGTGCAGCCGGTCTACGTGGGCGTGCGCAGCGGGGGCTTGGCGCAGGTCGTCAGCGGTCTGCAGGCCAACCAGCAGGTGGCCACGCGCAATGCGTTCCTTCTCAAGGCTGAGGCCATGAAGAACGCGGGAGAAGACGAATGATCGAAGCTCTACTTAAGGGCGTCGTTCGCGCCCGATGGATGGTGCTCTTCATGACGTTGGCGGTGGCTGTCTACGGCGCTTGGCAGCTCAGCCTGCTGCCCATCGACGTCACACCGGACATCACGAACAAGCAGGTGCAAATCAACACCGTCGTCCCGACGCTCACGCCGGTCGAGGTGGAAAAGCGCGTGACGTACCCCATCGAGACCGCGCTGGCGGGCCTCAATGGCGTGGAGAACATGCGCTCGTTCTCGCGCAACGGTTTTAGCCAGGTGACGGTGATCTTCAAGGAAAGCGCCGACCTGTACTTCATGCGCCAGCAGGTGACGGAGCGCCTCAACCAAGCGAGGCCCAGCCTGCCAAACGGGGCTGAACCGGTCTTGGGGCCGGTGTCCACGGGTCTGGGTGAGGTGGTCCATTACAGCGTCGAGTTCAAACACCCTGGCGGCAAGGGCGCACCTGCACCCGCCGAGGGAAAAACCGGCTGGCAGAAGGACCGCAGCTTCGTGACCGATGAGGGCGAACGCCTCCCAGACTCGGTCTCGCAACTGGCCTACCTGCGCACCGTGCAGGACTGGATCGTCCGGCCCCAACTTCGCATGACTCCAGGCGTGGCAGACGTCGACTCCCTGGGCGGCTACGTGAAGCAGTACGTCGTCGAACCCGACATGACCCGGCTGGCGTCCTACGGCATCGATTGGAGCGAGCTCGGCACCGCGTTGGAAGACGCCAACCTGTCGATAGGCGCCAACTACCTGCGCCGTTCTGGCGAGTCCTATCTTGTGCGCGCTGACGGGCGGCTTCGCTCGGTGGACCAGATCGCGACCACGGTCGTAGCCCAGCGCAACGGTATCCCGATCACGGTGGGACAGCTGGCGACGGTCAAGGTCGGCGGCGAGTTACGCACTGGCGCCGCCAGCCGTGACGGCCACGAAACGGTCATCGGCAGCGCGCTGATGCTCGTTGGTGCGAACAGCCGTACGGTGGCACGTGCTGTCGTGGTCAAGCTTGACGAGATCAAGAAGACCCTCCCCGAGGGAGTCGGTTTGACGCCCACGCTCGACCGCTCGCAACTTGTCCTGGCGACCATCAAGACGGTGGCCAAGAACTTGACGGAAGGCGCACTGTTGGTCGTGGCGATCCTGTTCGCTTTGCTTGGGAATTGGCGTGCGGCGGTGATCGCAGCCCTGATCATCCCGCTGTCGCTGCTGGTGAGCGCGATCGGCATGAACACGCTGGGCATCTCGGGGAACCTGATGAGCCTTGGGGCGTTGGACTTTGGACTCATCATCGACGGCGCAGTGATCGTGGTGGAGAACGCTCTGCGGCGTCTGGCGCATCGGCAAAGCCAGGAAGGCCGGCTTCTAACCTTGAGCGAGCGACTCGAAGAGGTCATGGCATCGTCCAAGGAGATGATCAAACCGACCGTCTACGGGCAGTTGGTCATCTTCCTGGTGTTCCTGCCGTGCCTCAGCTTCCAGGGGGTCGAAGGCAAGATGTTCTCGCCCATGGTCATCACGCTGATGCTGGCGCTGGCCTCGGCCTTCGTGCTGTCGAGCACCTTCGTGCCGGCGCTGATCGCGGTCATGATGACCAAGCGCGTCGAGGAGCGTGAGGTCCGTGTCATCGAGGCCACCAAGAACCGGTACTTGCCGCTGCTGCAGCGCGCGGTCGTCAATCCGTGGCCGTCCATCGTGATTGCCCTGGCCATCGTTGCCGCAGCTGCCGTCACCTTCCGATTCGTTGGCAAGGAGTTCATGCCGACCCTGGACGAGCAGAACTTGAACCTGTCTTCGGTGCGCATCCCGTCGATGTCCATCGAGGATTCGGCGGCGCTGGATCTTCCGATCGAGCGGGCGCTGCTGACCTTGCCCGAGGTCAAGACGGTCTACTCGAAGGCCGGTACGGCGAGCTTGGCAGCAGACCCGATGCCGCCAAATGCGTCCGACAACTACGTCATTCTGAAACCGAAGGACGAATGGCCTGAAGGCGTAACAACGAAGGAGCAGGTCATCGAGCGCATCCGCGAAAAGATGTCCGCGATCGTCGGCAATGCCTACGACGTCACGCAGCCGATCGAGATGCGCTTCAACGAGCTCATCGGCGGCGTGCGCAGCGACGTGGCCGTGAAGATTTACGGCGACGACCTCGACCAGCTGTCGGCGACCGGTCAGCGCATCGCGGCGCTGCTGCGCAAGATCCCCGGGGCGGTGGACACGCGCGTGGCTCAGACCGCAGGCTTCCCAACCTTTGACATCGAGTTTGACCGCGGGGCCATCGCGCGCTACGGGCTATCCCTCAAGGAGGTCGGAGAGACGGTGTCCGCCGCGCTCGCGGGCCGGCCCTCGGGCCAGATCTTCGAGGGCGACCGTCGTTTCGACCTGGTCGTGCGCTTGCCTGGCGACCAACGCAACAACCTCGATCAGCTGCGTGCCTTGCCCGTGTCACTGCCAGCTTTCGATGGCAAGCCGCGCGGTACCGTGCCGCTGGGCGCGCTTGTGCAGTTCAAGTTCACGCAGGGGCTCAACGAAGTCAGTCGCGACAACGGCAAGCGCCGCCTGTACGTGGAGGCCAACGTCAGCGGCCGCGACCTGGGGAGCTTCGTGGCCGAGGCCTCGGAGCGCATCAATGCCGAGATCAAGCTGCCCACGGGGTCGTGGATTGAATGGGGTGGCCAGTTCCAGAACCTGCAGGCGGCGACCCAGCGGCTAGCCATCATCATCCCGGCCTGCCTCATCCTGATCAGCGCCGTGCTCTACCTGGCCATCGGCAGTGCAGCGCTCACGGCCACGGTGCTGTTCACGATCCCGCTGGCGGTCGCGGGCGGCGTGTTCACGCTGGCCCTGCGCGACATTCCGTTCTCGATCTCCGTGGCGGTCGGCTTCATCGCCGTGTCGGGCGTGGCCGTGCTCAACGGGTTGGTCATGATTTCGGCCATCCGCAAGCGACTGGACGACGGGCTGGAGGTCAACAAGGCGGTCATCGAAGGCGCCATGGAACGGGTGCGCCCCGTGCTGATGACCGCCCTGGTCGCATCGCTGGGCTTCCTCCCGATGGCGTTCGGCAGCGGCACGGGCGCTGAGGTGCAGCGGCCACTGGCCACCGTCGTGATTGGCGGCCTCGTCACGGCGACGGTACTGACGCTGTTCGTTCTACCGGCGCTCTGCGGCCTGGTGCTCAGGCGTTCCCGCCAGCCCAAGCCCGCACTGGAAGAGGCGGCGCCGCAAGCGTGACTGGATGCGGGGAGGCACGCCTCTCCGCGTGACATCAACCCCAATCTCAAGAAAGCAAAATATGTTCAATCGTCTTGCCCGGCCGCTCCTCGCGGCAGGCTTGCTCTTCTCCGCGGCGGCCGCATGGGCGCACGGCATCTCCGAGGCCGACAAGCAGCGCATGCTCGACGGCGGCTACCTGCAGTACATCGGCCTGGGCGCCAGCCACATGCTGACGGGCTACGACCATCTGTTGTTCCTGTTTGGCGTCGTGTTCTTCCTGACGCGGTTTGGTGACATCGCCAAGTTCGTCACCGCCTTCACGTTGGGCCACTGCATCACGCTGATCTTTGCGACGTTCCTGAAGATCACGTGGAACTTTTGGCTCGTCGACGCGTTGATCGCGATCAGCGTCATCTACAAGGGCTTCGACAACAACGGCGGCTTCCAGAAGCACTTCGGCCGTGCCTCGCCCAACCTGCTAGGCGTTGTGTTTGGCTTCGGGCTGCTGCACGGTTTTGGCCTGTCAACACGGCTGCAGCAATTGCCACTCGGTGACGACAACACCGGCATCCTGCTGCGCATCCTGAGCTTCAACGTCGGCGTGGAGGTGGGGCAAATTGCCGCTCTCGTCGTCATGGTGGCGCTGCTGTCGCTGTGGCGCAGCCGTGCCTCGTTCGCGCGTTTCAGCGTGCTCGCCAACAACGCCCTGATGACCGTTGGCGCCTTGCTGTTGCTGATGCAGTTGCACGGCTATCAGCACGACGTAGACGGCGAGGCTTTTCGCTTCCCCGCCAAAGAGCACCAGCACGCCCATGAAGACATGGACGTCGATAAAAGCACGCGCACAGAGCGCGACAACCTTTGAGTTCCCCCACCCTAGCACCAGGAGTTTTTATGAAGCCACTGTTCATCTCTCTCGTCGCCGCTGGCGCCCTGTCCCTGTCCGCATCTGCCTTCGCCGGCGGCGACGGAGATTGCCACTTTCACGGCAGCACGCCTGCCAAGCAAGAGACCGTGTCCAACTGCGCCGCCAAGCGCCAGCAGCAGCTCATCGCGAGCGGCAAGCTGGACAAGGCTTGGCAGGGCATCAAGCCAGCGTCGCTCGAACAAATCGACGGCCAGAAAGGCAAGGAATGGAAGGTAACTTTCAAAGACCCCGCTGCTGCTGACAAAGCGAAGGAGACGCTCTACATGTTCTTCACGCTGCAGGGCAACTTCATTGCCGCGAACTTCACCGGCAAGTGATCGGCTAACGGGCGTGACCGGCATGTAGCCAACGGGCAACTGGCTGGTCAGTTGCTCCTTCGCCAGCAGGTAGACGACCTGCTGGCGTCATCCTTCTGCGGAGCCACCATGCTCGACGTTCTCGCCAACCGCACCTACCGCCACCTCTTCTTCGCTCAGGTCATTGCCCTGGTCGGCACCGGGCTGGCCACGGTCGCTCTGGGCCTGCTGGCTTACGACCTGGCGGGCGCGGATGCCGGCGCGGTGCTTGGCACGGCGCTGGCCATCAAGATGCTGGCCTACATCGGCGTGGCGCCGGTGGCGTCGGCTTTCGCCGAGCGGCTGCCAAGGCGCACGCTGCTCGTGGCGCTCGACCTCGTTCGCGCGGCCGTGGCCGTGGGCCTGCCCTTCGTCACCGAGATCTGGCAGGTCTATGTGCTGATCTTCGTGCTGCAGTCGGCGTCGGCCGGCTTCACGCCCACCTTCCAGGCCACCATCCCCGACGTGCTGCCCAAGGAGGCGGACTACACCAAGGCTCTGTCGCTGTCGCGCCTGGCTTATGACCTGGAAAGCCTGGCAAGCCCGGCGCTGGCGGCCGCGCTGCTTACGGTGGTGAGCTTCCAAAGCTTGTTCCTGGGTACGGTGGTGGGATTCATCGCCTCGGCGCTGCTGGTCGTGTCGGCCGTGCTGCCCAAGGCCAAGCCGCCGCCGCGCCGCACCGTCTACGAGCGCACAACGCGCGGCAGCCGCCTGTACCTGGCCACGCCGCGGCTGCGCGGCCTGCTGGCGCTGAACCTGGCCATCGCCTCGGCCAGCGCCATGGTCATCGTCAACACCGTCGTGCTGGTGCAAAGTCAGTTGCAGCTGGGCCAGCGCTTCACGGCCGGCGCGCTCGCCGCCTTCGGCGCGGGCTCGATGCTCGTGGCTCTGGGCCTGCCCAAGCTGCTGGAGCGGCTGCCCGACCGGCGCGTGATGCTCTTTGGCGCCGCGCTGCTCACGACCGGCCTCTTCCTCGGTCCTCTGGCGGCGCGGCGATACGAGACGCTGGTGGCCCTGTGGCTGCTCCTCGGCATGGGCTATTCGATGGCCCAGACGCCCTCAGGCCGGCTGCTGCGGCGCTCGGCCAGCGAGCAGGACCGGCCGGCCCTCTTTGCTGCACAGTTCGCGCTGTCGCACGCCTGCTGGCTCATCACCTACCCGGT
Source organism: Burkholderiales bacterium (assembly GCA_003963075.1). Classification (GTDB taxonomy): domain Bacteria; phylum Pseudomonadota; class Gammaproteobacteria; order Burkholderiales; family Burkholderiaceae_C; genus Pelomonas. Next base: position 13,774 of record RXJV01000111.1, read on the forward strand.
GGCTGGGTGGCTGGGCGCCCGCGTCGGTCTGGATGCCAGCTTCCTCACCCTGGCCGTACTGGCGGGGTTGACCACGCTACTCAGCATGCGCCTGTGGCCACAGGGCGACCCGGCCGAGCTTGCGCATACCCACGAGGACCTGCCCGCAGCTCATGAGCACCTTGGCAGCCCCACCGTCGACTCACGAAAGCGGCATTCGCATGCCTACGTCATCGACGACGAGCACCAACGCTGGCCTCGGGAGTGACCCATGGATGGCATCAACATCTCCACTCGGTCTGTAGCTGGCTTGTCGGCGCTGCTGCTCGCCGCCTGCGCTGGTACGCCGCTACGGGCGACAGAGCCGGACGGAACGTATTGCTATCGCGTGGGCAAGATCAACAGGGCATGGCGCACCTGTACGACGACCCCCAAACCTGGCGATGCCGCCGAGGCGGACGCCAAACGCTTTGAAGCCAGGCCGGATGTGGCCACGCTCTACGTGGTCAGGAACCGCTGGGCCGACACGATCAATCGGGTCGGCGTGAGCATCGACGGTCAGCGACGCGTGGACACCATTCCGGGTTCCGTGGTTCGTGTCCGGCTGCGCCCCGGTCAGCATGCCCTGTTGCTGGACTGGAAAGATCTGGTCGAAGCCAGGACCCTGGACCTGAAGCCCGGCGAAGTGAGGTTCCTCGAGATCGAAGGCTCGGCGCTCATCGGCGCGACAGGCTACAAGTGGTTTGGCGGCGACATCAACGCCGACATCAGCGGTGCGAGAGCCCGTGCGACCCGGTCAAAGCTGATCGCAGACATCGACTTGTCTGCCCCATGAGCGGCATGGAGCTGCACGCGATGCTCCGTGCTCCGCAGGCCAGCTTCCCAGCTTCAGCCGCCCTTGCCTGGCCGGAACAGCCGCGTCTGAAAGCCCGTCACGGTCACTTTGATGGTCACCGGTTGCTGGCTGCGGTTCTCCCAGAACCAACCATGGTTGCCGTCGAAGGCCGCCTTGAAGACGCCCGAGCCTTCACGCTGTGCGCCGTCGACCCAGTAGCTCGTGTACTCGTCCTGCGAATCCGGCAGCTCCCCGTGCATGTCGATAGACACGTCGGCGCTGGCGGTCCACTGAAAGATGAAGGACTGTCCCTTGGCCAGGGTGGCCTTGATCTCGGCACCCTTGCCGGGTGGCAGGGTCAGTGTTTGCGTCTCTGTGCGCGGCGGCTGCGCACTGGCCGTGAAGGCCGACGCGTCAAAGCTTTGGCCGGGCTGTTTGCCGAAGAGCGCCTGCGCTTTGGCGGCCAGGGCCACGTCGGCCGGGGCGGCAGGTCCGGCTGCAGCGGCCACGGTCACCGTGACGGCGAACGCGGTCAACAGCAGCGCACTGCGCGTGAGGGTGGGGTCAGGCTTGTACATGGCGTGAATTCTCGCGTCTCGTCGCATCCATTGACCAGCTTGAGCAACGACTGCAGCTCGATGGACTCACCCGCCTCGGAGCGATTGACCGTCGATATTTTTTTTAACCAAGGTAAGCCAAAACCATGACGACCGCTCCACCTAACCCCGGATCGAATGCAGCAGACCTGAAGGTCCTGATGACTCGCGAGCGCTGGATCGAGGTGGCGCGCATCCTCGTCACGGGCCTCATAGCGCTGCTGTTCTGGCAAGGCCTGGTGCCTGTCGAGGTGCTATGGGTGGCCATCGCCATCGGCCTGTACCCGCTCGTCAAGACGGGTGTGCTGGACCTGATCCACGAACGCAAGGTCGGCACCGAGATCTTCGTGACGGTGGCGACGCTCGTGGCCGTCTTCGGCGGGGAGACGGTCGCCGGTGCCGTGCTGATGGTCATCATTCTGATCGCCGAGTTCATTGCCGAGCTGAACACCGACCGCGCCCGTGCGTCCATCAAGTCGCTGATCGGCTCGGTGCCGCAAGTGGCGCTGCTGCGCACCGAAGGCGGCGAGCGATCAGTGCCCATCGGCGAACTGAAGGTGGGCGACGTGGTCCTGGTGCGCCCAGGCGAGAAGATACCCGTCGATGGTCGCGTGGTCGCCGGACAGGGATCGGTGAACGAAGCGCCGATCACCGGCGAGAGCGTGCCCAAGGACAAAGGCATCGACGCGCAGGTCTTCGCCGGCACCGTGGTCGATGCCGGCGCGCTGGACATCCGCACCGAGCGGCTCGGCACCGACACCACCTTCTCCCGCATTATCGCCCTCGTCGAGAACGCCGAGGCTCAAGCCGCCCCGGTGCAGAAGCTCGCCGACAAGGTGGCGGCATGGCTGATTCCGGTCGTGTTCGTGTTCCTGATCGTCGTCTACTTCATCACCCGCGACGTGCGCACCATCGTCACGCTGTTGATCTTCACGTCGCCCGCCGAGCTGGGTCTGGCCACGCCGCTGGTAATGATCGCGGCCATCGCGCGGGCGGCGCGCAGCGGCATCCTCATCAAGGGCGGCATCTACCTGGAGACGCTGGCGAAGGTCGACGTCATGGTGTTTGACAAGACCGGCACGCTCACGGCCAACCGCCCCGAGGTGGTGGAGGTCTCGTGTCGCAGCAATGCCTTCGACGAGAACACGCTGCTGCGGTTGGCGGCCGCCGCCGATCGGCGCTCCGCGCACCCGCTGGCCAAGGCCGTGGTGGAAGCGGCCAACCGTAAGGGCCTCGCCGTGCCCGAGCCCGAGTCCTTCGAGCAGCTGCAGGGTCGGGGCGTGCGCGCCACGGTCGAAGGCCGCGCCGTGCTGGTGGGCAACGCGGCGCTGCTGCGCGAGAGCGGCGTCTCGCTGGATGCGGCCGAGGACGGCGCGCGCACGCCGGTGCATGTCGCGGTCGATGGCCAGTTTGCCGGCGTCATCTTCATCGCCGACGCGCTGCGCCCTGGTGCCAGGGAAGCGCTGGCAGAGCTTAAGGCCAGCGGCGTCAAGCGCATCGTGATGCTGACCGGCGACAACGCGGCCACGGCCCAGGCTGTCGCGGCTGAGCTCGGCATCGACGAGGTGCGCGCCGAGTTGATGCCCGAAGACAAGGTTGCGGCGATTGCGGAACTGCAGGCCCAGGGCCACCGCGTCGCGATGGTGGGAGACGGCGTCAACGATGCCCCTGCTCTGGCCAAGGCCGACGTCGGCATCGCGATGGGCGGCGGCGGCACGCAGGCCGCGCTAGAAGCGGCCGACATCGCACTGATGACCGACGACCTCGCCAAGATCGCCGCAGCTCGTGCCATTGCCCGGCGCGCCTACCGCACCGTGCAGGAGAACCTCTTCGTCGGCGTGGGCGTGGTGCACGTGCTTGGCATCACCGCCGCCCTGCTGGGGTGGATCGGCCCGATCCAGGCGGCGATCATTCACCTCGGGCCTGACGTGCTGGTCTTCGTCAACTCGGTCAAGCTGCTGAAGGTACGGATCAAGGGTGCGTAGGCAACGCTCTGGAGGGGCGTCGCCAATCCGGCTTCACCGCATAGGGTTCAATCCACGCCATTCGAAATAGAGCAACGACGAGGCGCGGAAGATGCAGGCAGGAGGCCGAATAAAGCATGGCCTGGCTGCGACCTTCGCCGCCGGTGCGGCCATCGGCACGCTGGGTGGCTTGATCGGCCTGGGCGGTGCCGAGTTCCGGCTGCCGCTGTTGATCGGCGTCTTCGGTTTTGCTGCACTTCAAGCCGTCATCCTCAACAAGGCGATGAGCTTGGTGGTCGTCGCGGCGGCGCTGGTGTTCCGCACCAAGGCGGTCCCGCTGGACCTGGTGCTCTCGCACGCGCCGGTCATCATCAATCTGCTGGCCGGCAGCCTGGCAGGCGCCTGGCTCGGCGCTGGCTGGGCAACGCGCATGCGCCACCAGACCCTGTACAAGGTGATCGCCGTGCTGCTGCTACTCATCGCCGTGGCGCTCATGTCCGAGCAGTGGCTGGTCGGTCATGGCGAGCCGCTGCTGGTCGGGCCAGCCCAGTGGGTGGCAGGCATGCTGGCCGGCTTTGGCATCGGCGTCGTGGCCTCGCTGATGGGCGTGGCCGGCGGCGAGCTGCTGATCCCGACGCTGGTGCTGCTTTTCGGTGCCGAGATCAAGCTTGCTGGAAGCCTGTCGCTTGCAGTGAGCCTGCCGACCATGATCGTCGGCTTCATGCGCTACAGCCGGGACAGCAGCTTCCAAGTGCTCGGTCAGAACAAGCGGTTCGTGCTGGTCATGGCTCTTGGATCGCTGATCGGCGCGGGCATCGGAGGCGCTCTGCTGGGCGTCGTGCCCGCTGCAGTCCTGCTTCCCTTGCTGAGCGCGATTCTGGTGGTCTCGGCGGTCAAGGTCTGGCGGCACGAGTAGCCAGCTATTCAAAGGGATCTCATGTCATGTCAGATCACCCCAAGCGGTCAACCTCGCAGGCGCGCCAAAACTGCGGCCACCAGCGGCGCGACGGCCGAGGGCGGAAACGGCGACACGCTGCTGACGTTGATCTCGCAGAGCACATAGCTGTCTTGCTGCTCGCCGAACATGAAGTCGCAGTCCCACAGCATCGGCAGCTGCTCCCGCGTCAAGCCGACACGTTGCCGCAGCTGCTCGGTCCACCGAGTCTCCAAGAGGTGCTTCAGCGCCTGGAACTGCGGCAGCTCGGCCGAGTGGTAAAGCTTCGGACTCGTGGGCGGCGCAGGCTCGCCTGCTACGGCGGGGTAAAGCGCATTGACGCCTGGTGCCCGAAACCCGCGACGCGGTCCTCAACCAGATAGGCCCGCACCATGCCTTCGACCAGGCGCGGCTGCCACGCCTGGTCGATCACGTGGCCGCCGTTCTCGGGTTCGAAGTAGGCGTTTAGCCGCTCCTCTAAAGCTCCTCCGAATCGAACGGTTCGGCGGTGCCCAGCTCGCGCACAAGCGACAACATGGCGGTCCACCGGCCGAACATGTCCAAGCACTCTTGAACTTCATCCAAGGCGTCGCTGGCCAGGTCGGGCAGGGTCTGCTCCGAACTGACGGTCACTTGAGCCCCGTCCATGACGGTGTGCAGCATGCCGTGCAAGGTGAGCAGCTGCGCGCGCAGGCCCCCGTCTTCCTGGAACGCCTGGACGCGCTGGTCGAACTCCTCGACCATCTTCAAGATCTCGATGGCGCTGAAGTCGTCCTTCAAGGCGTTGAGAATGCCCTGGTTGACTCGGCCGAAGGGCGTGTCGATCACGTCTGTACTCATGAGCGCTTGTCCGCTTGGCTCTGACTGCCTGCGGCCTCTGGCGTCGCGCGCTTGCGGCTCTCTTTCACGGCGTCGCGGAAGATGGCCTCCTTGACCCAGGATTCGGGCGCCTTCTTCATGTCCAGCAGGTAGTTGCCAAACCGCTTGAAATGCCTCCCGTAGGGGCTCAGGAAAGCCATGTCTGCGACATCGACCGGTTCGCCAGCGTGGTACATCGCCTGCAGCGCGCGCATCATGTCCACCGTGGTTTGCAGGATGACCGCCGACGCGACCAGATCCAGGAAGCGCAGGCGCTTTTGCTGCTCGATCGGATCGTTCTCGTTGATGACGTCGCCGCCGAAGTCCAGCCACTTGGTGAAGGCGTGGTACGACTCGATCTTGTTGGTCACGCCTGTGACCTCCTGGCGCATGTCCTTGCTGCCGACCCAACGCAGCAGGTAGGCGGTGCGCAACACGCGGCCCAGCTCGCGCGAGGCCTTGAAGAGCTGGTTGTTGCGCCCCTCGGCGCTGAGCTTGCGAAGCAGGAGTGGCGACGCGACCACGCCTTGCTGCATGGAGATGGCCACTTGCATCAGGTCAGGGAAGCTGTCCTCGATCAACTGCCAGTCCACGTCGCCGGTGAACAGGCCGTTGATGTGTGTGTAGGTGGTGGACTTGTCCGGCCGGTAGAAGTGCAGGTCCTTCCAGCCACGAATGCGCGGCATGAGCGTGATGCCGCTGAGGTAGGTGTACGCGAACACCGTCTCGGACTGGCCATGGGTGTCGGAGTAGACGGTGTCCGGGCTGACGCTGAGCCCCGTCTTGAGGAGGCCCTCGATCACATACAGCGCCTCCAGCATGCCTGGCGGGATGAAGTGCCGAAAGTAGGCGATGTAGTTGTCGGCGACATGCCGGTAGGCGACGGCACCCATCTTTCGGTACCGGAAATGCATGCCCGCCAGCAGGTTCTGGTCGAACAGGTCGTACTGGGTGCCGTCGGCCGCCACCTTCTTGCCGTCGCCCCAGACCTTGGGCAGCTCCAGCTGCAGGTAGAGCTCCGCCAGATCGCGGCAGGCGCCGTCGAGCTGGTCGAGGCTCATGTGACGCCGATTGGCGTAGGACAGCTGGTGCGGTGTGACGCCGTTGGACAGGTGGCGCGCCGCCTGGTTGGGCCCGAGGTTGCAGCCGATGGCGAAGGTGGTCAGCAGGTAGCGCTCACGGGCGTTGCGCAGCTTGGGTTCGTCCCCGCTGATCGGCCCGAAGTGGCGCGTGAACCCGGTCCAATGCTCAATGTTGGCCAGGATGTCCAGGATGTTGCGCGCCGGGATGCGGCTCTCCAGCGCGGCTTGCAGCGCGATGGCCGAGGCTGGGACTTCCTTGGCGGTGGTGCGCTTGACGGAGATGTTGCCGCGACTGTCCAGCAACACGTCGCCCGCGTGCTTCGGAAATTCCTCGTCGAGCTTGTTCGCTGTGTCGCGCAACATCGTCTTCAAAGAATCGACAAAGCCCTTGGCCGTCGACGGGATGCCAACGCGCTCGCAGTAGGCCGGCAGCAGCACCTTGCATTCCTTCCACGGCACCAGCTTCTTGCGGTAGTCGGCGAAGGTCTCCGAACGCTCGACGCACACGCCGCCGGCGCGCAGCTCGGTGGCCAGGTAGCTGAACACGCACACCTCCAGGTAGCGTCGGTTGGTCGGTTTGCCATGGCCGCTGGACCGAGAGATGAGCTTGTGCCAACGCCGGTCGGTGACAAAGGCCAGGTCGG
>RXJV01000036.1 GCA_003963075.1 Burkholderiales bacterium
ACAAGGCCGGTCACAAGACCGCCCTGCATGCTTTCAGGCGGTCGCCTTTCCGGTAACCCTCTGATGAACCGCCAAGCATCGCAGAGCGCCGAGGCGGGTGATGTTCGGCCTGGCACGAGAGCGCAAGTTGGAGCCGCGCCAGCGGATTGACGATGTGCTGGCCCCCGGCAACAGCCAGCGTGGCCGTGTCGCGCTGGTGGTGGCCGCCATGCTGCGGCCCTCGCCTCGCGGGTGAGGCGTTCTGCGTGAAGCCAAACGTGGTGCCAAACCGGCAAGCCATGACGATCGCGCGGTGAGCAGCGAAAGCGCTGGCCGTGAACACCCCTGGGCGATTCAACCAACAGGCGCCGCGGCTGCGGGCCGCATGCGGGGGAGGCTGCCGGGTCGGAGGGCGTTGACTACCGCCCCCGGTTTCGTCCCCAAGGGCTGTCGGCAAGCTTGACATCGAGCCGGCCCACTTCCGCACCTGAGGCGCCAAGTTCTTGCCCCAATTGAACATTTCTGATCTGGCCCGGCAATTGCTTAGCAGGCGATGGCCAGCGCTGCTGCGCGATACGCCCGTTCCGCCTACGGGTTTCCACCAAGCAAGGAGTTACTGTGACGACGATCCTCAAGCTCGCAACCGTGATCGGCGCTGTCGCGCTGACAACTTCTGCACTCGCCGCACCGGTCATTCACGAAGACCCAGCAAGCCTTCTTGTGACCAACCGCGGCATCGGTAGCGCTCCGGTGGGGCGGCTGACGGTCAGTTCGGCCCAGACCATCAGCAGTTTTGGCTTGAAGGTGGACCTTGCCCAGGCCGGCAACCTGACCTTCGAGATTTTCGATTCGACCACGGGTGCACTGTTGTACGCGTCCGGCCCGAAGTTCTTCGCCGACGATGGCATGAGCTACAAATTCTCCGACGACTTTTCCTTCACCTTCCAAACCGGCATCACCTATGGTTTGACGGCCTTCAGCGACGTTGCTGCCTCGTTCAGTGTCGATTTCAACGCAAACACCGTCGGCGCCTTCAACTTCCTGACCGGCAATCAAAACGTGAACGGCAAAACCTTGGATCGCGGCCAAAACTGCTGCGATGTCTGGACGGCGCTCAACGTCGGCGAAGCGAACCAAGTGCCGGAACCCGCCACGTTGGCATTGACCGGCCTGGGCCTTTACGCGGCCAGCCGCACGCGCCGCCGTCAGGTGGCCTGAAGCCGGCGCCAATGCGGCCGGGTCGACAAGGGTGACCCGAAGCCAGCCGCACCGCCAGCGTTGAGCTGGCCGATACCGAACGCCAAGCGGGGCGCCTTTGCGGCCCCGCTTTTTTATTGAAGCGTTGGGATCCTGCAAGCCGAAGCCTCCATGCGCCGCGGAAGGCGACAAGCGCCCGGCGAGATGAGGAACAAAACGGCTGTTCTCGCCTGTGGCCAGCGGCCAAAGCCAACGGACCTCGGCCACAGCCGGCCAGCCCCGAGCGACTGCCAAGCCGGTGCCATGCGTCTGCGCGGCGGCCTGGGATCGACGTCAACCTGCCGATCACGGCTTGCAGCCGGCGCCGGATCGGCGCAGCCCGCTGTTGGCGGTGTCGTGCAAGCCAGGCCTGGGGCTCCGGACGGCGGGACGACGGCTCGCCGCAGCTGGCCGTGCGGGCCAATGCGCACAATCCGGGTCGGCCAGCGTCTGTCCATCTGCCGCGACCCCGACCGCCACCCCTGACACGCCCATGGCCGCCACCGCATCGCCTTTGCGCAGGCCGTGGGCGGTGGGGTGACTTGTTGCTGGATCGTTCGGCGGACATCGTTCGGCGGACATCGTTTGGCGGAAAGCATGTCGCGGATACACCCGCAATCCCAGCGCCGGCTTTGACAGCGCCAAACCAACGCTGAATTGACCTCAGCCCCACCCGCAGAGCCTGACGGGTTTACCCACCATGCAAACATCAAGAGCCCGTCGTCGTCTGCCAAGCCTTGTCCACAATGTTTTGAGCCTTGCGCTGAGCCTGGCGATCGGCCCGGGCCATGCCGAAATGCTGGCAAGCCCCAGCCCCGAGGTGCTGGCCGCCAGAAACAGTATTGATGCCGGGCGCATGAGTGACCTGGTTCATGAGCTGTCCAGCCGTCGGTATCTGGGCCGGCTGCCGGGCAGCGACGGCGACAAAAGGGCGCGGGCTTATCTTGAAAACCTGTTCCGGCAAATCGGCCTGGCACCGGCGGGAACCAATGGCTTTCTTCAGGAATTCAATACCCAGATCACCCAGCCCGACGGTGAATCTCACGGCAACCCGAGAAACCCACTGCTGGGGCGCTCCGCAAGAACGGCCAATATCATCGGCACCCTGCCCGGCACCGACCCGAAGCTGAAGCATGAAATCATCATCATCAGCGGGCACCACGACCATTTGGGCTGGCGGCCACGCGACGAGGATGCCGACGACGACAGTCCCGTCGAATACTACCCAGGGGCCAACGACGACCTGTCCGGCATTGCGTCCGTGCTCGAACTGGCGCGCGCGTTCAAGCGCCTCAAAGGACCCCAGAACCGACGGACCTTGCTGTTTGTCGCCTACGGCGCCGAGGAACAGACCGAGATGGGCTCGATCGCGCACGTCAAAAAGCTGCGTGACGAAGGCAGCCTGAGCAAGGTGATTCTGATGCTCAGCATCGACATGATCGGCCGCGGCTACAAGCAGTTCGACGAAACCCTGGCCGCCACCTGGGCCCGACAAGCCTATCGGGGCGAACCGGATGACGGCGACATGTATTCACACAAATATGAATGCGAACCCGGCCCGACCTTCGATTACGACGCTGGCCCCTTTGCCCACCACGGCATCAACAACCGCGTGATCGGGCGCGCCGATGTCGATCATTACCACAAACCGTCCGACACCGCCAAAACGGTCGAATTCGAGGCCGCCGCACGGGTCACCAAGGCGATATTCGATTTCATCTGGCATATTGACCAGGCCGATATCCCGCCCAAGCCGGCCGGTATTCCGGCCAAATGCCGGAAGTAGCGCTTAAACCGGGCGCGAATTCGGGGTCAAGGCATCCGACCTCAGGCGGCCGACGCAAACACCCGTTTCCCGTCAGGACCAGGCCTTCGCCTCAAGGGCCGGTTGGGGGGGCGCCGGCGCGCATGCGGGCGGCACGCGTGCCGACTTGCTGGCGGTGAGCGAGACGCGGGCTTCTAGATCTGAGGCCTGGCGCCGAAGCTTCCGAAGCTCCCCTTCAGCCGCTTCCAGATGCTGGCCTGCACATCGCTCGGGTAACCCTTGGTGCCCATGAAGACATCGGCCACGCGGTCGGCGAGCTGCTGGCCAAACTGCTTCAGCAGCAGGTTGCGCAGCACCGTGTTGCCATAGAAGAACTTGGACAGCCGTGCGGAGGCATGCAGCTGCGGCCGCAGCGCCTGGTCGATGAAGGCGTCGTAGCGCGCGGCAGCGGTGGCGGCTTGCACCTCGCCCCGCGCGTTGCGGCTGGTCGCCAAGGCCTGCGCCGCCTGCTGCCCGGTGAGCATGGCGTTGGAAATGCCTTCGGCGGTGAGGGCGTCTGCGGTGCCGGCGGCATCACCCACCAACATCACACCCCCCTGGCACAGGGAACCCTGGCGCAGCGACACCGGGATCACGAAGCCATGGCTTTCTGTCCGGAGCACCTCCTGAATGCCCAAGGCCTGAAGGTAGCGTTGGTAATGCTGCTTCAGCGCGGTCTTGTCGCCGTCGTCCTTTTGAAACAGCGCCACGCCGATCGACAGGTGATCGCGCTTTGGGAAGCTCCAACCGTAGCCGTGCGGGATCGCATCCATGTCAAAGCGTGGATCGTCCTGGAGGCGGGCGAAATCGGCCTCGCCCACCCACACCTCGCATTCCAGGGCCGGGATGATCTGGCGGTCATCCACAAACCCGGCCAGCTTGGCGGTGGGGCTGGTCGCACCATCGGCCACGATGACGGCGCGGGCGGTGCAGCGCCGCTGGTCGGTGTGCAGATCGATCACGCTGCCACCGTGCGCGTCCAACGACCGATCCAGCCGACGCACGGCTTCGCCGGTGATCACGCGGACGCCCAGGCCCTGCGCGTGTTGCACCAGGGCGTGGTCGAAGCGATCGCGCATCACCATGGTCACCAAGGGCTCGCTGCGCTGGGCCGAGTAGCGATCGCGGTACTCGTTGTTGTAGACATTGATCTGGCCGCAGCTCACCTCCAGCGCCGCTTGCAAGGCCGGGCTGGGGTGTTGACGCAGCGCCTCGGGCAGCAGTTGGCGACCGCGAAACACCAGCCCGCCGCCGCAGACCTTGTAGCGGGGCAGCTCGGCCTTGTCGATCAGCACGGTGCGCACACCGGCTTGGCCGAGTTCACAGGCCGCCATGGCACCCGCCGGCCCCCCGCCCACGATGGCCACTTCAAAAATATCTGCTTCCAACTGCCTTCTCCGCGCGCCTGGCTGTGCCCCGAAAAGCAGCACAGCTGCGGGCTGGCTCAGCCGGGCCGGGATTATGTCCGAGGGGTTTCGACCGCCACTTTGGCCCTGATCCGCAGAAGTGAGGCGAAGCGCTCGGACACCGACTGGAGCGTCCAGGGCCGGCGAGGCTCAAGAAACCTTCACCGCCGGCTGGTGTCTCAGCGCCGCCAGCGCCGGCCGTTTCGGGCGTGATGCGGTGCACGCAAGCCGATCATCCGGGACGGCAGGCGCCGGCGTCACTTGGCCCCGACGCCCAAGAAGCGGTCAGGGTCAAAGTCCGCGATATCGATCTTTCCAAAATCCCGGGGCGGCCGGTAAGTCCGCACCCGCATGGAGCGTTCGGGCTCGGTCGAGCGGAAGGACGCCGATTCCACCTTCACCAGCTGCCACGTCTGGTCGCGACGCGAATAGCCGAACGAATAGGTGGCCGTCCACCGCAATGTGCTGCCCCCGTAGTGCCCGATGGTGAAGCGGCCGGGACCGACCTCCACCCGCTGCAAGGGGTCGCCCATCACACCGCCACAGGTACGGCACATCACCGCCGTGTCACTCGTCTTGGCCAGCCGCAAGCTGCCGTCCGGCTGACGCAACAACAGGCGTAGGGAGCGCGTGCCTTGCCCGGCGTCGGCCGCTTCGCCATTGGCGGTCTCGAGGATCAACAGCACATCGTCCATCCCTCGCAGGCTCAGGTCGGCCTGCTCAAGCGCCACAACGATCGCCCCGGGCGGGATGAAGGGCCGGACTTGCGAGGGAATGCTCGCCTCGTCGACCCCTGGCCCGGCCCATGCCGCCCACGCGCCGATGGGCGCGACGGCGCACGACAGCACGATGGCCGCTGGATACATCGCTCTGATCATTCGGTGTCCTTGAAGCCCAATGCCGCCACCTCGCGCCGCCGCCCGACGACCACGACCACGACGCTGAACGCAGCAAGCAGCGCGATCGCGCACAGCCACAGGCCGAAGCCCGCGCCCAAGCCCCTGATGGGTGTCAATTCGGCTTCATCGAAAACCCAGCCCGTCGTGGCGAAGCTCGTCAGGCCCAACAGCAGGGCCACGAGGCTTGACCCGAGCGCGATGCGCTCTCGCCCCACCGCGAGTGCCACACAAGCCGCTAGGAAGCAGGGGTTGGCGTACCAGCCGAACTCGAGCAGCACCGGCCCCATCCACCCGCTCAGCAGAACTTCGATCCCCCTCAGCGACCGGTGGCCGTCGAAGAAGAAGACGGGCAACGCCCAGGACACCGCATAGGCCAGACCGACGCAGGTCAAAACCCATCGCTTCAACGTCGGCCACCGGACCGGCGGCTCATATCTCATGCTCATGCCCCATTCGATCGCGCAAACTACCGAGGCTCCGGCGTCAGGCTTCGAACCTCAAGCCGTGCAGACTCAGATCGCAGTTTGCATTTGACTCGGGCGGTTGCATGGAACCCAGTGGACCCCAACGAAGCCTGTGGGTTCCATGACGGGATTCGAACACTGGCCGCCCCCAAAGAAGTCTGCATCGAGGCTGAGCATCCCGCGCGACGCCGACCGATTGTCCCGAAGGCCCCACTCGTGCCGGAGTCACGACGGGGCGAGCGCCAGGTCCCCGGCGCGCTGGCAAACACGCGGGCCTGAGGCGACGTTCGCCACAGAGACCCGTTCGGGGGCATCGCCGGCCCCGAAGGCTGAGAATGCGCTTGCCACTCACTCCTTCAAAAGACCCGACCATGCTGAAGTTCTACTACTCGCTCGCGCCCAACCCGATGAAGGTCGCCCTGTTGCTGGAGGAGCTGGGGCTGCCCTATGAGGCCATCCCGGTGGACACCCGCAAGGGCGAGCAGCATGCGCCGGCCTTCCTGGCCTTGAACCCGAATGCCAAGGTGCCGGTGATTGTCGACGGTGCCATCACGGTGTTCGACAGCAATGCCATCCTGCTCTACCTGGCGGACCGGGCCGGGCAGTTCCAGGCCGATCCGCAGGACCGGGGCCCGCTGCTGTCGTGGCTGATGTTCGTGGCCTCCGGCGTGGGGCCCTTCACCGGCCAATGCGTGCACTTCAAGCACTTCGCGCCGGAGCCCAAGGACTATGCGCTGAACCGTTATGACTTCGAGGCCTGGCGTCACTGGAAGATCCTCGATGCGCACCTGGCCCGGCAGCCCGAAGGCCAGCCCTGGATGATCAGCGGCCGCTACAGCCTGCTCGACATGGCGGTGTGGGGTTGGGCCCGCGCGGTGCCGTTTGCGCTGGGGGAGCAGGCCTGGGAGCAGCTGCCGCATGTGAAGCGGCTCTTTGACGCCATCAGCGAGCGGCCCGCAGCGCAGCGCGCCGCGGCCCTCAAGGACCGGCACACGTTCAAGACCGAGATGGACGACGAAGCGCGGCGCGCGATGTTCCCGCAAAACGAGCGCCTCAAGGGCTGAGCACGGCGCCTCGCCGGCAGCCACGGGTCTTTTCGCAATCACCGTCAGCCCGGCGCGACCTCGGTTCGCGCCGCCCAGGAGTCAGATCATGAAACTGTTTGCCGCCTTGCTGGCCGCCTTGTGCCTCATCGCCCCGCGGGCCGTGATGGCCGAGCCCTGGAACGTCGGTCCGCCGACCGGCTCGGCCGTGCCGGCCCTGCATGCCACCGACGCCAAGGGCAGCCCGGTCGGCCTGGCCGACCTCTACGGCAAGAACGGCCTGGTGCTGGTGTTCTTCCGCTCCGCCAAATGGTGCCCGTTTTGCCAGAAGCAGCTGATCGAGCTGAAGGAGGCCACGGCCCCGCTGGCGCAGAGGGGCTACAGGCTCGCGGCCATCAGCTATGACGCCGGCGAGGTGCTGGCCCAGTTCACGGCCAAGTGGCAGATTGCCTACCCGCTGCTGTCGGATGCTGGCTCGGTCACGATCGATGCCTGGAAGCTGCGCGACATGCGCTACAAGCCCGACAGCTACGCCTGGGGCGTGCCCTATGCCTCGATCTATGTGATCGGCACGGATGGTCTGCTCAAGGCCAAGCTGGCCGAGGAGGACTACAAACAAAGGCCACAGCTCGCCGCCATCCTGGACGCCATCGACAACGCGTCCAAGCGGCGCTAACTGCGCAGGCCGGCGGCTCGCTGACGGGCACGCCGGCTGGCGTGCCCGGCCTCAGGCCCGGGTACGCCGACGCCGGCTCAGGAAGGCCAGCGCGCCCAGGCCGGCCATCAGCAGTGCGCCGGCATCCGGCTCAGGCACCGGGCTCAGCGTCACGAAGGGCTCATAGCCCAGCTCCAGCTTGCTGCCGTTGGCCGACGGGGCCAGCGAATTCGCGATCAGCGTGCCTTCCAGGTGACCGGAGCCGGTCACTGCCGCATTCGGCGCCAGCACGCTGCCGTTCAAGAAGCTGTTGACGCTGACGCTGCTCGCCTGGCTCAGGTTGAACACCAGGCGGTCCCGGCTCAGGGCCAGCGCATCGGTGGAGTTGACCTGGTCGCCGCCGAGCTGGCCGCCGAAGCTGACCTGCGTGGCGCTGCTGTTGATGACGATATGCGCACCGCGCTTGACGTTGCTCAGCTGCAGATTGCTGAGGTTGCCGACATTGCCGAGGTTGAACACCTGCACGTCCGAGACGCCGTCGCCGACGAGGCTGATGCCGCTGTTCAATGCGGACCAGCTGCCGTTCTGGGTCTGAGCCGCGAGCTGGGTCGAGAGCGCGCCCAGCTTGGTCTTCGCGGCGGCGAAATCGATGAAGCTCGCATTACGGACGGCGCTGCCGTACTGCCAGCTCTGGGCATTCAGGCTGCCGCCGTAGACGATCTGGCCCGGCGCGGTCTGCGCGGTGATCCAGGCCCCGGTGCTCGGACCGATGGAGGCATTGGTGTTGGTGTTGTAGGTGGGGCCGTTGTAGATCGATCCGGCATTGCCGCCCCATTCGCTGGTCAGCGACACATTGCCCTTCACCACCAGCGTGGGCCCGGCGGCGTTGTAGGGGTTGCGATAGCCGACATCGAAGCCACGCGTCAGATTGCCGCCGACCGCCAGGCGGCCTTCCACGTCTGCGGCGCCGCTGACGTCGCCAAAGAAGAAACCGCTGTAGCCGTTGGCCACACCGAAATCGATGGTGGGCACCGCCATCGCCGCGCCACAGACCCAACCGGCCCCCAGCGCAAATACCATTCGAATACCACGCGAAACGCTCGACAGACCCTGAGAACCGAACATCCTGTTTCCTCTACAAGTTGGGGGTTTTCCCTTGGAAGGGGCTCGGCGCGATTGTTCGGGCGGTGCTCCGACTGGCCTACCCCCCGACTGATGTGGTATCGGACTGGTTTGTGTGCTCCTTCACGGAATGCCCGGCCGGATGCGGGCCTGCCGCGACGCTCGGCCGCCGACGCGGGGCCGGTGTCGCCGATTTCAGGCGCGGCGGCGGCGGCCGAGCGCGATCAACAGCGCAGATCCGGTCAGCGCCAGGCTGCCCGGCTCAGGCACGTTGGCCGCGATGTTGTCGAGCGCAAACCCGCCCGTGCCCGCAAAGCTGACCTCGGTGAGCTGGGCCCAGCGGCTGTCCAGCACCAGGTGGCTGGCACTCGACAGGTCGGCGGCGAGCGAGGCGACCTGCACGCCGTCGAGCAGGCCGCTGACGAGCAGGGTGCCGGGGCCAAAGCCAAAATCCTCGGGCAGCGCATCGAAGGACTGCAGGCTGAACAGGCCGCCGCCTTCGCGGCTGAGCGTGAAGGGCGTGCTATCGAAGCCGCCAAACATCGCGTCATCCAGCGGCAGAAAGCTCGCGGACGGCCCGCTGATGACGAAGCCCGCCTCGTGATAGCGGGCGATGTCGGTGGCGTTGTCGATGTCGATCAGGCCAGGGTGGTCAAAGGTGAGCAGGCCGGCATGCGCAGCGCCGCCTCCGCACAGGGCGGCAGCGACTGCAGCGGCACCGACGAGGCGCGGCAAAAATGAAGCGGGGCGGTTGAGCGGTGACATGAGATCTCCGTGAGGCGTGGCGGTGGCAAGAGTCAATGCGCCGGCGGGGCCGCAGCGGGCGCGAGCCCGGCCTTGGCCTGGCGGCATCTGGCATACGCAGCCCAGGCCGGACGGATGCAGGGCCGCGACGCTTTCGCCCCCCCAAACTGGGGGAAGGGGCGGCGGCCAGCGCCTAGCATCGACACCCATGCACCGCCCTGTTCCGACCCTCGCCCCGTGCCTGGCCACCGCCGCAGCCGGCCTGCGGCCGCAGGCGCATGCCACGCACCGGCCAGCCAGCCCGCACTGAGTTGCCCACGATGCCCCTGCCCCGTCTGCGCCGTGTCGAGCTCGCCGTCGCGGCCTTGGGCATCGCCGTGCTGGCGCTGGACCTCGCCTTCCCGTTGCCGCAGCCTGCCAGCGACGCCCCCACGCTGACCGTGCTCGCCGCCGACGGCACGCCGCTGCGCAGCTGGGCCAGCGAAGACGGCGCGCAGCGCCAGCCCACCACGCCCGAGGCGGTGTCGCCGCGCTATCTGCAGGCGCTGCTGCATTACGAGGACAGCTGGTTCCGCTGGCACCCCGGCGTGAACCCCGTGGCGCTGGCGCGCGCGGCCTGGCAGTGGGCGCGGCATGGGCACATCGTGTCGGGCGGGTCCACGCTGACGATGCAGGTCGCGCGCCTGGTGGACGAGAAGGCCGCCGGCCGCAGCCTGGCCGCCAAGCTGCGCCAGATCGCCCGCGCGCTGCAGCTGGAGCTGCACTGCAGCAAGCGCGAGATCCTGACGCTCTACCTCAACCTCGCGCCCATGGGAGGGCCGCTGGAGGGCGTGGAGACGGCCAGCCGCGCCTACCTCGGCAAGCCCGCGGCCGAGCTCTCGGCTGCCGAGGCCGCGCTGCTGGTGGCGCTGCCGCAGTCGCCCACCCGGCTGCGCCCGGACCGCGCGGTGCAGGCCGCGCAGGCCGCGCGCGACAAGGTGCTGACCCGCATGCAGACCCTGGGCGTGTGGCCCGCCGCCGAGGTGGCCGATGCCAAGCTGGAGCGCGTGTTCGCGCCGCCGCTGCGCGCGCGCTGGCTGGCGCCGCTGGCGGCCGAGCGGCTGCGCCAGCAGGCCCGCCGCGAGGGCCGGCGCGAGGCCGTCATCCAGACCACGCTCGACGCCGGCCTGCAGGCCCGGCTGGAGCAGCTGCTGGCCGACCGGCTCAACACCCTGCCCGAGGCCAACTCGATGGCGGCGCTGGTGGTGGACAACCGCACGCTGGAGGTGCGCGGCTACGTCGGCTCGGCCGACTTCAGCGATCCGCGCCGCGGCGCCCATGTGGACATGGTGCGCGCCCAGCGCTCGCCGGGGTCCACGCTCAAGCCCTTCCTGTACGGCATGGCGCTGGACGAGGGCCTGATCCACTCCGAAAGCCTGCTGATCGACGCGCCGCAGAACTTCGGCGGCTACGCGCCGGGCAACTTCCAGGCGGACTTCTCCGGGCCAGTCAGCGTGAGCGAAGCGCTGCAGCGCTCGCTCAACGTGCCTGCCGTGGACCTGCTGGACCGCCTGGGCCCCGAGCGCTTTGCCGGCCGGCTGCGCCACGCCGGCCTGCGGCTGCGCATGCCCGCCAACGCGGCGCCCAACCTCAGCCTCATCCTCGGCGGCGGCAGCACCTCGCTGGAGGAGCTGGTCGGCGCCTACACGGCGCTGGCGCGCGGCGGCCTGGCCGGGCGGCCGCGGCTCACGCCCGGCGCGGCCCCGCACGAGGTGCGACTGATGAGCGAGGGCGCCGCCTTCATCGTGCGCGAGATCCTGGAAAACGGCGGCCGCCCGGGCAACCCGTTTCGTGAGAGCAACCAGCGCGTGGCCTGGAAGACCGGCACCAGCTTCGGCTTTCGCGACGCCTGGGCGCTGGGCGTGACCGACCGCTACACGGTCGGCGTGTGGGTGGGCCGGCCGGACGGCACGCCCAACCCCGGCCACTTCGGCGCTAACACCTCGGCCCCGCTGCTGCGCGACCTGGCCGCCGCCCTCGGCCCGGACGAGGCCCGCCAGCAGCTCGCCCCGCGCCGCCAGCCCGACAGCGTGCGCGCCTTGCCCATCTGCTGGCCGCTGGGCCGGGCCGAGGCCGCCACCCCGACGGCCCAATGCCTACAGCGCCGCAGCGCCTGGACGCTGGACGGCGCCGTGCCGCCCACGCTGCCGGACCGGCTGCAGCCCGGCAGCCTGGTCGAGACCGCCTGGACCCAGGGCGGCCACCGGGTGCGGCCCGACTGCGCGCCCGATGCCACACGGGCCGAGCTGGTGCGCTGGCCCACGCTGCTGGGCCCCTTCCTGGACGCCGCGCGGCTCGACCCGCTGGCCCGCCTGCCCTGGGCGCCGGGCTGCGCGCCCCGCAGCCCAGCGGCGCAGGCGCTGCGCATCGTCGGCCTGGAGCCCGGCACCGTGCTGCGGCCCGCGCCCGGCCGGCGCGACGTGACGCTGCGTTTGCAGGCCATTGGCGCCCAGCAGGGCGTCAATTGGCTGCTCGACGGCCAGCTCGTCGGCAGTGACCTGGGCAACTCGCAGACCCTGACCCTGCGCGCGCCCGGCAGCCATGCCCTGACGGCCATGGACGGCCGCGGCCGCTGGGCACGCGTCGGCTTCGAGCTGCAGGCCGAGGCGCCGGCGCGCGCAGGCAAAGGCGCCGACGATCCGGCCGTGACGAGCGCCAGCCCCAGCGCTCTTCGCTAAGCTGCCATCTCCGTGCCCGAGGATGCGGCATCCGCTGCACTCGTGGCCTGCCCGATGATGATTGAGCTGTTGATTTGTATCCTGGCCGCCGCGCTCGGCGTGGTGTTTGTCGGCCTGCTGTGGTGGGGGCGTCGCCGCCAGCAGCGCGTTCGCGAGGCCGCCGCGCAGCGCGAGGCCCAGCGCGCGATGCTGGAGCAGGCCGAGCATGTGGCGCGCGCCCAGCGCCTCGCCGCTGAAGCCGAACAGCAGGCCCGCGAACAGGCCGAGCGCGACGCCGCCGCGCGGGCGGCACGCCAGGCCGCTGAAGCCGAGCGGGCACGCGTTGCGGCGGAGCGCGCAGCCCGTGAGCAAGCGGAACGGGAAGCCGCCGAGCGGGCGCGCCTGGCCGCCGAGGCCCGGGCCGAAGCCGAGCGCCTGGCCCGGGAACGCGCCGAGCAAGCGGCCGAGCAGGCGGCCCGTGAGGCGGCCGAAGCCGCCGAGGCCGCAGCCCGCCAGCGGGCCGAACGCGAAGCCGCGGAACAGGCCCGTCTGGCCGCTGAGGCCGCTGAGGCCGCCGAGGCCGCCGCCCGCGCCGACGCCGAACGCGCGGCACAGCAACGCGCGGAGCAGGAACGGGCAGAACAGGAACGGGCCGAGCAGGCCGCGGCAGCGCAACGTGCCGAGGCCGAACGCCAGGCGCGTGAACAGGCCGAACAACAAGCCGCCGCCGCGGCCCGCGAGCTGCGCGCCGATGAAACCCTGGTGCTGGTGGCCGATGATTCCAAGATCGTGCGCGTCAAGCTCAGCCGGCTGCTCGCCACGCGCAGCTACCGCATCGCGCTGGCCGAGAGCGGCGAGCAGGCGCTGGAACTGATCGCCGCCGAACGCCCCCACGTGCTGATCACCGACGTCGAGATGCCCGGCATCGATGGCTTCGAGCTGACCCGGCAGGTGCGCGCCAACCCGGCCACGGCCACGCTGCCGGTGCTGATGATCACGTCCTCCGACGACCGCCAGCAGGCCGCCGCCGACGCCGGCGTCACCCAGCTGCTCGGCAAGCCCTTCTCGGAGGACGCGCTGCTGGCCGCCATCGAGCAGGCACGCCTGACGGTGCGCGTGCCGATCTAGGGCCTGTCAACACGACGGCAGCAGGCCCCAGGCCCCGAGCTCACTGGCCCTGCAGGGTCTGGCGGTAGCGCTGGCCCCGGAAGCGCAGCACCAGCTCGCGCGGGCGGATCTGCTCCAGCACCAGCTCGCCGCCGAGGCTCGCGCCCTCGCGCATGACCTCGCCGTTGACGATGACGAAGCGGCTGGCCGCGTCGTCCGAATAGACCGAACCGCTGATCGCCAGCCGTGGCAGCTCGCGGCGCGTGCTCTCGGGCAGTTCGGCCAGCCGCGGGATGCGGGCGTCCGGTGCCGGGGCCACGGCGGCCGCTGGCGGCACCGGCGGCAGATAGGGCGAGGCGGACGCCGCCGGCGCGGGCTGGGGCACGGCAGCCGGCGCGACGGGTGCGGTGGGCGCCGCCGCAGTGACCGACCGCGGCGGCAGCGGCGGCACCTGGGGTGGCACCGCGGCGACGGGCGCGGCCGGGGGCGTTGGCGCGGCGCTGTCCGGCGGGCCGCTGGCCCACCAGCTGCCGGCCCCGAGGCCGGCCAGCAGCAGCAGGCCAGCACCGGCCCAGGGCAGCCAGCGGCGCGGGCCGGTGCCTGCCGCGGGCGCGCTGCCGGGCAGCGGCTGGGCATGCAGACCGGGCACCTGGCCGCGCTCGCGTTCGCGGTCGGCTTCGGCACGGCGCAGGGCGTCGAGGATGTAGGACATGGCGGTTCAGTCGGTCGATCGGGGGTCCAGCCGCGGCTCGGCAATGCCGGCTGCGCGGTTGACCTGCATCAGCGTGATGGGGCCGAGCCGGCCGTCCGGCTGCAGGCCCTGGCTGGCCTGGAAGGCCTGCAGCTGGCGCGTCAGCTCGGGCCAGCCGGGCGTGGCGCTGACCGGCACGGTGGGCGCCGCCGAGCCGGGCAGGCGGGCGAGCTGCGCGGCCAGCCAGTCGTGCAGCGGCGCGCTGTTGTCGGCGCGGCCAACATAGCCCGGTGGCACGCGCCACAGGGTCGTGAACTCACCCCGCCACACGGCCGCCAGCTCGGTCAGCCCCACCGCGCGCGGCACGCCGTCCACCAGCAGCGTGGCCTGCTGTGGGTCCAGCCCCACGAGCGCGGCGAGTGCCGGCGGCTGACCCGGGCGGCGCAGCGTCAGCAGCACCGGCCGGTCGATCAGCCGGATCAGCGACAGGCTGCCGTTGCTGCTGCGGTGGCAGGCCAGGCCCTGGCGCGCGGCCGTCGCGCAGGGGTCGGCCTGGGGCGGCAAGGGCAGGCCCCAGCGCTGGGCCAGCCCGGCCCAGGCATCGGCGTCGCGTGGCGTCCAATCGGCCAGACGCAGCGGCGCCGCGGCGGGCCGTGTCGCCGGGCTGCTGCTCGCGGCCGACGCCTGCGGCAGCGCCTCTGACGCGGCGCGGGCCGTGGGTGCCGGTGAAGACGCGGCCGGCGCCGGCGACGCCGCCCGGCCGCTGCGCCCGGCCTGCGACTGCTGCTGCAGCGCCCAGGCCAGGCCGGCGCCGGCGACGGCTGCGGCCAGCAGCAGCAGGCCGATGCCGACCGGGTCGCGCCGGCGCTGGCGGCGGCGCAGGACGGGCTGGGGCGGGGCATCGAACACCTCGGCCGCGGCGCGCTGCACGATGGCCGGCGTGACCTGGGCCTGGCCGGTGGCATAACCACCCAGCAGAGCGCGGTCGCAGAGCAGATTGATGCGGCGCGGCACGCCGCGGGTGAGCTGGTGGATCAGGTGCAGGGCCTTGCGGTCAAACGGCGAGGCGCCGTTGAGGCCGGCCACCTTGAGCCGGTGGCCGATGTACTGCGCCGTCTCGGCCTCGGACAGCGCACCGAGATGAAAGCGCGCAATCACACGCTGCGCCAGCTGCTCCAGCTCCGGCCGGGCCAGCATGCCGCGCAGCTCGGGCTGGCCGATCAGCACCACCTGCAGCAGCTTGCGCGTCGCGGTTTCGAGGTTGGTCAGCAGGCGCAGCTGCTCCAGCACGTCGGCCGACAGGTTCTGGGCCTCGTCGATGATCAGCACGTTGTTGCGGCCCGCCGCGTGCTGGGCCAGCAGGAAGGCGTTCAGCGGGTCGACAAAGTCCTTGACCGTGCGCGCCCCCGCCGGCACCGGCACGTGGAACTCGTCGCAGACGGCCTGCAGCAGCTCCGGCACGGTGAGCTTGGGGTTGAAGATGTAGGCGACGTTGCAGTTCGTCGGGATCTGCTCCAGGAAGCAGCGGCAGACGGTGGTCTTGCCAGCGCCGATCTCGCCGGTGAGCAGCACGAAACCGCCGCCGCCGTCCAGGCCGTACAGCAGATGGGCCAGCGCCTCGCGGTGGCGCTCGCTCATGAAGAGGTAGTGCGGGTCCGGCGCGATCGAGAACGGCGCTTGTTTCAAGCCGAAGAAGGGCGCGTACATGGGGCGGCAGGATAACCAGTGCCATGCCCGCGCCGCGCCCGGGGCCGCCGCCGATGTTCAGCGCGGCAACGCCAGCCGTGCCGACAGGGCCGAGCCGCGCGCCCGCAGGAAGGCCTTGAGCCGGTCGGCGTAGTCCGTCGTCACCGCGTCGCGCACCGAGGGCCTCGCCGACAACGCGGTGCGCCAGGCCTGCACCCGCGGCAGGCCGTCGAACAGGCCGTCCTCCGGGATCACGTCGAAGTAGCGGAACACCGGGCCGAAGACCGCGTCCACCAGGCCGAAGCGCGCGCCTGCAAACCAGGGGCCGTCGCCCAGCACCGCGTCCAGCTGCTCGAAGCGCGCCCGCAGCGCAGCTTGGGCCCGTGCCAGCGCTGCCGCGTCGGCCGCGTTGTAGAGCGCCGCGACGCCGTTCAGCACGGCCGAGCCGAACTCCATCCAGGCCCGCTCGCGCGCCCGGGCCAGCGGGTCGGCCGGGTGCAGGCGCGGCGGCTGGGTCTCGTCCAGGTACTCGCAGATGACGGCCGATTCGAACAGCGCCTCGCCGTCCACCACCAGCACCGGCGTCTTGCCCAGCGGCGACAGGCGCAGGAACCAGTCGGGCTTGTGCGCCAGGTCCACATCCACGCGCTCGAAGGCCACGCCCTTTTCCGCCAGCACGATGGCCGCCCGCTGCACATAGGGGCAGAGGGCATGGCTGACCAGCAGCAGCCCGCTCACGCGCCACCCCAGGTGAAGCGCGCGCTGCGCCGCAGCGCGCCGGCGCCGTCACCGGCCAGCCACAGCACGAGGGACGCCGCCGCGAGAAACGCCGGGTACTCCCAGCCGCCGCCCGGCGCGGTGAACACCCAGCCATTGGGCGCATGCACCCAGGCCGCGCCGAGCAGCACCGGCGCGAGCGCCAGCGCCACCTGGCGCGGGTAGACGCCCAGCAGCAGCATCGCGCCGCCCAGCGCCTCGGCCGCCAACACGGCATAGGCCAGCGCAGCGGGCAGGCCGTGGCTTTCGAAGAACTGCGCGGTGCCGGGCAGCGTGAACACGAAAAGCTTGAGCCCCGCGTGCGCGAGGTACATCAGCCCGAGGGACAGGCGCAGCAGCAGCAGGCCGAGGGCGGTCGAGGACGGCATGGAGCATCTCCAAAGCGGGTGGGAAGGCACGCACTCTAGGTAGGCATGCCGCGCATGAAAATGCGCAATCCGATCAAGCCTGATTGCAGCCATGCAATACGACATCACCCCCGCCGACCTGGGCCTGGTGCTGGCCCTGCACCGCGCCGGCACGCTGGCGGCCGCGGGTGAGCGCCTGGGCGTCAACGCGTCCACGGTGTTCCGCATGCTGCAGCGGCTGGAGCGCGGCCTGGGGCAGGCACTGTTCGAGCGCGGCCGCCGCGGCTACCGGGCGCTGGAGCTGGCCCGCGCGCTGGCCACCCAGGCCGAGCAGGTGGAAGCCGCGCTGGAGGCCGCCCGCGCCGCCGCTCAGACCCAGCCCGGCCAGGCCGCCGGCACGGTGCGCCTCACGACCACCGACACCCTGCTGCACGGCCTGCTGGCGCCCGCGCTGGCGGCCCTGCACCGCGCGCAGCCGCGGCTGCAGTTCGAGCTGCACACCGGCAACGAGCTGGCCAGCCTGACGCGGCGCGACGCCGACATCGCGCTGCGCGCCACCCACAAGCCGCCGGAGCACCTGATCGGCCGGCGCATCGGCCCCATCCGCGTGGCGCTGTATGCCGCACGGGCCAGTGCCATCCGCCACTGGCACCAGGTGGAGGCCGGCGAGGCGGCCTGGGTGGCGCCGGACGACGGCCTGCCCGACCACCCCTCGGTGCGCTGGCGGCAGCGCCACTTCCCGACGCTGCAGCCGGCCTTCCGCACCGGCAGCGTGCAGAGCGTGGCGGAGCTCGTCGCGCAAGGCCTGGGCGTGGGCGTGCTGCCGCTGTTCCTGGCCGAGCCGCGCCACAAGCTGCGCCGGCTGACCGAGCCGCTGGACGAGGCCGAGACCGACCTCTGGCTGCTGACCCACCCCGAGACGCGCCACCTGCAGCGCGTCCACACCGTGTGGGCCCACCTGGCCGGAGCGCTCAGCCTGGCGTGACGGCGTCCCAGGGCGCGCCGTCGAAGCGAGCAGCCAGGAAGTCCAGCAGCAGGCGCAGCGCCAGCGGCTGGTGCTGGCGCGACAGGTAGACGGCATGCACCCCCAGCGGCTCGGGCTCGTGGTCGGGCAGCACCGCCACGAGCCGGCCGGCGCGCAGGTCCTCGCCGACGAAATAGGTCGGCAGCACCGCCAGCCCGCCGCCCGCCAGCACCGCGCTGCGCAGCGTCGCCGCGTCGTTGGTGGACAGCGCGTCGGTGATCGGCAGCTCTACCAGCTCGCCCGCGTGCCGGAAGCGGTACTGCGCCGCGCTGACATAGGCATGCGCCAGGCAGCGGTGCTGCGCCAGGTCCGCCAGCGTCTGCGGCATGCCGTGGGCGGCTAGGTAGGCGGGCGCGGCGCACAGCACCGAGCGGCAGGTGGCCAGCGGCCGCGTGATCAGCGTGGGCTCCAGCGTGTTGGTGATGCGCACGGCCAGGTCGATGCGCTCGGCGGTGAGGTCCACGCTGCGGTCGGCCACCATCAGCGTGAAGGCCACGCGCGGGTGCTGACGCTGGAAGTCCATCAAGGCCGGGGCGAGCTGGGTGTCCGCGAACGACGGCGAGCAGGTGATGCGCAGCCGGCCCGACGGCTCGCGGTGGGCGCGGCCGGCGCGTTCCTCCACATCGGCGCTCAGGTCCAGCAGCTGGCGGCAGCTGGCCAGCGCCGCCTCGCCGGCTTCGGTCAGGCTGAGCCGCCGCGTCGTGCGGTGCAGCAGCCGCGTGCCCAGCCAGGCCTCCATCGCGGCCAGGTAGCGGCTGACCATGGCCGTGGACATGTCCAGCCGCTCGGCGGCGAGCGTCTGGCTGCCCTGCTCGACGACCGTGACGAAGACGCGGGTGGCGGCCAGCCGGTCCATGGTTTACGACGATTAATGCAATAAATATTCGACGGAGTTGAACTTTATCAACCGAAACGCGGCCAATACAGTGCCAGGCATCGATTCACCCCCTTTGGAGACCCGCATGAACCGCTTCCTGCCCCGCCTGCTGAACCGCCTGCTCGCCCCCGCCCTGGCGCTGGGCGTGGTGGCCACGGCCGCCGCCCAGGCCCCCGCCAGCCCGCTGACCGTCAAGGTCATCAACGCCGACGCCGGCAGCTTCCACGTCAACGCCGTGCTCGTGACCGGCAAGACCGAGGCCGTCGTCATCGACAGCGGCTTCACCCGCGCCGACGCGCTGCGCATCGCGGCCCAGGTGCTGGACAGCGGCAAGACGCTGAAGACCATCTTCATCAGCAATGCCGACCCCGACTTCTACTTCGGCGCCGAAGTGCTGAAGGGCCTGTTCCCGCAGGCCCAGCTGCTGACCTCGCCGGCGGTGCGCGACAAGATCCAGGCCAAGATGGCCGGCAAGGTGGCGTTCTGGGGCCCCAAGATGGGCACCAACGGCCCGCGCCAGCCGCTGCTGCCGGACGCCCTGACCGGCAGCACGCTGAGCGTCGACGGCGAGGCCATCGAGCTGCGCGGCACCACCGGCCTGCTCGCCCACCGGCCATGGATGTACATCCCGTCCAGCCGCGCCATCGTGGGCAATATCGCCATCGTCGGCAATCTGCATGTGTGGACGGCCGACACGCAACAGCCCGCCGAGCGGGAAGCCTGGCGCGCCCAGCTGGCCGAGATGCTCGCGCTGCAGCCCGCCCTCGTCGTGCCCGGCCACATGGCCGCCGGCACCGCGCTGGACGCCAGCAGCATCCGCTACACGCTGGACTACCTGACCCGCTTCGAAGCCGAGCTCCCCAAGGCCGCCAACGCCGTGGCGCTGATCGCCACCCTGCAGCAGGCCTACCCGCAGGCCGGCCTGGGCATCGCGCTGGACATCGGCGCCAAGGTGAACAAGGGCGAAATGGCCTGGTGATGCGGCGGGGCGAGCGCGCGCTGGGGCCGACGGCGGCAGGCGCGCTATCGTTCGCGCATCGCACTGCCTGCCCGCTCACCATGCGCCTCGCCCTCCTTGCCCTCCTCACCCTGGCCGCCGCCGGTGCCCAGGCCGATTCCTTCGTGTCTTCCGCGGCCGGCGCTGGCTCGGCCTCGTCGGGCAGCGTGTCCGACTCTCTCAAGCAGTCCTCCGCCAGCAGCAGCGCCGGCGAGCGCCGCGCCGAGGGCCGCTACCGCGTCACCGAGGTGGCACGGGCCGACGACGTCGACAAGCTGCGGCTGACGCTGCAGCGCGATGGTGAGGCGCCGCTGGCGCTGACGCTGCCATGGCAGGCCCTGGCGGCACGGCCGGTGAAGGTCGGCGATGAGGTGCAGGCCACGCCCCAGCCCTATGGCATCGCGTTCGCGCATGTCGACACCGGCCGGCCCTTCTTCCTGGTGCTGGAAGACGACTGGGCGCGCGAGCTGGCGACGCGCGCGGTCACGCCTTGATGCGGCTGGCCGCCGCAGCGGCCCTGGCCTTGGCGGCCGGCCTCAGCCAGGCCGGCGCGCTGCCGCGCGGCTGCGAGCGCCACACCGCCGTGACGGCCGCCCAGCAGGACCGGCTGCTGCGCTTCGCGGCCGTGGTGCGCCGCGTGCTGGCGGAGTCCGGCGCCGAGGCGGCGCTGATCGCGCGCTCGGGCACCGACCTGTCGCGCTTCGGCCTGCGCTATTCGCATGCCGGCATCGCCCTGGCCGACGGCCTCGGCAGCCCCTGGGCCGTGCGCCAGCTCTACTACGCCTGCAGCGAGGGCGCGCCGCGCCTGTTCGACCAGGGCCTGGCCGGCTTCGTGGCCGGCAATGACGACGCCGACCTGGGCTATGTCAGCCTGGTGTTGCTGCCCCCGGAGGCCGCCGCCCCGGTGGCCCGCGCGACGCTGGACAAGGGCGTCGCGCTGGGCCTGCTGAGCCCGCGCTACAGCGCCAATGCCTACCCGTTCAACACGGCCTATCAGAACTGCAACCAATGGGTGGCCGAGATGATCGCCGCCGCGGTGGGCGGCAGCTCCAGCCGTGAGGCCGCCCAGGCCTGGCTGCAGCAGGCCGGCTACTCCCCCGCGCCGGTGCATGCCGCGCCCTGGCTGATGCTGGCCGGCCGCTTCGTGCCCTGGCTGCATTTCAGCGACCATCCGACCAGCGCCCTGGAAGCCGGGCAGGTGCAGACCAGCCTGCCCGACAGCCTCGACGCCTTCGCCCTGCAGCGCTGGCCCGGCGCGCGCCGCATCGAGTTCTGCCACGGCCCGCAGGGCGTGCTGCTGCGCGAAAGCGGCGCGCCGCTGGCGGCAGGCTGCGTGCCGCAGGACGGCGACCGGCCGGTGGCGCTGGACTGAGCTCAGCGCACCGTCTGCCAGCCACTCGGCGTCCAGCGCAGAAGTACGTCGGTCAGCGGTCCGGGCACACGGCGCATCAGCTCACGCACCTGCATGCGCAGTGCATCCAGACCGGCCGGCGAGTCGTCAGCGGCGTAGAGCAGCACGTCCTTGGATGGCAGCGCAACGATGAGAACGCCCTGCTGGGCCTGGGCGAGCGGCGCCCAGTCCTCATACAGCAGCACCCGACCCGATTCGTAGAAATCACCCTGCAGTGTCCCGATGGCGCCGTGCTTGAGCGGCTGGGCCACCTCGCTCAGCGGCCTCAGCGTGCGGCGCAGGTTCGCCAGCGCAAGCTCCTGTGCCTGAAGGGGCGACAGTCCCAGCGACTGGCAATCGGCCTCGCCGAGCAGTCGCGCACTGCGCGGCGAGTCGACCATGGACATGGCCACCAGACCTTCGGCGAAGGGGCGATACAGGGCCGTGGCCTGGCCCGCCGCAGACCGTGTGGCCGTCTCGGCATAGGCAACCGTGCGCACGACGGCCCGCAGCGCCTCGCGGGTCACCGCAACGGCGCTCTTGCCATGGACGTCGACAACGGCCTGCACATAGCGCTGCAGTTCGTCGTCACAGCCTCCGGTGTTGCTGCGGCAGAAGTCGTAGACCCGGTCCAGGTTGGCCTGCAGATCACCGATCTTCAGCGTCAACGGTGCGGCAATGACGACGGCCGCATCGCCGAGCCGGGAGCGCAGCAATGCCGCTGCACGCTCGGTGAAGGCGGTCCGTTCGGCGAGGCTGTCATCGCCAGCCTCCCAATGCACGCTGCGGAACAGCCCTTTGACGGCCTCATGCTGAGCGGTGGTGGGGCCATGGCCCTCGAACGTGACGAAGGCGATGGGGCCGTGGCGCGCCGTCAGGGCGTACTGCAAAAAATACCCTGTCTTGAACAGCCCGCTGACCTCGCTGCCGATGGACTGAAGCTGGGTCCCGTCCGGCAGGGTCTCGCTGGCCAGCGGCAGGACCACCTGGCCCGCCTTGCGGGCCTGCTCGGTCAACAGACGCTCGATCGAGGCCTGCAACTTGGCGAGCGCCTCGGGGCTTGCCTTGGCCGATGGCCCCGGCCGCATCACCGTCACCAGCACCTTGGCGCCGTCCGGGCCGCTGAGTTCGAAGGGCGGCCGACCGGACTTCAGCGTGTAGCCGACCGGCCAGTCCAGGGACAGTGATCCGAGGCGGATCTCGTGAGCCCCGGCGAGGCCGGTACTCAGCGCCAGGCTGACGAGAAGCAGCGCGATGCGCATCAAGATGCTCTCCGGTTGATCCTCAATGCCATGGATGATGCCAAAGGGCGCCGTTAGCGATTGGGCCTACAGTCGCGGCCACGCTGCAGCCCCGATGAGCACCATGCGCGACCCCACAGCCCGCCAGGTGGCCGACATGATCGCCCGCTACACGCCGGAGATCGCGGACGCGATCACGGCCTGCCGGCGCAAGCTCTGCGCCCGCGTGCCGCGCGGCTATGAGCTGGTCTACGACAGCTACAACGCGCTGGCCATCGGCTATGCCTGGGCCGACCAGGCCTCGGCCAGCCTGGTGTCGATTGCCGCCTACCCGCGCTGGGTGACGCTGTTCTTCCTCTACGGCCAGGGCCTGCCGGACCCCGAGGGTCTGCTGGAGGGCGACGGCGTGCGCGTGCGCAGCCTGCGTCTCGGCGCGCCGGAAGATCTCGACCGGCCGGCCGTGCAACAACTGCTGGAGCTGGCGCTCGCGCCGCATGCCGCGGACTTTGCGGCCGCACCGCCGCTGCAGACGGTCGTGAAGGTCATCGCCGCCAAGCGGCGCGAGCGCCGGCCGGCCTGAGACGGGCGCGTCCGGCGTCAGTCGCGCGCCGGGATCTGGAGCCCGCGCTGCACCGCCGGCCGCGCGAGAAAGGCCTGCAGCACCCGCTCGACCTCGGTGAACTCGTCGAAGCCCACCAGCTCCCGCGCCCCGTAGAAGCCGACCAGGTTGTTGACCCACGGGAAGGTCGCGATGTCGGCGATGCCGTACTCGTCCACCAGCCAGTCGCGACCGCGCAGTTGCCCGTCCAGCACCTGGAGCAGCCGGCGCGTCTCGGCCACATAGCGGTCGCGCGGGCGCTTGTCTTCAAAGTCCTTGCCGGCGAACTTGTGGAAGAAGCCGAGCTGGCCGAACATCGGCCCGACACCGCCCATCTGGAACATCAGCCACTGCAGCACCTCGTAGCGGCGCGCGATATCGGTGGGCATGAACCGGCCGGTCTTGGCGGCGAGGTAGAGCAGGATGGCCCCGCTTTCGAACAGCGCCAGCGGCTCGCCGTTCGGGCCGTCGGGGTCGAGGATGGCCGGGATCTTGTTGTTCGGGTTCAGCGACAGGAACTCGGGGCTGAGCTGGTCTTGGGTGCTGAAGCTGACGAGATGGGGTTCGTAGGGCAGGCCCAGTTCCTCAAGCAGGATGCTCACCTTCACGCCATTCGGCGTGGGCAGCGAGTAGAGCTGCAGGCGGTCTGGGTGGCGGGCGGGCCACTTCTTCGTGATGGGGAAGTCCTTGAGCGTCTTCATGGGCGGATCCAAGCCTGGGCCGCTGACTGTAGGCGGGCAGGCCCGGCCCGGCTTGCACGGGGTCATCGCCGCGGCGCCGCGTGAAAATCGCCGCATGACCTTCGCCGCTCCCGCCGCTCCCGGCCCGGCCCAGCCTTCCCGGTTGAGCCTGTACCTGCAACTCATCCGCTGGGACCGGCCGGCCGGCTGGCTGCTGCTGCTCTGGCCCACGCTGTCGGCGCTGTGGATCGCGGCCGACGGCTTCCCCGGCTGGCATCTGCTGGCGGTGTTCACGCTGGGCACGGTGCTGATGCGCTCGGCCGGCTGCTGCGTCAACGACGTGGCCGACCGCGACTTCGACCGCCACGTCAAGCGCACTGCCCAGCGCCCGGTGACGACCGGCGCGGTGTCGGCCAGGGAGGCCCTGCTGCTGGGCGCGGCGCTGGCGCTGCTGGCCTTCGGCCTGGTGCTGACCACCAACCCGCCAGCCATCCTGCTAAGCTTCGCGGCGCTGGCGGTGGCCATCGCCTACCCGTTCGCCAAACGCGTGCTGGCGATGCCGCAGGCGGTGCTCGGCGTGGCCTTCTCGTTCGGCATCCCGATGGCCTTCGCGGCGGCGCAGGGCGGCGCGGAATGGCATCTGCACTCGGTACCGCTGTCGGCCTGGGCGCTGCTGGTGGCCAATCTGTTCTGGGTGCTGGCCTATGACACCGAGTACGCGATGGTCGACCGAGACGACGACCTGAGGATAGGCGTGCGCTCGTCGGCCATCGCGCTGGGCCGTTTCGATGTGGCGGGCATCATGGCCTTCTACGCGGCCTACCTCGCGCTGTGGACGGGGCTGAGCCTGCGCCTCGGGCTGGGCCGCTGGTTCCTGCTGGGCGTGGCCGCCGCGGCGGCGCAGGCGGTCTGGCACTTCCTGCTGATCCGCGGCCGCGGCCGCGAGGGCTGCTTTCGCGCCTTCCGCGCCAACCACTGGCTGGGCTTTGCGATCTTCGCCGGCACGGTGCTGGACCTGGCGCTGCGTCACTGAAGCCGCGCAGCCGCCGGACGCGCGGCGCCCGGCAGCTCAGCGCTTGCGGTTCACGCCGCCCGGGAACTTCGCGCGGATCGCGTCCATCCAGCGCAGCAGGGCGAGCGTCTCGGCATGGGGCATGCGCGGGCTCTCGATGAGCCCGCCACGGATGCAGGCCTGGGCCTCGGCGATCTCGCCCTCGAAACCGTTCAGCACGAAGGGCGCGTGCGCCCGCTCGGTGGGCGCCTTGCGGGTGATGCGCTCGACCGCCTCGGCCTGCCAGAAGTCGGCCGGGAAGCGCAGGCTGCTGCGGCTGCCCTGCGCCTCGAAGGCATTGACCGACGTGGCATCGAAGGCGCAACGGAACTGCGAACTCACGCCACCGGGGAACTGCAGCGTCACGTCCAGCGCGGCATCCACGCCGGTTGGTGCGAGCCGGACGCTCACATCGAGTGCGGTCGGCTCGGGGCAGACACCGCCGTTCGTCTGCTGCAGCACCCAACGCGTCACGGCGAGGTTGTAGATGCCGATGTCCCACAGCGCGCCGCCGGCCAGCGCCGGGTTCCAGCAGCGGTGCAGCGGGTCGTCCGGTGCGACGAAGCAGAAGCTCGACTGCATCGCGCGCAGCTCGCCGATGGCGCCCTCGCGCAGCCAGCGGCCGGCCAGCTCATAGGCCGGCAAAAAGCGCGTCCACAGTGCCTCCATCAGGAACACGCCCCGCTCGCGCGCCAGCGCCACCAGGGCCTCGCCCTCGTCGAGCGAGGTGACGAGCGGCTTCTCGCACAGCACCGGCTTGCCGGCCTGCAGCGCGGCGCGGATGTAGCCGCCATGGTGGGCGTGGGGCGTGGCGATGTAGACCGCATCGACGTCGGCCGCATCCAGCACGCCGGCCAGCTCGGTGGTCACGCGGGCCGGCTCGCCGCCGTGGCGCCAGCGCTCGGCATAGGCGCGGCCCTTGGCGGGATCGCGCGCGAACACGGCGCCGAGCCGGGCGCCCGGCACCGCCGCCAGCGCCGCGGCAAAGCGGTTGGCGATACCGCCCGGGCCGATCACGCCCCAACGGAAGATGGATTCGTCAGCGGCCAAGGCGGTGTGCTTTCAGAGAGTGGCAGGGCATGCGGGCGCGGGCCCGCCGCGCATGCATGCCTGGCGTCCTCCGGGCCGGGCAGCCGTGACTGGCCGCCCGCCGCGGATTGTGATCGCCCGCGCCGCCGTGGCAGCTCAGCCGCGGCCGAGCAGCCCCGCCATCTGGGTCTTCAGGGTCAGGGCCTGGGCGCGGCGCTCCTTGGTCGCGGCGCGCTGGTAGGCGGCCTCGGCCTTCTCGCGCAGCGCCACCGCACGCTCCAGTGCCTCCTGATAGCGCTCGACCGTGTAGGTGTTCTCGGTGCCGATGTAGACGCTGCGCGCCAGCGGCGTGTCGCCGAAGCGCGGCAGGGTCACCGCGAAGCTGCAGTCGCGCACCCGGCTGCCAGCGCGCTGGCGCACGATGGGACCGGAAATGCCCGAGGGCAGATCGCTCTGTTTCTTGCAGCTCGGCGTGCGGCGCAGCCGGGACGGCGCCGGCATCGTGGCGATGCGTTTGAGCAGCTCCTTGGTGGCCAGCGCCAGCGCCTTGCGCGCGCCGCTGCCATCCTGGCTGTGGTCCGAGAACAGCTTGGTGCCGCCGTAGCGGAGCTGCCAGCCATGCGTCGACAGATGGTCGATGCGTTGAATGCACTGCGGCACATCAAACCGTTCGCCGCTGAAAATCACCACGCTTCGGGTCTTCATGCTACTGCCCCAATCTTGTGCCTGCCGTCGTCATGCGCGGCGGGTCGTCTAACGCCCCTGTGGTACGGGGAAGTTTAAGAGGGTTTATGGGCAAACAGCGAATTTATGACTCGGTGAAAACACTTCCTTCCCACGGCCCCGGTCCTGGGGCAGCGCCTAGCGGCGCGGCCGCCCGGGGCGTTGCCCGGCCAAACCCGGAGCGAACAGCTCCATCACCCGCAGCAGCGCGCCGCCGCGGTGGAACACCGAGTGGCGCGACCACTGCATCTGCGCCGGCATGGCCGCGCCGGTCGCGGCCCGCCACTGGCGCGCGGCGTGGCGGCGGGTGTGGCCCTGGCGGGCCAGCCGGCGCGGCTGCAATTCGCTGCGGTGGATGCGGTAGTCGTCGTACAGCAGATGGGCCAGCGGCCGGCTGCCCAGCCCCTTGAGCGCCCGCCACGGCCCGGTGGTCGCGCGCTGGTGCACGGCCGAGCGGGCCCACACCAGCGGCTCGCCGTCCACCCGCAGGATGACCTCGCGCACCACCGTCAGCCCGCGCGGCGGCAGGCCCAGGGCCGCCCGCTCCAGCGCGCGGAAGGGCGCCACGCCCTGGCGCAGCACCTGCACCTCGAAGCGCTGGCCGAGCGCCGCCAGGCGCCGGCTCAGCGAGCCCGGGGCGCGCAGCCAGTCGCGCAGGCTGTGTCGCGTGGCGATGCCCACTCAGCCGAACTCTTTGCCCAATTCCGCCGCCCGGCGCTGCGCCGCCGCCACCGCGCGGCGGATGGCCACGTCCACACCGTCGGCCTGCATCGACGTGATGGCCGCATGCGTGGTGCCGCCCTTGCTGGTGACGCGTTCGCGCAGCGTGGTGGGCGACTCGTCGGACGCCAGGCCCAGCGCCGCCGAACCCGCGCAGGTGGCCAGCGCCAGGCGCCGGCCCTGCTCGGCCGTCAGGCCCAGGTCCACCGCCGCGGCCATCAGGGCCTCGACGAAGAAGAAGAAGTAGGCCGGGCCCGAGCCCGACAGCGCGGTCACGGCATCGAGGTCGTCCTCGCGTTCGACCCACAGGGTCTGGCCGGTCGGCGCCAGCAGCCGCTCGACGCTGGCCCGCTCGCCGGCCGAGACCGCCGGCCGCGCATACAGGCCGGCCATGCCCTGACCGATCAGGGCCGGCGTGTTGGGCATGCTGCGCACGACGCGCTCGCTGCCGGTGGCGCGTACCAGCGAGGCCGACGGGATGCCGGCCATCACCGACAGCTGCAGCGCGCCGTCCACCCAGGCGCGCAGCGGCGCGGCCGCCTCGGCGAACAGCTGGGGCTTGACGGCCCAGACGACGATGTCGGCCTCGGCCAGGGAAGCATCCCCCTGGCCCAGCGCCTGCACGCCGAATTCGGCGAGCAGCTTGTCGCGCTGCGGCGCATGCGGTTCGACGACCGCCAGCTGCGCCGGTGTGAACCCGGCGCGCAGCAGGCCGCCCAGGATGGCGCTGGCCATGTTGCCGCCGCCGATGAACGCAATCCGAGGGGAGCTCATGCCGGCAAGTCTAAGCCTGGTGTTTCTGCGGGGGCCCAGAGCAATATGCCAGCGACATGGCGCGGCTATCGTGGCGCCCGCATCCACTGCCACGCCGCCATGACCCGCAGACGAACCGCCTCGGCCCTGCTGCTCGCCAGCCTCACGCTGGCCGGCTGCGCGGGCGGGCCGCCACCCCCCTGGTCCGAAACCGCCACGCGCGAACTGCAACTGGCGCTGGCCAGCTTTGAAGTTCAGGGCCGGCGCGTGAGCCTGACGCGCAGCGCCGCCGCACCGGCCGCCACGCCGGTCGTCGTCTACCTGCCGGGCCTGGGCCAGGGCAGCCAGGCGCAGGACAGCGGCCAGCGCTGGGCCGCGGCCTGGGCCCAGGCCGGCTACACCGTGCTGGCGGTGCAGCCGCTGGAGGCCGACGCGGCGGCCTGGCGCTCGGAGCTGGCGCGCAGCGGCGAGTTCCGCGCGCTGGGGCTGCTGCATTACGGCGACACCCTGCGCGCCGAGCGGCTCGCGGCCCTGCGCCGGCTGCTGCCGGCCCTGCGCGCGGCCCAGCCGGCGCTGGACTGGGGCCATGCGGCCCTGGCCGGCTACGAGACCGGCGCACAGACCGTGCTGGACGCGCGTGCCGACCCGGGCTGGCAGGCCGTCATCGCCATCAGCCCGCCGGCCATGCAGGCGCCCGCCGGCGGCGCGGCCACCCTGCTGATCAGCAGCGACCTCGACCAGGACCCGCTCGGGCTGCTGCGCGGCCCGGCCGAACGCCGCCAGGCCTTCGACGGCTTCGCCCCGGGCACGGCCTGGCTGCTGACGCTGGCCGGGGTGTCCCACGCGGCACTGGCCGGCACGCTGGCGCCCGAGGGCTGGCATGCTCAGGACCAGCACCGCACCGCGCCCGCCGGCCTGGGCCGCGGGCGCGGCGGCGGCGAAGGTGGCGGACTGCCAGGGCCGGCCGGCGGCGGCGCGCGCGGGCCGCGCAGTGGCAGCGCAACCGAGGCGGCCCAGACCGATATGAGCGAGGCCCTGCGCCTGAGCACCGCCTTCCTGCAGGCCCAGCTGCGCGGCGCGGCGATGCCGGCAAGCCCCGCGTTGCAGACGCGTTAGTCCTCCAGCCCCAGAAAGCCCCCGCTCTGGTGGGCCCACAGCCGCGCGTAGATGCCGCCCGCCGCCAGCAGCTCGGCATGCGTGCCCTGCTCGACGATGCGGCCGGCATCCATCACCACCAGCCGGTCCAGCGCGGCGATGGTGGACAGGCGGTGCGCGATGGCCACCACGGTCTTGCCCTCCATCAGGCTGTAGAGCGATTGCTGGATGGCCGCCTCGACCTCGCTGTCCAGCGCGCTGGTGGCTTCGTCCAGCAGCAGGATGGGCGCGTCCTTCAGCATCACGCGGGCGATGGCGATGCGCTGGCGCTGGCCGCCGCTGAGCTTGACGCCGCGCTCGCCGACGTGGGCCTCGTAGCCGGTGCGGCCCTTGGCATCCGACAGGCTGGCGATGAACTCGTCGGCATGGGCACGCTGGGCGGCGCGCTCCAGCTCGGCGCGGCTCGCGTCCGGGCGGCCGTAGAGGATGTTGTCGGCCACCGAGCGGTGCAGCAGCGAGGTGTCCTGCGTGACCATGCCGATGTGGCTGCGCAGGCTGTCCTGTGTGACCTGGCGGATGTCCTGGCCGTCGATCAGGATGCGACCGCCGTCTTCGGCCAAGTCGTGCAGCCGCAGCAGCAGGTTTACCAGCGTGCTCTTGCCGGCACCGCTGCGGCCCACCAGGCCGATCTTCTCGCCGGGGCGGATGACGAGATCCAGCCCGTCCACCACCACCTTGCCGTTGGGGTAGGCGAAGCGCAGCTGCTCGAAGCGCACCTCGCCGCGCGGCACGGTCAGCGCGGTGGCGTTGGCCGCATCGACCACGGTCTGCGGCTTGGTCAGCGTGGCCAGGCCGTCCTGCACGGTGCCGATGTGCTCGAACAGTGAGGCCATCTCCCACATCACCCAGTGCGAGATGCCATTGAGCCGCATCGCCATGGCGGTGGCCGCGGCAACCGCACCGACGCCGATGGCCGACACGCCCCACAGCCACAGACCCAGCAGCGCGGTGCTGCCCACCAGCAGGCCCGACAGCAGCGCATTGACGATCTCGAAGCCGGTCACCAGCCGCATCTGGCCGTAGGCCGTGAGCATGAAGTCCTGCATCGCCGCCTTGGCATGCGCGGCCTCGCGCCGGCCGTGGGCGAACAGCTTGACCGTGGCGATGTTGGTGTAGGCATCGGTGATGCGGCCGGTCATCAGGCTGCGCGCATCGGCCTGGGCCTGGGCCACCTGCCCGAGCCGCGGCACGAAGTAGCGCAGCGCCACGATGTAGAGCGCCAGCCAGCCGGCGAAGGGCAGCATCAGCCAGGCATCGAAGCTGGCGACGATGGCCACCAGCGTGCCGAAGTACACCGCCACGTAGACGAGGATGTCCACGACGATGAGCCAGGTGTCGCGCACCGCCAGCGCCGTCTGCATGACCTTGGTGGCGATGCGGCCGGCGAACTCGTCGCCGAAGAAGGACAGGCTCTGCGCCAGCATGCGCTGGTGGAAGACCCAGCGCAGCCGCATCGGGAAGTTGCCGAACACGCCCTGGTATTTGGTCAGCGCCTGCACCGCCGAAAAGCCGACCAGGGCCGCCAACGTGAGCACCAGCCCGCGCACGATGGGCTGCGGCCGGGTCCAGAGCTCGGCCGGCTGCAGATGGGCCAGGCCGTCCACCAGGTCGGCCATCAGGCTGAACAGCAGGGCCTCGGCCGCCGCGATGCCGGCCGTGAACAGCGTGACCGCGAACAGATGGCGCTTCACGCCGGCCGCGCAATGCCACAGGAAGGGGAAGAAGCGCGCCGGCAGCGCCGGCCCGGCGGTCTCGGGGTAGGGGTCGACCAGGCGCTCGAAGCGCGCGACCAGCGGTTGAAACAGCGAAGCCATCCGGCGAGTGTCGCTCGCCAGCGCTGTCAATCCTTGGCAGCAGGCTGCGGGCCGCCGCGCGCGGCCGCGGCAATCAACGGCTTGCTGCCGAGGCCGGCAAGGCCGCCGGCGCCGTCTGCGGCACCACCACGCCGGGGCTGATGGACACATCCTCGACCAGCGTGATGCCGGTGACGAAGTAGCGCGTCTCGCCGAAGCAGGAGGTGGGCAGGCCGACCTTCTGCTCGTAGTGCAGGTTCACGCGCCGGCCCATCAGCTTGTTGATGGCAGCGGCGGTGGCCTCGTCGTGCACGGTGAACTGGAACTTCTCGACCGTGGCCGTGCCGGGCAGCGACACCAGCGCCTGCTCGCCCTCCCAGGTCTTGCAGACCCAGCCCTTGCGCGAGAACTTCTGCACCCAGCCGGCACGCTCGCCCTCGGAGTAGCTCCAGTGCCACGCAAAGGCAAACCAGGCCGCGACGAGCAGCAGCAGGGCGACGACGGACAGGGCGAGCTTGAGGCGCATGGCAGGTGAAGGAAGCCGAGGG
Source organism: Burkholderiales bacterium (assembly GCA_003963075.1). GTDB lineage: Bacteria > Pseudomonadota > Gammaproteobacteria > Burkholderiales > Burkholderiaceae_C > Pelomonas. Next base: position 31,236 of record RXJV01000036.1, read on the forward strand.
CGCGGCGATTGTGCGTCAGCCCGGTGACCGGCCGAAGCGCTCGGCCGAGCGAGCCCTCGCCTTGGCGGCCTCCAACTCGCGGTCCTTGGGTGGGGCCGTGGTCGTCAGCGACGCGATCAACACGCGCGCCTCGGCCGCGATGGCCTGCACCGCGTGGTCGAACGCCGCCGCATTGGCCTGCGACGGCACATTGAAGCCGCTCAACTTGCGAACGAACTGCAGCGCCGCGTCACGGATCTCGACCTCGGTGGCCGCGGGTTCGAAATTGAAGAGGGTGCGGATGTTGCGGCACATGGCGGAGTCCTCGGTCAGGCGGAGTCGGGGTGCCGCGCCTGCCAGGCCCGCAGCGCCTGGCGGTAGGCGTCCATCGCGAGGTCGTGCAGGTCGAAGATGCAGGGGTCGCAGCCATTGCCGCAGCAGGCGTCGAAATCGGGCGCCGGCGGTGGCACCGGCGGGGGGTCGGGGTCGGGTGCGTCGGTCATCGGTATGGATTGTCCGGCGGCGGGCCGGATCGGCGTTTGCTGATCTACTCGCAGCCGCACCACCCGCCATGCCTGACATGACCATCACCCACCGCCTGACCGACCAGCTGCTGCGCAGCGAGGCCGAGCTGCGCGCGCTGATCGGCGAGCCGCTGCCGCTGACCTGCGCCAAGATCACCGACCGGCTGAACGCCGCCACGCGCGTGTTCGTCGAGCGCGCGCCGCTGGTGTGCGTCGCCACCAGCGACGCCGAGGGCCGCTGCGACCTCAGCCCGCGCGGCGACCCGGCCGGCTTTGTGCGCATCCTGGACGACCGCACTCTGCTGCTGCCCGAGCGCCCGGGCAACCGCATCGCCGACACGCTGCGCAACCTGCTGCAGAACCCGCAGATCGGCCTGCTGTTCATCGTGCCCGGCTGGACCGACACCTTCCGCGTCAACGGCCGCGCGCTGCTGACGACGGATGCGGCCCTGCTCGCCCCCAGCGCGGTCGAGGGCAAGGCGCCCCAACTCGGCCTGCTGGTGGACATCGAGGAGGCCTACACCCAGTGCTCCAAGGCGCTGCTGCGCTCCCACCTCTGGGATCCGGCCCGGCACACCGACCCGGCCGCCATGCCCACCGGCGGCGCCGTGTTCCGCGCCATCCAGGGCGAGGGCTTCGACGCCGAGCGCTACGACCGCGAGCGCGCCGAGCGCTACCGGCGGCGCGAGGGCTTTTATTGACCAGGCCCGTGCCGGCAAGCCGTTAGCCTCTGGGCATGGACTCGCTGATTGCCGCTGCCGCGCGCGCCCTGGCCGAGGGCGACACCCTGCGGGCGCTCAAGCATGTGGCGCTGCGGGAGGACGCACCGGCGCTGGCGCTGCGCGGCATTGCGATGGCGCGGCTCGGCGAACTGGCCCGTGCGCGCGAGCTGCTGCGCCGGGCGGGCCGCGGCTTCGGAGCCCACGAGGCCCAGGCGCGGGCGCGCTGCGTGGTGGCCGAGGCCGAGGTGGCACTGGCGCTGCGCGACTTCAGCGAGCCCCCGCGCAAGCTGGCCGCCGCGATGGCGGCGCTGCAGGCCGGCGGCGACCGCGCCAACGCGCTGCAGGCCCGGCTGGTGGCGGCGCGGCGCTGCCTGCTGCTGGGCCGGCTGGATGCCGCCGCGGCGCTGCTGGCACCCGTCGACACCGACGGCCTGGCGCCGGCGCCGGCCGCCGTCGCCGCCCTCGCGGCGGCCGAGCTGGCGCTGCGCTCGCTGCGCCTCGATGCCGCCGAAGCCGCGCTCGCACAGGCCGAACAGGCCGCGCAGCAGGCCGGCATTCCGGCCCTGCAGGCCGAGGTGGCGCGCGCCCGGGCCCTGCTGATACAGCCGGCCGCGCGGCGCCTGGGCGCCGGCGCTGCGCAGCCGCTGCGCCTGCACGAGGTGGCCGCGCTGCTGGCGTCGGGCGCCCTGGTGGTGGATGCCTGCCGCCACACCGTACAGGCCGGCACGACCCGGCTCGGGCTGGCGCGCCGGCCCCTCCTCTTCACGCTGCTGCGAGGCCTGGCCGAGGCCTGGCCGGATGAGGCGGGCCGCGAGACGCTGATCGCGCGCGCCTTCCGGCTGCGCGAGGCCGACGACAGCCACCGCGCCCGCTTGCGCGTGGAGATCGGCCGGCTGCGGGCGCTGCTGGCGGGCCAGGCCGAGATCGACGCCACGCCGCGCGGCTATGCGCTGCGGCCGGCAGGCGGGCGCGAGGTCGCGGTGCTGGCGCCGCCGATGGACGGCGAGGCCGGCGAGCTCATCGCGCTGCTGGCCGACGGCGCGGCCTGGTCGACCTCGGCCCTGGCCCTGGCCCTGGGTGCCAGCCAGCGCACGGTGCAGCGCGAGCTGGCCGCGCTGGAGGCCGCCGGCCGCGTGCGGGCCATCGGCCAGACCCGTGCCAGGCGCTGGCTGGCGCCGCCGCTGACCGGTTTCACGACGATCTTGTTACTCCCCGCCGCGCTGCCGCTTGGGTAGATTGCCGCCATGCGCCAGGGCTGGCGCCCAGGAGCGACCGATGACAGCCGAGCACCAGACCGCCGAGATCCTGCGAGAGTTCGGGCCCTTGGAGGGCGTGGCGTCGATCGCCGGCGTCACACACGACGGCGACCGCGTCTGGGCCGCCGCAGGCACCGAACTGCTGGCCATCGACCCGGCCACCGGCGCGGTGCTGCGCCGCCTGCCCCAGGCCGCCGATGCGGGCACGGCCTTCGACGGCCAGCATCTCTACCAGATCGCCGAGGCGCGCATCGACAAGATCGACCCGGTCAGCGGCCGCGTGCTGGCGTCCATTCCGGCGCCCGGCCAGGGCGGCGACTCGGGCCTGGCCTGGGCCGAGGGCAGCCTGTGGGTCGGCGAATACCGCGCGCGCAAGATCCATGAGGTCGACCCGGCCACCGGCGCGGTTCGGCGCACGCTGGAGTCCGACCGCTTTGTGACCGGCGTGACCTGGGTGGACGGCGAGCTCTGGCACGGCACCTGGGAGGGCGAGGCCAGCGAGATCCGCCGCATCGATCCGGCCAGCGGCGCGGTGCAGCAACGCCTGCACATGCCCGCCGGCCTGTTCGTCAGCGGTCTGGAGTCCGACGGCCACGGCCACTTCTACGCCGGCGGCGGCAGCAGCGCCACCCTGCGCGTGGTCAAAAAGCCCCGCGCCGCGCCGCGCCCGGCCGAACGCGGGCGGCGCTAGCCGGTCCGCCGCCCCCATTCAGCTTCCCCCTTGCGACGCCTGCCCGGCCCGGGCGGGGCTGCCGCATGCCTTCGTCAACCTCAGGAGATGCCATGACCACCCCGCAAACCCGCCACCATCCCGTCGTGTCGCGCGACCGCTGGCTCGCCGAACGCCAGGCCCTGCTCGACCGCGAAAAGGCGCTGACCCGGCTCGGCGACGAGGTCAGCGCCGCGCGGCGCGCGCTGCCCTGGGTGCAGCTCGCGCAGGACTACCGCTTCGACACCGTGGAGGGCCCGCGCGGGCTGAGCGAGCTGTTTCAGGGCCGGCGCCAGCTGCTGGTGCAGCACTTCATGTTCGGCCCGGGCTGGGAGCAGGGCTGCAAGAGCTGCTCCTTCATGACCGACCATCTGGACGGCATGGCCATCCACCTGGCCCACCGCGACATCGCGCTGCTGCTGGTGTCCAGCGCGCCGCTGGCCGAGATCGAGCGCTTTCGGCAGCGCATGGGCTGGCGGCTGCCATGGGTGTCGTCGCAGGGCAGCGATTTCAACCGCGACTTCCAGGTCAGCTTCACGGCCAAGGAACTGGCGCGCGGCGAGGTCTTCTACAACTACGGGTGGTCGAGCTTCCCGCTGACCGAGGCGCCGGGCATCAGCGTGTTCTGCCGCGATGACAGCGGCCAGCTCTTCCACAGCTACTCGACCTACGGCCGGGGCCTGGAAGTGATGATGGGCGCCTATGGCCTGATGGACCTGACGCCGCAGGGCCGCGGCGAGGATGAGCTGGACTTTCGGATGGCCTGGGTCCGCCACCACGACCGCTACGAGGACGCGCCGGCCGCCGCCTGCTGCAGCAGCACGGCGCCGGCCTGAGCATGGACCTCGCGCCCTGGCTGGCGGTGGCCGGTGCCGGCGCGCTGCACGGCCTGAACCCCTGCACCGGCTGGGCGCTGGCGGCCGCCGGCGCCGGGCAAGACCGCCGGCAGGCCTGGCGCGCGCTGCTGCCGCTGGCGCTCGGGCATGCGGCCTCGGTGGGCGTGGTGGCCGGCCTGGTGGCCCTGGGCCTGTTGGCGATGCAGCATCTGCCCTGGCTGGCCGCGGCGGGCCTGGTCGCGCTGCTGGCGGCCCGCTGCATGCGTCGCCCGGCGCCCAGGCGCTGGGCCGGGCTGGCGCTGTGGTCCTTCAGCGTCGCCAGCGCCCAGGGCAGCGGGCTGATGCTGCTGCCGGCGCTGCTGCCGCTGTGCCTGAGCGGATCGCCGGCGCGCGAGATCACCGCCTCCGGTTCGCTCGCGCTGGCGCTGGCGGCGGTGGCCCTGCACCTGGCCGCGATGCTGGCGACCACGGCGCTGGCCGCGCGCGCCGCCGTCCAGGTTCTGGCCTGGTGCGCGCGGCGCTGGCCGCAGCGGGCGCGGCTCAGGCCGGCGTGCCGCCCAGCTCGCGCAGCAGGCCGCTGAGCGCGCGTTGCACGGCGCTGGGCTCGGCCACCTCGGTGGCCAGGCCGCCGCTGCGCAGGCGCTTCAGGCCGCGCAGGGTCAGCGAGTGCATGCCGCCCGCCAGGTTGCTGGTGAACATGAAGAACTCGCCGTTGTCGCTGCGCCAGGCCAGCTTGGTGGTCGTCCAGCGGCCCTGCAGATAGAGCTTGAAGCGCATGCCCGGCCGCAGCGATGCCAGCCAGGCCGACAGCTGGGCCTCCGCGTCGTCGGCATCGTCCAGGCCCATCGGCACGGTCGGCAGGCCACCGATGTTGGTGTCGCTGGCCTCCCAGCCGGCCGGGGCGGGCACGCTGTCGTGCAGGCTGTCCTCCAGTTCGATGCGGGGCGCGGCGCTCGGTATCGGTATCGGGGTCGGGGTCGGGGTCGGGGCGAGCGCCGCTGCCGGCTCGGGCGCCGCGGTGGCCGCGGGTGCGGGGCTGGGCGCCGCGGCGGGCGGGCGCTCGAAGAGGTTGGCGCGGTGGGCCTGCATCAGATGGGCCATCACGCGTTCGCGGTGCGGCCCCGGCAGATCGATCAGGTCCATGCCCTGCTGCAGCCGGGCGACGAGATCGGGCAGGCGCCTGCGCAGCGCGACCCGCTCGGCCTCGGTGGCCGGGCGCTGCAGGCTGGCCAGCAGGTCGTCCACCGTGCCCACCAGGGCTTGGGTCTGCGGCGCGTCAGCGCCCTGCGAGACCATGGCCTGGGCCAGGGCATCGACCCAGGGCCCGAGCAGGAAGGTACGCAGCAGCGGGCTGACCGCCTCGGCGCGGTCGAGCTGCAGCGCCACCTGGGGGCGCAGCAGTGGCAGCAGGCGCTTGGCCTCCTCGGCCTGGCCGAGCGCGTCCAGCATCGGCCGGGAGCGCTCGACCCGCTCGACGCGGTCCTGCTCGACGAAGCGCTGCACATCGCCCAGCGCCTGCTCGAACGCGCCCGGCTGGGCCGGCGCATTGGCGAGGCGGTCGATCAGCGGCTCGACGAAACGATGGAAGTCCTCGCCGCGGGTGGCGTCCTGGGCGGGCAGTTCGCCGGCATGGGCCGCGAGCTGGTTGATCAGCGCCCATGCCGGATGCTGCTCCGAGGTCAGCAGGCCGGGATCCTGGCGGGCGAGCTGCTGCAGCGGGGCCTGCAAGCGCCCGAGCGAGCCGCGCAGCGCGTCGGTGAGCTGGGGGTCGTCCAGCAGGCGCGCGAACAAGCGACCGAGCAGCGCGGTGGTGGCGGCATCGCCCCCGGCGTCCGCATCGGTGCCGCGCGGCGGCAGCCGGCTGGCGGCCACCTCGCCGTCGCCAGGCATGGGCTCCAGCCGGAAGCTGGCCAGCTCGGCCACGAGGGCGTCGTCGACGCCCTCACGCGGACGGGGCGCCGGTGCCGCGCCCGGCAGGCCGCTCTGCAGCAGGGGCAGGCGCTGCAGCAGCTGCGCCAGCACCTCGGGCGGCAATGTGGGGCCGGCCGGCGCGGCCGCCGCCGGCGCGCCGGCGGAGCCCGCCGCTGCGCTGGGCGTCAGGATGGCCCGGTAGCGCGGGGCCGGCACGCCAGCGACGCGCAGCGTTTCGGACGTCCGGCTGTAGAAGGCGGTGAGCCGGGCCGAGAAGCAGCGGCCCGCGATGCGCAGCCACAGGGCGCGCACCGGATCGGCCATCGGCAGTGCATAGGCGGTCTGGCTGATCGCGCGGGCGAACACGGCCGGGCCGCAGGCGCTCGGGTCTTCGCGATCCGGAACGTCCGGCAGCATATTGATCGCAAAACCCTGCAGCTCGCGCAGCTGCCATTCGGCGTTGAGGTCGAGCAGCTGCACGATGCGGGAGATCTCGATGTCCTTCTCGGCCTGGCTTTCGTCGACGAGGCTGAGCTCGTCGATGTCGAAGCCGCTGAGCGCCGCCGCGCTGCCGGCATGCCCGAGGGCGCGGGCCTGCGCGCCGGTGATGCCGGCGCGCAGATGGCCGGTCAGCAGCTCGGCGATCACGCTGCGCTGGGCCTCCAGCGCGGTCAACAGGTCACCCAGCAGGCGCCGGTCCTGCGACGCGAGGCCGGAGCCGGCCGGGTCGCGCAGGGCGTCCAGGGTGTCGGCAACCCAGCCTTCGGCCAGTGGCGCCGCCTGGTGGAGCAGATCCTCGATGTAGGTGTTGAAGTGGCGGTGGGTCGTCGGCATCGCAGGGCGCCTCAATGGCCATGCGGCCCGGTGGACCTCGCGGCCCGGCCCGGGGCGGTGGCGACGACGCGCCGGGGGTGTGCGGGGCTGGGGCGCGGAGCGGTGAGAGCCATGACCGGATTGTGACCCGGCCCGGCGGTCTGCGATGCGGCGCAGGCCGCCGCGGTTCAGCTGCCTCGCGTGACCGGCATGGCGATGCGGTCCGCCGGCAGCTTCATGTGGCTGGCGATCTCAAGCTTGGCCAGCGAGTTGCGATGCACCTCGTCCGGGCCGTCGGCCAGGCGCAGGGTGCGCTGGTGGGCCCACATCATGGCCAGCGGGGTGTCGTCGGACACGCCCATGCCGCCGAAGACCTGGATGGCCCAGTCGATGACCTGCAGCGCCATATTGGGCGCGACGATCTTGATCATCGCGATCTCGGCCTTGGCGACCTTGTTGCCCACGGTGTCCATCATGTAGGCGGCCTTGAGCGTCAGCAGGCGCGCCTGCTCGATCATGCAGCGCGCCTCGGCGATGCGCTCCTGCGTGACGGTCTGCTGGGCGATGGTCTTGCCGAAGGCGGTGCGGGCGATGGCGCGCTCGCACATCAGCTCCAGCGCACGCTCGGCCGCGCCGATGCTGCGCATGCAGTGGTGGATGCGCCCGGGGCCGAGCCGCCCCTGGGCGATCTCGAAGCCCCGGCCCTCGCCGAGCAGGATGTTGGCGACCGGCACGCGCACGTTCCTCAGCTCCACCTCCATGTGGCCGTGGGGCGCGTCGTCGTAGCCGAACACCGACAGCGGGCGGATGACGGTGATGCCGGGCGTGTCGGCCGGCACGACGACCATGGACTGCTGCTCGTGGCGGCCGGCCTCGGGGTTGGTCTTGCCCATCACGATGTAGACGGCGCAGCGCGGGTCGCCGGCACCGCTGCTCCACCACTTGCGGCCGTTGATGACGTAGTCATCGCCGTCGCGCTCGATGCGGCATTCGATATTGGTGGCGTCGCTGGACGCCACGGCCGGCTCGGTCATCAGGAAGGCCGAGCGGATCTCGCCGCGCAGCAGGGGCTCCAGCCAGCGGTCCTTCAGCGCCTCGCTGGCATAGCGCTCCAGCGTCTCCATATTGCCGGTGTCGGGGGCCGAGCAGTTGAACACCTCGGGCGCCCAGAACACCCGGCCCATGATCTCGCACAGCGGCGCGTATTCGAGGTTGCTCAGGCCCTCGGGCGCGCGGCTGGACTTCGGAAGGAACAGGTTCCACAGACCGGCGGCGCGGGCCTTGGGCTTGAGTTCCTCGATCACGGTGGTGGGCAGCCAGGGGTTGCCGGCACGGCGGTTGGCGGCGACTTCGTCGAGGTAGCGCTTTTCGTTGGGCGTGATGTGCTCGGCAAAGAAGGCGAGCAGGCGCTCGCGCATCTGCACGACCTGGGGGGAATAGTCGAAGTTCATGGGGCCGGCTCCGTGTTCGTGTGCCGGCAGTGTGGCGCAGCCGCCGCCCACGGCTTGTCGCCGAGGCATCAGAACTGAGCGGGCGATCAGCCGGCCAGCAGCTTGGCTTCGGCCAGGGCCAGCGCCGCCGGCACTCCGCTCAGCACCAGCGTGTCGCCCCCGGCCAGCGTCGCACCGTCGACCCGCTCACCCTTGCCGTTGGCGCGGCGCAGCGACACCACGGCGACACCGAGGGCGTGCAGGGCCAGGTCATCGAGCGGCTGGCCCGCCAGCGCGCTGGCCGTGGGCAGGGTGACCGAGGCCAGGCGGGCCTGGTCGAGCTCATCCACGGTGTCGTCATCGGCGCCGTGGAAATAGCCACGCAGCAGGCCGTAGCGGCGGTCGCGGGCATCGCGCGTGATGCGGATGACGCGCCGCATCGGCACGCCCACCAGCGCCAGCGCATGGGAGGCCAGCATCAGGCTGCCCTCGATGGCCTCGGGCACCACCTCGGTGGCGCCGGCGGCCTTGAGCCTTTCGAGGTCGGCATCGTCGATGGTGCGCACCACCACCGGCACCCGGGGCGCATGGGTCTGCACGAGGTGCAGGATCTTCAGCGCCGACGCCGTGTCGTGATAGCTGACGACGACGGCGCTGGCGCGCGCCAGGCCCGCGGCCATCAGGCTCTGCACCTTGGCGGCGTCACCGAAAACCACGCTCTGTCCGGCGGCGGCGGCCTGGCGCACGCGGTCGGGGTCCAGGTCCAGGGCCATGTAGGGGATGCGCTCGCCCTCCAGCAGCCGCGCCAGGTTCTGGCCCGAGCGGCCGTAGCCGCAGATGATCACGTGGGCCTCGCTCTTGATCGCCTTTTTGGCGATGGTGGTCAGCTGCACCGACTGCATCAGCCAGTCGCTGCTGCTGAGCTTCATCACGATGCGGTTGCTGTACATCACGATGATTGGCGTGGCCAGCATGGACAGCACCATGCTGGCCAGCACCGGGCTGACCCAGCGCTCGGCGATCAGGTGCTGCTGCGCGCCCAACGTCAACAGCACGAAGCCGAACTCGCCGGCCTGCGCCAGAAACAGGCCGGTGCGCAGCGCCGTGCCGGTGGGCGAGCGGAGCAGCTTGGCGAGCGCGGCGATCAGCACCGCCTTGGCCAGCACCGGCAGGGCGGTCAGCAGGATCACCAGCCACCAGCTGTCGACCAGCGGGCGCCAGTCCAGCTTCATGCCGATGGTGATGAAGAACAGGCCGAGCAGCACGTCGTGGAAGGGCCGGATGTCGGTCTCCACCTGGTGCTTGTATTCGGTCTCGGCGATCAGCATGCCGGCCACGAACGCGCCCAGCGCCAGGCTCAGGCCGGCGTGTTCGGTCAGCCAGGCCAGGCCCAGCGTGACCAGCAACAGGTTGAGCATGAAGAGCTCGTCGCTCTTGCGCCGCGCCACCAGCGTGAGCCACCAGCGCATCAGCTTCTGGCCGCCATAGAGCAGCAGGGTCAACAGCACCACGGCCTTGAGCCCGGCCCAGGCCAGGGCCTCGGCCATCTGACCGCCGCTGCTGTTCAGCGCCGGGATCAGCACCAGCAGCGGCACCACGGCCAGATCCTGGAACAGCAGCACGCCCATCACCTGCCGGCCATGCGGGCTCTCCAGCTCCAGCCGCTCGGCCAACAGCTTGACGACGATGGCGGTCGAGCTCATCGCCATCGACGCCCCCAGCACCAGCGCACCCTGCCAGCCCAGGTCCCAGGCCCGGCCCAGCATCGCAAAGCCCGCCATCAGCAGCGCATTGCCCAGCACCGCGCCGCCGATGGTCAGCACCACCTGCATCAGGCCCAGGCCGAACACGGCGGTCTTGAGGGCGCGCAGCTTGGGCAGGTTGAACTCCAGCCCGATGACGAACATCAGGAACACGACGCCGAACTCGGCGAGATATTCGATGCTGGCCGAGTCGTGCGCGAAGGCCAAGGCATTCGGCCCGATCAACACCCCCACCGCCAGATAACCCAGCATCGGCGGCAGCTTCAGCGAGCGGCAGGCCACCACACCCAGCACGGCGGCCACGAGGTAGAGCAGGGCGAGGTCGAGGGAGGTCACGAAGGGATGGTAGACGGCGGCGGGCGCCCCGAGTAACACTCCGCGCCTCTTCAAGGAAGCCGCCGCCATGTCCCGCCACCTTCACACCCGGATCACCCAGCCGCTCGCGGCCGCCTGCCTGGCCCTGGCCTGCGGCTCGGCCGCCGCCATCGTGGGTGGCACCCCGACCAGCGACTTTGGCGTCGTCTCCTCGGGCGTGCAGGTGCTGCCGAACTGGGTGCTGACGGCCCGCCACGTCGGCCTGGGCGTTGGCGACGTCTACAGCAACGGTTTCGGCAGCGCCGTCATCGCGGCCCGCTACAACGCCGGCAGCGGCGCCTTCCCCCAGGACGACCTCGCCCTGCTGCGCCTGGCCACCCCGATCGCGGCGCCCGCTTTGAGCCTGGTCAGCGACGCGCTCGCGGCCGGCAGTGGCTATGCGCTCGACGCCACCCTCACGACCGGCGCCAACCAACAGCCGCGCGGCTATGCCTTCGGCCAGGTGCGCGAGTTCCAACCGAACTACGAGACCAATGGCCCCACGCCGTCGGTGCCCGTCAACTGGCTGGTCACCTATGACAACGCCTTCGGCGCGCCCTATGTCGAGAACGGTGACAGCGGCGGCGGGCTGTTCGCTGGCCATGTCACGGGGCTGGCGAGCGGCGCGCCGCTGTGGGGCATCACCTCGGTGGCGATCACCGGCACGGGCGGCCAGGGCCAAGACCTGCACGCCTCCGGCTTCGTCCAGCTGGCCAGCTACCGCGGCTGGCTGGACACCACCCTGGCCAACGACCTGGCGGACGCTCAGGCGCTGAACTGGACGCAGCTCAGCCCGGTTCCGGAACCGGCTACCGGGCTGCTGATGGGCCTCGGTTTGTGCTGGTTTGCACGCCGCCGACGCTGACACCGGGGGGCCATGCGTGGCTTGCATAACAGCATACGCACTTGGCTAGACAAGTTGTGGCGACTAGGCTGGGGTTCGCGCTACCGTTCGCCCCACTCAAAGTTACGGAGCATTTCATGCCCAACCTGTCGTTTGTTTCGCCCACGCGCAACAGCCCGTGGGGAACCTATCTGTCGCAGATCGACGCGGTCGAGCCCTACCTCGGCCATCTGGCCCGCTGGGTCGAGACGCTGCGCCGCCCCAAGCGCGCGCTGATCGTGGACATCCCGATCGAGCTGGACAACGGCACCATCGCCCACTTCGAGGGCTACCGTGTCCAGCACAGCCTGACCCGCGGCCCGGGCAAGGGCGGTGTCCGCTACCACCCGGACGTGACGCTGGAAGAGGTGATGGCCCTGTCGGCCTGGATGACCATCAAGAACGCCGCGGTCAACCTGCCCTATGGCGGCGCCAAGGGCGGCATCCGCCTGGACCCCAGCGTGCTGTCGATGAAGGAGCTGGAGAAAGTTACGCGCCGGTACACCAGTGAGATCGGCATCATCATCGGCCCGACCCAGGACATCCCGGCGCCCGACGTCAACACCAACGGCCAGATCATGGCCTGGATGATGGACACCTACTCGATGAACGTCGGCGCCACCGCAACCGGCGTCGTCACCGGCAAGCCCATCCCGCTGGGCGGCTCGCTGGGCCGCGTGGCCGCCACCGGCCGGGGCGTCTTCGTGGTCGGCCGCGAGGCCATGCGCCGCCTCAACATCGACATGGACGGCGCCCGCGTCGCGGTGCAGGGCTTCGGCAATGTCGGCTCCATCGCGGCCAAGCTGTTCGCGGCGAATGGCGCCAAGATCGTCGCGGTGCAGGACCACACCGGCACCATCCTGAACGAGAACGGCTTCGACATGGCCAGCCTGCTGGACCATGTCGCCAAGACCCGTGGCGTGGCCGGCTTCAAGGGCGCCGATGCGATCGACAACGAGAACTTCTGGGACGTGAAGAGCGATGTGCTGATCCCGGCCGCGCTGGAAGGCCAGATCACCGCCGAGCGCGCCAAGCGCATCCACACCCGCCTGGTGCTCGAAGGCGCCAACGGCCCGACCACGCCCGACGGCGAGGACGTGCTGACCGACCGCGGCATCGTCGTCGTGCCCGATGTGATCGCCAATGCCGGCGGCGTGACCGTGTCCTACTTCGAGTGGGTGCAGGACTTCTCGTCCTTCTTCTGGACCGAGGACGAGATCAATGTGCGCCTGGACAAGATCATGATCGGCGCCTTCAAGCACATCTGGGAAACCGGCGAGCAGCACAAGATCGCGCTGCGCACCGCCGCCTTCACCGTGGCCTGCACCCGCGTGCTGGAGGCCCGCGAGGAACGGGGCCTCTATCCCTGAGCCGACCCCGGCGCCCTGCTCAAAGCCCGCCTCGCGCGGGCTTTTTCATCGGCGGCTCGGCGCTCGGCCCGAACCGCGCCTGAAGGACGGCATTCAGCCCATCAGCACCGCGCCGGTGCTGTCCAGCACCCGCAGCGTCACCGGCACGGCCGGCGCCACGCTCTGCGTGACGGTGCAGTAATCCTCAAAGGTGTCCAGCACGCGGGCGAGGTGGGCCAGCTCGGCCGCCGGCCGGCCCAGGTGCAGGTCCACGCTCAGACCCAGCACGCGCATCCGGTTGCGCTCGTTGCGGCCCACCGTGGCCTTGACCTCGGCGTGCAGGGGTGCGGGATCGTCCTTGTACTTCTGGCAGGCAAACAGCAGCGAAGCGCTCAGGCAGTTGCCCACGGCCGAAGCCAGCAACTGCACCGGATCCGGCCCCTGGCCGCTGCCCAGCGGCGGCGGCTCATCGGCCAGCAGCACGGGCAGCTCCGGGGAATAGCGGTGATCGAACTGATAGCCCTGGCGCTGGGTCAGGGTGACGCTGGGTTGGTCCATGGAGGGGTCCTGGTGGTGAGAGGCGGTTGATAACAAAGTGTCGAACAGGAGTTCACTCCCGGACCGCGCGACGCCGACAACTGTTCCGGCGGCTCAGCCTGCCGCATGCGGCGTTGCTGCCATGGTGGCGCAGAGTCCATGCCGGCATGGGGACCAGCACGATGCCACAACAGATGCCGGATCGACGGCTGCTGTTGAATCTCTCAGCCAGACCCTTTCGATCAGGCCTTTGCCGTTGTGGGGGAGCCCATGCAGGAAGGGTCAGGCGTCATCTCGCGGCAGGGCGTACACCCGTTCCGTGCACGCCTCGCCTCGAAAGACGACTTCTCGACTTTCGACGCACGCAAAGCCAAGGCGCTCCAGCAGACGGATGCTGGGCAGGTTGCGCGCGTCGGTGATGCCCAAGACGCGAGTGACGCCGGTGGCTGCGAAAAGGAGTTGAAGTGCCTCGCGTACCGCCAGGGCTGCGATGCCGCGACGTTGCGCCGACGGCTGGAGCGTGAACCCGACTTCGCCGGTCGTCCCATCGTCGGAGAGGTACAAGCCAATGTCGCCGACGAGCACGTCGGAGTCCGGCTCGGCGATTCCGAGTTGCACCCACTGGCCCACAGCAAACAGTGGCGCTCGACTCATTTCGTCCAGAAACTCAAGCGCCTCGGCTTCGGACATGGGCGACCAGCCCTGATAGCGGCCAAGCTCCGGGATTGCGCGATAGATCTGGAAAGCCCGGTGATCGCGCAACTGAAGTCGCCGCAGGCGGCCACCATGGAACTCTCGTGGCAACAGCGTCTCGTGCATGACGGCTAAAGACTGAGAGGGACGTCCACGTCCCGAACCCGCCGCGTTGCGGCCAACGGCAGGCAGTTGCCACGATGGGACCTGAGGTTTCTCATCAGCTCATTCGGAAGGGGAAGTGCATGACGATTCTGACCGTGCGCATCGACCTCGCCACGAATGGTTCGCGGTTCGCAGGGCCGGGTGCGGCGTCACGCTGAGACCCGTTCGACGCTCCGTTCGCCGGTTCCTCAAGCGTTCGCAGCAGCCAGCGTCGACCCAAACACCGGTGCGCCGTGCTGCAGCGCCGGCACGAGGCAGGGCGCTGGCGCTGGCACGGAAGCTGCAACGCCCGCTGCAGTCAGTTGTCTCCTCCATCCACCCGGATGGCTTCACGCCCCGAGCTGGTTCAGCTTCGGGGCTTTTTTTGTGCGCGCGCCCCGCGACGGGGCACCGGGCCTGCCGTCACGCCGGGCGGGCGTCGGGGGTCATCAGCGCCAGCAGCAGGTCGCGGTGGGCCGAGCGCAGCCTCGCGTCGCCGAGGGCCAGGCCCGGGGGCAGCACCGTCTGCATCAGCAGGCCCTGCACCGCGGGGGCCAGCACCAGCCAGGGCTCGCGGGCCAGCAGCGGCGGCCGGCCGTCGCGCCCCGCCGGCAGGCCCTGGGCCAGCAGCGCACCGAGCGCTTCCACATAAGGCTGCACCACCTGGCCATGCCACTGCGCCACCAGCGCGGGCACGCGCTCGCTCTCGGCCACCAGCAGGCGCAGGCCGGCGCGCAGACCGGGCTCGGCGAAGTGGTCGTAGAGCGCGTCGAGCAGCCAGTCCACCCACTGCGCCGGCTCCCAGGGCTGGGGCGGCGGCACCAGCGCGGGCGGCGCCAGCAGGCGCGACAGCAGCGCCTCGAAGACCTCGTCCTTGCTCGCGAAGTGCGCATACAGCCCACCCTTGGACAGGCCGGCCGCGGCGGCGATGTCGTCCATCCGTGCGGCGGCATAGCCCCGCTCGCAGAACACGGCCAGCGCGGCGTCCAGGATCTGGCGCGTGCGCACCTGCGGTGGCAGGCGCAGGCGCACCGGCGGGCGCCGCCCGGATGCGGCCGACCTTGTCTCCATGTGCATGTCTCCTTGATGACCGGCAGTAGATACCGACTCGCGAGTCGCTAGCTTGATCTGGCGCAAGCCCCGCCGCCGACCGCCTGCCTACAGTGGCCGCGCCGCCCCACCGCCGGGGCCGGTAGCCCTGGAGGACCCATGACAGACACCGCCGCCACCGCGTCGCCCACCGAGCGTCTGGACGACCTCGTGCACGCCAGCCTCGCCCGCAGCACGCGGGCGCTGTCGGTCGTGTCGCCCGGCCTCGCGCTGGCCGACTGGGCCCTGCATCTGGCGTTGTCGCCGGGCCGCTGCATGGAACTCGGCACCCTGGCCCTGCAGATGGCCCGCGCCTGGGCCGAGCATGCCGCCGCCAGCACCCGAGCGGCGCTGCCGCTGCTTGGCGGCGCGCCGCCCGAGCCGGTGCAGCCGGACCGGCGCTTTGCCGCCGCCGCATGGCAGCGCTGGCCGTTCAATGTCTGGCAGCAGGCCTTTGTGCTGCAGGAGCGCTGGTGGGCCGAAGCGACCGGCCCGACCTGGGGCGTCGAGAAGCATCACAGCGATCTCGTCGGCTTCTGGGCGCGGCAGTGGCTGGACGTGACCTCGCCGGCCAACCTGCCGGCCACCAACCCGCTGGTGCTGGAACGGGCAGCCCAGGAGGGCGGCGCCAACTTCCTGCGCGGCGTCCAGGACTGGGCTGACGACCTGCGCCGCGCGAACCGAGGCGAGCCGCCGGCCGGTACCGAGGCCTTCCAGGTCGGCCGCAACCTCGCCACCACGCCAGGCAAGGTCGTGTGGCGCAACGCGCTGATGGAGCTGATCCAGTACGCGCCGCAGACCGCCACCGTGCAGGCCGAGCCGGTGCTGATCGTGCCGGCCTGGATCATGAAGTACTACATCCTCGACCTCGCCCCGGGCGGCTCGCTGGTCGAGCACCTGGTGCAGCAGGGCCACACGGTGTTCGCGATCTCCTGGAAGAACCCCGGCGAGGCCGAGCGCGACCTGGGCATGGACGACTACCTGCAGCGCGGCATCGCCGAGGCGCTGCAGGCCATTGCCGCCATCGTGCCGCGCCAGAAGGTGCACGGCGTGGGCTACTGCCTGGGCGGCACGCTGCTGACGATTGCCGCGGCCGCGCTGGCCCGTGACGGCGACGCGCGCCTCGCGTCGCTGACGCTGTTCGCGGCGCAGACCGACTTCAGCGACCCCGGCGAGCTGGGCCTGTTCATCGACGAAAGCCAGCTCAGCCTGCTGGAGGCGCAGATGAAGCAGACCGGCTATCTGCGCGCCGACCAGATGGCCGGCGCCTTCCAGATGCTGCGCTCCTACGACCTGCTGTGGTCGCGCCTGGTGCAGGACTACCTGCTGGGCGACCGCGCCCCGCTGAACGCGCTGATGGCCTGGAACGCCGACGCCACCCGCATGCCCGCGCGCATGCACGGCGACTACCTGCGCCAGCTCTTCCTGCGCAACGACCTGGCCGAGGGCCGCTACCGCGCCCAGGGCCGGCCGGTCGCGCTGAGCGACCTGCAGCTGCCGGTCTACCTCGTCGGCACCGAGACCGACCATGTCGCGCCCTGGCGCTCGGTCTACAAGCTGCACCACCTCTGCCCGGCCGAGATCCGCTTCGTGCTGACCAGCGGCGGCCACAACGCCGGCGTCGTCAACCCGCCGGGCGAGGGCCACCGGCACTACCGCGCCGCCACCGCCGCGCCGGGCCAGGGCTATGTCGCGCCGGACGACTGGCTGGCCGCCACGCCCACCACCGAGGGCTCGTGGTGGCCCGACTGGTGCCGCTGGCTGGCCGCGCGCAGCGGCCCGCGCGTGAAGCCGCCGCGCCTGGGCGCAAAGGCCGCGCCCGTGCTGGGCGATGCGCCCGGCTCCTACGTGATGGAGCATTGACATGGCCGGTGAACTGCAAGGCCGCCGCGGCCTCATCGTCGGCATCGCGAACGACCAGAGCATCGCCTGGGGCTGTGCCCAGGCCTGCCGCGCCGCCGGCGCCGAACTGGCGCTGACCTGGCTCAACGACAAGGCCCGGCCGCATGTGGAGCCGCTGGCCGCGCAGCTGGGCGCCACGCTGCGCCTGCCGCTGGACGTGGAGCAGCCCGGCCAGCTGGAGGCCGTGTTCGAGGCCATCGCGCGCCAGTGGGGCGGGCTGGACTTTCTCGTCCACTCCATCGCCTTCGCGCCCAAGGCCGACCTGATGGGCCGCGTCGTCGACACCAGCGCCGCCGGCTTCGCCCGCGCGATGGACATCTCCTGCCACTCCTTGCTGCGCATGGCGCGGCTGGCCGAGCCGCTGATGACGCAGGGTGGCAGCCTGGTCACCATGAGCTACCTCGGCGCCGAGGAGGTGGTGCCCAGCTACGGCCTGATGGGCCCGGTGAAGGCCGCGCTGGAGTCCAGCGTGCGCTACCTCGCGGCCGAGCTGGGCCCGCGCGGCATCAGCGTCAACGCGGTGTCGCCTGGGCCGGTGGCCACCCGCGCGGCCTCGGGCCTGCCGCATTTCGACGAACTGCTGCAGCGCTCCCGCGAGCGCGCGCCGCTGCGCCGGCTGGTGGACATCGCCGAGGTCGGCGCGCTGTGCCGCCATCTCGTCAGCCCGCTCGGACGGGCTCTGACGGGCAATGTGCTCTATGTCGACGGCGGCCTGCACATCCTGGGATGAAGCGATGCGATTGACTGTTCCTGCCGCCGGCCTGGCGGTGCTGCTGGCGGCCTGTGCGCCGCTGGCTCCTCAGCCTGCGCCCGACGCGGGCCTGCCACCGCGTTTTGCCGGTGACGCGGCGCTAGCCGGCGTCGGCACGCCCGCCTGGCGCGACTACTTCAGCGACCCGGCCCTGCAAGCCCAGATCGAGCAGGCCCTCGCCCACAACCGCGACCGCGCGCTTGCCCTGGCCCGGCTGGACGAGGCCCGGGCCCTGGCCGGCCTGCAGGCCAGCCAGCGGGCACCGCAGATCGCGCTGGACGCCCAGGGCCAGCGCGGCCGGGTGCCGGGGGATCTCAACCTGACGCGCCGGCCGCTGCTTGGCGACCAGTTCCAGCTCGGCCTGGGCCTGGCGAGCTGGGAGCTGGACCTGTGGGGCCGCCTGGCCAGCCTCGACACCGCCGCCCGCCAGGCCTGGCTGGCCAGCGAGGCCGCCGCGCAGGCCGTCACGCTCGCCCTGGTCCACCAGGTCGCGCAAACCTGGCTGCAGCTCGCCGAGCTGGACGAGCGCCTGCGCCTGGCGCGGCGCGCGCTGGACAGCCGCGAGGAGACGCTGCGCATCTTCAGGCGCCGGGTCGAGCTGGGCGCCACCTCGCGACTGGCGCTGACCCAGGTGCAGTTGCTGCAGACGCAGGCCGCGGCCCTGGTGTCGCAGCTGCAGCAGCAACGCGAAGCGCAATGGCAGGCGCTGACGCTGCTGACCGGCGGCGCGCCCGCCACCGGCGAACCTCGCCTCACGGCGCTGGCGCCGCTGCGCGCCGGCCTGCCCGCCGAGCTGCTGCGCCAGCGGCCCGACCTTGTCGCCGCCGAACACCAGCTGCGCGCGGCCGACGCCAATGTGCAGGCGGCCAGCGCCGCCTACCTGCCGCGCATCAGCCTGACGGCCGCGTTCGGCAGCGCCAGCGCCGAGCTGTCCGGCCTGCTGAAGACCAGCAGCAAGGCCTGGAGCCTGACGCCCGACCTGGCGCTGCCGCTGCTGGACGGCGGCCGCCGCGAGCAGGCCCTGGCCGTGCAGCAGGCCCGCCGCCAGCAGGCGCTGCTGGCCTACGAGCGCGCCGTGCAGGGCGCGCTGCGCGACGTCAACGATGCGCTGTCGGCGCGCCAGCGCTATGCCGAGCAGCTGGACATCGCCGGCCAGACCCTGGCCGCCCAGGGCGAGCGCGCCCGCCTTGCGCAGCGCCGCTACGACACCGGTGCCGCCGCCTTCCTCGAAGTGCTGGACGCCCAGCGCGACCTGCTCGCCGCCGAGCAGCAGCAGGTCCAGGCCCGGCGCGCGCTGCTGGCCAGCCAGGCCAGCCTCTATGCCGCCCTCGGGGGCGGTGACCTCACGACCCCAGACCCCCAGGGAGCCCGCCCATGACCGCCCCGTTGCTGAAGAAGACCCTGCTGCCCGCCGCGCTGGGCCTGGCCGTGCTGGCCCTGGCCGGCTGGGGTTGGACAAGGCTGCGCCCGCAGGGCCCGGGCGAGGCCTTCGTGCAGGGCAACGGCCGCATCGAGGCCACCGAGATCGACATCGCCACCAAGCTGCCCGGGCGGCTGCGCGATGTGCTGGTAGGCGAGGGCGACATCGTTCAGACCAACCAGCCCCTGGCCCATCTGCAGGTGCAGAGCCTGGAGGCCCAGTACGCCGAGGCCCAGGCGCGGCTGCGCCAGGCCGAGTCCGGCGTGGACAGCGCGCGGGCCCAGGTGGCCGTGCGCGAAAGCGACCGCCGCGCGGCCCAGGCCGTCGTGGCCCAGCGCGAGGCCGAGCTGGATGCCGCGCGCCGCCGCCTCGCACGCTCGCAAGCCCTGGCGCAGGAGGGCGCCTCGTCCGAGCAGGAGCTGGACGATGACCGCGCCCGCGTGCGCAGCGTCGAGGCCGCGCTGGCCGCCGCCCAGGCCCAGGTCGCGGCGGCCACGGCCGCCGTCGAGGCCGCACGCACCCAGACCACCGGCATGCAGGCCACGGTCAAGGCTGGCGGCGCGACGGTGGACCGCGTCAAGGCCGACCTGGACGACGCCGTGCTGACCGCGCCGCGCGCCGGCCGCGTGCAGTACCGCATCGCCGAGGCCGGTGAGGTGCTGGGCGCCGGCGGCAAGGTGCTCAACCTGGTCGACCTCAGCGACGTCTACATGAGCTTCTTCGTGCCCGAGGCCGTGGCCGGCCGGCTGGCCCTGGGCAGCGAGGTGCGCCTGGTGCTGGACGCGGCGCCCGGCCTGGTCATCCCGGCCAAGGTGTCATTCGTGGCCAGCACAGCGCAGTTCACGCCCAAGACGGTCGAGACCGCCAGCGAGCGCCAGAAGCTGATGTTCCGCGTGCGGGCCCAGATCGCGCCTGAGCTGCTGAAGAAGCATGCCGAGCAGGTCAAGACCGGGCTGCCCGGCGTGGCCTGGGTGCGGCTGGACGCACAGCAACCCTGGCCCGCCGCGCTGTCGAAGGTGGTCGACTGATGACGCTGGCCCGCCTGCACGCCCTGAGCCTGCGCTACGGCCACACGCAGGCGCTGGCCGACGTGACGCTGGAGCTGCCGGCAGGCCGCATGCTGGGCCTGATCGGGCCCGACGGGGTCGGCAAGTCCAGCCTGCTGTCGCTGATCGCCGGCGCACGCGCGCTGCAGGACGGGCGGCTGGAGGTGCTGGGCGGCGACATGGCCTCGCGCCCGCACCGCGAGGCGGTCTGCCCGCGCATCGCCTACATGCCCCAGGGCCTGGGCCGCAACCTCTACCCCACGCTGTCGGTCGAGGAGAACCTGCAGTTCTTCGGCCGCCTGTTCGGCCACGGCGCGGCCGAGCGGCGCCGGCGCATCGACGAGCTCTGCCGCAGCACCGGCCTGCTGCCCTTCCTGGACCGGCCGGCCGGCAAGCTCTCGGGCGGCATGAAGCAGAAGCTGGGTCTGTGCTGCGCCCTCATCCACGACCCCGACCTGCTCATCCTCGACGAGCCCACCACCGGCGTGGACCCGCTGTCGCGCGCGCAGTTCTGGCAGCTGATCGCGCGCATCCGCGCCCAGCGGCCGGGCATGAGCGTCATCGTCGCCACCGCCTACATGGAGGAGGCCGAGGCCTTCGACTGGCTCATCGCGATGGACGCCGGCCAGGTGCTCGCCACCGGCACGCCGGCCGAGCTGCGCGGCGGGCACGCGTCGCTGGAGCAGGCCTTCATCGCGCTGCTGCCCGAAGACAAGCGGCGCGGCCACCGCGAGGTCGTCGTACCGCCGCTGGCCGCGGAGGCCGACGCCCAGGTCGCCATCGAGGCGCGCGGGCTGACGATGCGCTTTGGCGACTTCACGGCGGTGGACCATGTCGACTTCCGCATCCGTCGCGGCGAGATCTTCGGCTTCCTCGGCTCCAACGGCTGCGGCAAGTCGACCACGATGAAGATGCTCACCGGCCTGCTCAGCGCCAGCGAAGGCCAGGCCTGGCTGTTCGGCCGCGAGGTGGACCCGCGCGACCTGCAGACCCGCCGCCGCGTCGGCTACATGACCCAGGCCTTCTCGCTCTACGGCGAGCTGAGCGTGCGCCAGAACCTGGTGCTGCACGCCCGGCTGTTCGAGGTGGCCGAGGCCGGGCTGGAGGCCCGCGTCGACGAGATGCTGCAGCGCTTCGACCTCGTCGCCGTGCAGCACAGCCTGCCCGAGGCCCTGCCGCTGGGCATCCGCCAGCGCCTCTCGCTCGCGGTGGCCATGGTGCACAGCCCCGAGCTGCTGATCCTGGACGAGCCGACCTCGGGCGTGGACCCGGTGGCACGCGACATGTTCTGGCAACTGATGGTGGAGCTGGCGCGCCGCGACGGCGTGACCATCTTCATCTCCACCCACTTCATGAACGAGGCGCTGCGCTGCGACCGCGTCTCGCTGATGCACGCCGGCCGCGTGCTGGTGAGCGACACGCCCGCCGCCATCCAGGCCTCGCGCGGCGCGGCCAGCCTGGAGCAGGCCTTCATCGCCTATCTGCAGGAGGCCGCCGGCGCCGGCGCGCCCGAGGCCGCAGCGCCCGCCGAAGTCCCGGCACCGGCCACTGCCCGGCCGGCGCGCCGCTTCAGCCTGGCACGCGCCTGGAGCTACAGCCTGCGCGAGGCGCTGGAGCTGCGCCGCGACCCGGTGCGCGCCACGCTGGCCCTGCTGGGCACGGCGCTGCTGATGCTGATCATGGGCTATGGCATCAGCCTGGACGTCGAGAACCTGCGCTTTGCCGTGCTCGACCAGGACCAGACCGGCCTCAGCCAGGGCTATGCGCAGCGCCTGGCCGGCTCGCGCTATTTCATCGAGCAGCCGCCGCTGCACGACCACGCCGAGCTGGACCGCCGCATGCGCGCCGGCGAGCTGGCGCTGGCGGTGGAGATCCCGCACGGCTTTGCGCGCGACGTGGCGCGCGGCCACCGGGCCGAGATCGGGCTGTGGGTGGACGGCGCCATGCCCTCGCGCGGCGAGACGGCGCGCGGCTACGCGCTGGCCATGCACCAGCTCTGGCTGGCCGAGATGGCCCGCGAGCGCCTGGGCGTGACGCTGGCCGGCCCCAGCACCGTGGAGCTGCGCTACCGCTACAACCCCGACGTGAAGAGCCTGCAGGCCATGGTGCCGGCCGTCATCCCGATGCTGCTGATGATGATCCCGGCCATGCTGACGGCGCTGTCCGTGGTGCGCGAGAAGGAGCTGGGCTCCATCCTCAACCTCTACGTCACGCCGGTGCGGCGCAGCGAGTTCCTGCTCGGCAAGCAGCTGCCCTACGTCGCGCTGGCGATGCTGAACTTCTTCATGCTGGTGGCGCTGGCGGTGGGCTTCTTCGAGGTGCCGCTCAAGGGCAGCCTGGGCGCGCTCAGCCTGGCGGCGCTGCTCTACGTGACGGCGGCCACCGGCCTGGGGCTGCTGGCGTCCACCTTCACCCGCAGCCAGATCGCGGCGCTGTTCATCACCATGATCGGCACCATCATTCCCTGCGTGCAGTTCGCGGGCCTGATCGACCCGGTGTCGTCGCTGGAGGGCACGGGCGCGCTGATCGGCCAGATCTACCCGGCCGCCCATTTCCTGACCATCAGCCGCGGCGTGTTCAACAAGGCGCTGGGCCTGCAGGACCTGTGGAGCAGCCTGTGGCCGCTCGGGGTGGCGGTGCCGGTGATTCTGGGGGCGGCGATGGGGCTGCTGAGGAAGCAGGAGACGTGATGCCGCTTCGAGGCATGTGGTTTGCGGTCAGGCCCAGCGGGGAGTTCGCCCCCGCGGGCGACCTACTTTGGCTTCGCCGAAACCTTCGGTTTTCTGGCCCGCCAGAAAGTAGGCAAAGAGCGGCCCCTGCAAAACCGCCCACCCTGCGGGTGGGTGCCCTGCGATGCTCGAAGCCCAGGGCCGCGCCGAACTCACTTCGCTACGCTCCGTTCAGACAAGCGGCGCGAAGTCAGTCGTTGATGCGCGCTGCGCGCGCGCCCTGGGCTTCTGCGCTTCTCGGCGGTTTAGAAGGGGAGACCCCAAACAGCCAGCAGCCAAGCGCGCACTCCCTCTGGTCGTGGCTGCTTCTTCATTCCCCCTCTGAGCCCGCCGAGGAGCGCAGGTCTTCAAGCCCGTTCGCGAAGCGAACCTCAAGCACTGACTCGCGGCGACTGTCCGAGCAGAGCGTAGCGGCGCGAGTTCGCCGCGCGGGCTTGAAGGCCGAGCACCGCAGGGCAGCCCGCTGCGAAGCAAAGGGCCGGGCGGTTCGGGGGCGCTTTCTTTGCCTACTTTCTTGTGCGCACAAGAAAGTAGGTCGCCCGCCGGGGCGAACTCCCGGCATGGGCCTTGCCATCAACCCGCCGCCTCAACAGCGGACCGAGTGACCGACATGCCCCGCCTCCACCTCGCCCACATCTACCGCCTCGGCATCAAGGAGCTGTGGAGCCTCTGGCGCGACCCGATGATGCTGGTGCTGATCGTCTACACCTTCAGCCTCTCCATCTACGCTGGCGCCACCGCCATGCCCGAGAGCCTTCGGCATGCGGCCATCGCCATCGTCGACGAGGACGCCTCGCCGCTGTCGGCGCGGCTGGCCGAGAGCTTCTACCCGCCGCGGTTTCGCAGCCCCGAGCTGATCTCGGCCCGCGAGATCGACCCCCGCATGGACCGCGGCGACGACACCTTCGTGCTCGTCATCCCGCCCGGCTTCCAGCGCGACGTGCTGGCCGGGCGCCAGCCGCGGCTGCAGCTCAACGTCGACGCGACGCGCATGAGCCAGGCCTTCACCGGCGGCGGCTATGTGCAGCAGATCATCGCGGCCGAGGTCAACCGTTTCGTGCTGCGGCACAGCGGCGGCGCCACGCCACCGGTCGACCTGGCGGTCCGCATGCGCTTCAACCCCAACCTGGAGCACCCCTGGTTCGGTTCGCTGATGGAGATCATCAACAACGTCACCATGCTCTCCATCATCCTGACCGGCGCCGCGCTGATCCGCGAGCGCGAGCACGGCACCGTCGAGCACCTGCTGGTGATGCCGGTCACGCCGGGCGAGATCATGCTGGCCAAGGTCTGGTCCATGGGCCTGGTGGTGCTGGTGGCGGCCATGGCCTCGCTCAGCTTCATCGTGCAGGGCGCGCTGGGCGTGCCGGTGCAGGGCTCGGTCGCGCTGTTCGCGCTGGCCGCCGCGCTGCATCTGTTTGCGACCACCTCGCTGGGCATCTTCCTGGCCACGCTGGCACGTTCGATGCCGCAGTTCGGCATGCTGCTGGTGCTGGTGCTGCTGCCGCTGCAGATGCTGTCCGGCGGCGTCACGCCCCTCGAAAGCATGCCGGCCCTGGTGCGCTGGGTCATGGGGGCCGCGCCGACCACGCATTTCGTTGCCGCCGCCCAGGCCATCCTCTACCGCGGCGCCGGCCTCGCGGTGGTCTGGCCCCAGCTGCTGGCGGTGGGGGCCATCGGCAGCCTGCTCTTCATCGCCGCCCTGTCACGCTTTCGCAAGACCATCGGCCTGATGGCCTGAGCCCGAGGAAACCCATGAACGCCTCCACCCTGGACCTGCTGCGCAACCGCACCTTCGACGAGATCGCCGTCGGCGACAGCGCCGCGCTCGAACGCACCGTCACCGCCGAAGATCTGCAGCTCTTCGCCGTGATCTCCGGCGACCTCAACCCCCAGCACCTGGACGCCACCTTCGCCGCATCCACGCGTTTCCACGGCGTCATCGCCCACGGCATGTTCGGCGGCGCGCTGATCTCGGCCGTGCTCGGCACGCGCCTGCCCGGTCCCGGCACCATCTACCTCGGCCAGAGCCTGAAGTTCTTGGCACCGGTGCGCATCGGCGACCTGCTGCTGGTGCGCGTGACCGTCAGCGCCCGCGACGAGGCCCACCGCCGGCTGACGCTGGACTGCCGCTGCCTGAACCAGGAGGGCCAGACCGTCATCGAGGGCGAGGCCCAGGTGATCGCGCCCGCCGAGTCCATCGAATGGCGGGCCAGCCAGCTGCCCGAGGTCAAGCTCAGCGAGGGCGGCGGCGGCCTGGCCCGCCTGCTGGCCGCGGCCCGGCCGCTCGGGCCGCTGAAGGTGGCCGTGGTCCACCCCTGCGATGCGGTGAGCCTGCAGGCCGCGCTGGAGGCGCGTGATGCCGGCCTGATCGAGCCGGTGCTGGTGGCGCCGCGCGCCAAGCTGGAGGCCGTGGCCGCCGCGCAGGGCTGGGACCTGAGCGGCCTGGCTGTCGAGGACGTGCCCCACAGCCACGCCGCCGCCGCCCGCGCCGCCGCGCTGGCCGGCGAGGGCGCCGTGGGCGCGCTGATGAAGGGCAGCCTGCACACCGACGAGCTGATGTCCGCCGCGCTGGCGTCTGAGGCCGGCCTGCGCACCAAGCGCCGCGCCAGCCACTGCTTCCTGATGCAGACGCCGGCCTACCCGCGGCCCTTCATCATCACGGACGCGGCGCTGAACATCGCGCCCACGCTGGAGCACAAGGCCGACATCGTGCGCAACGCCATCGAGCTGGCCCAGGCCATCGGCGTGGCGCGGCCCAAGGTGGCCATCCTGGCCGCGGTGGAAACCGTCAACGCCCAGATGCCCGCCACGCTGGACGCTGCGGCCCTGTGCAAGATGGCCGACCGCGGCCAGATCGCCGGCGCCGAGCTCGACGGGCCGCTCGCCTTCGACAACGCCGTCTCCATCGCCGCGGCGCGCATCAAGGGCATCGAGTCGCGCGTGGCGGGCCAGGCCGATGTGCTTGTGGTGCCCGACCTGGAGAGCGGCAACATGCTGGCCAAGCAGCTCGAATACCTCGGTGGCGCCGCCAGCGCCGGCCTCGTGCTGGGCGCGCGCGTGCCCATCATCCTCACCAGCCGGGCCGACGGCGCCGAGTCGCGCATCGCCAGCTGCGCGCTGGCCGTGCTGCTGGCCCACCACCACCGGAGCACGCCGCCGTGAACGAACCGACGCAAGCCCTCGCCGTGCTGAACTGCGGCTCCTCCAGCATCAAGTTCGCACTCTTCGACGCCAGCACCGTCGAGCCCCCACGCCAGCCTTGGTGGGGCGGCCAGGTGCGCGGCATTGGCAGCGCGCAGGCCAGCCTGCAGACGGCCGGGCGCCCCGAGCAGCCGCTGGCCCTCGGCACGGCCGAGCCCTACCACGACGCCCTCGCCGTCATCCGCGACGCGCTGCGCGCGCAGCTCGGCCCCGTGCCGCTGCGCGGCGTGGCCCACCGCGTGGTGCACGGCGGCGCCCACCATGCCGCGCCGCTGCGCATGGACACGGCCGCCTTGGCCGAGCTGCGCGGCTACATCCCGCTCGCGCCTCTGCACCAGCCCTTCGCGCTGGAGGCCATGGAGGTGCTGCTGGCCCAGCAGCCCGAGCTGCCCCAGGTCGCCTGCTTCGACACCGCCTTCCACCACACGCTGCCCGACGTGGAGCAGATGCTGCCGCTGCCCTGGTCGGCCTGGCAGCGGGGCCTGCGCCGCTACGGTTTCCATGGACTGTCCTACGAGTACCAGTCCCTGGTGCTGCCCGAACGGCATGGCGAGCTGGCCTATGGCCGTTGCATCGTCGCCCACCTCGGCAGCGGCGCCAGCCTGTGCGCGATGCGCGGCGGCCGCAGCGTGGCCACGACCATGGGCTTCTCGGCGCTGGACGGGCTGATGATGGGCACCCGCTGCGGCGCCCTGGACCCCGGCGCCCTGCTCTACCTGATGGAGGTCGAAGGCCTGGACGTGCACCAGGTCGGCCAGATGCTCTACCACCAGAGCGGGCTGCTGGGCGTCTCCGGCCGTTCGGCCGACCCGCGCGAGCTGCTGGCCCACGAAGCCGACGACCCGCAGTGCGCCGCCGCATTGGCGCTCTATGTGCGGCGCATCGTCCGCGAGGTCGGCGCGCTGGTGGCCGTGCTGGGCGGGCTGGACCTGCTCGTCTTCACCGCCGGCATCGGCGAGCACCAGGCCGAGGTCCGCGCCCGGATCGTGGCCGGCCTGGGCTTTCTGGGCGTGGCACTCGACGACGCCGCCAATGCCCGCCACGCCCCGGTCATCTCCGCGCCCGCCAGCGCCGTGCGCGTGGCGGTGGAGCCCACCAACGAGGAATGGGTGGCGGCGCGGCAGGCGCTGGGGGTGCTGGGCAAGCATCGGCCCATGGTGCCCGGTCCGTAGCGAGCGTCAGCCTCCCACGCACGCCCCACAAGCAGGGCGGTTCAAGATGGGGCGTGCGGCGACGGCGCTTATCAGGCGCGTGACCGAGGTGAAGACCTCAGCATGAAACAGCGGGTGTGCTGTGAAGGCGAGCCACCCTCGCGCGCATCGGCGCTGGGTTTTGCAACGCCAAGCTGCCTCGCTCATGAATCCATTCGGCTAGGGCGTTGTCCAACCGTCAGGGACTGGAATCGGTGAAAACAGGCCGCGGCAGGCTCTTGCTCGAAGGAGCGCCAGATGGTGTGGGAGCGCCGCGCATGCCGCCTGGCAAAGACTCCCGACTTCGACCACGAGATCGCCAAAATTGGAGCGTGTCAGTTCGAACTGCGGTGGCGCACCGCAAACGATCCGATTCAAGCGCCCTTCGGCGTGATGCGCCATCTTGGCGCTGCCCTGAGGCGTGAGTTCCGGAAACCGGACGCGGATGTTGATGTAAAAGATCCAAGGCTCCTCACCCGAGTTCCAGTCGCTTCCTTGGATATTGATCAGCTCCACATGACTGCCTTGGTCACGGCTGAACGTCGAACCTCGCTTCGTGAAACCCTCTGCCTTGAAGCATTCAATATGGAGTTGGGTAGCGAATTTGGTGCCGAGATCGCGAACCGTCATGCGTACCTGCTGAAAGCGGCGCCGTGTAGGCTGGGCTGACTTCGAAAAGCCCAACACACCATGTGTCGGAATCCCAAATGCACCCCGGCAGTGATCGATCCGAGAGGTATCAATCGCTCCGCTCGTGTTTCTGAACTGGTCACCGCGCCGCGATGACCTCGATCTCCACCAGCCAGCCCGGCACCACGAGGCCGGCCACCTGCATCACCGAGCGGGCGGGCAGGTTGGGCTGGGTGGCGGTGCCGTAGAACTCGCGGTAGGCGGCCATGAAGCCGTCGAAGTCCATCTTGCCGCCCTTGGCCGGGTCGCCGACGAGGAAGACCTGCATCTTCACCACGTCGCCCAGGCCCAGGCCCTGGGACTGCAGCTGGCGCTCGATGGCCTTGAGCACGCCCTGGGTCTGGGTGCGGGTGTCGCCGTAGGCGGCCAGGCTGCCACGCTCGGCCTTCTCATCAACCACCGGCGGCACGGTGCCGCTGACGAAGACCAACGCGCGGCCGGCCGGCACCTCGACGGCGCTGGCGATGGGGAAGGTGGAGCCCGGCGGGCGCAGGCGCTGGATGGGCGCGGGCGGCTCGGCGGCCAAGGCGGAGGACAAGGCCGTGGGCAGCAGGGCGGCAGCGGCGAGCAGTGCCGCGAGGGCGCGGGTGGGGGTCATCGGTGTCTCCGGGTCAGGGTCAGTGGGCGGCGGCGCTGGCGGGCGGGGCGGGGGCGGCGGCTGACGCCGGGCGCAGCGCGTGCACCTCGTCGGGCGTCACGCGGGCAGCGGCTTCGCTCAGGCCACCGAAGCGCTGGCGCACATGGCTAGCGACGGCGGCCACCTGCTCGTCGCTGAGCTGGCTGCCGAAGCCGGGCATGGCGCGGTTGCCGTTGACCACCATGTGCAGCAGATAGGGCGTGGCCGCAAGCCTGGGGTTGCCTTGCAGCGCCGGGTAGGCGGCCGCGCCCTTGGCGCCGCGGCCGTCGGGCATGTGGCAGGCGGCGCAGAGGGCCCCGTAGATCGCCGGGCCGCTGCGCTGTTCGAAACGCCAGCCGGACGAGAAGCGCGGCTCGGCAGCGGGCGCCATGGCCTGGGCCAGGGCGGCGACGGGGCCAAGCAGCAGGGTGGCGAGGGCGCCGGCGCGCGAGGGGGTGCGGGTGCGGGTCATCGGGTGCCTGGCGCTGCGGTCTGCAGCGCCGCCTCGTGCAGCTGGGTGACGGCGTGCTGGGCCGAGAGCACGGCACCCTCCTGCCAGGCGGGCAGGCGGGAGGCGTGCTCGCCGGCGAGGATGACGCGGCCGTCCATCTTCAGCAGGGTGGGGTAGTGGCGCTCGCGGGTCTCGGGCGTCCAGAACGCGAAGCAGCCGAGCGTGGTCGGCACGCGGTGCCAGGCGACCGCCATGCCGCACTCGTACTCCTGGCGGTACTGCGGGTGGATCTGGGCGCCGAAGTCCAGCGTGGCCTGGATGCGCTGCTCGGGCGCCATGGCGGTGTACTCCAGCGCCTGGGTGCCGAAGGCGTAGGCACCCAGCACCACGCCCTTGCGGCCGTGGAAGCCGTGGTTGGGGTAGGCGATCAGGCGATTGGGCAGGCTGGTGCTGCTGAAGCCGCCGTAGATGCCTTCGTCCTCCTCCCAGAAGCGGCGGCGGAACTGCAGGCCGACCTTGACGGACGGGAAGTAGGCCACCGCATCGATGGCCTCGCGCAGCGCCGGGCTCACGCGCATCTCGGTCTGCGACAGCACCGACAGCGGCAGGGTGCACACGCACCAGTCGGCGCGGGCCAGCTGGGCCGGGCCGGTGCCGTCGCGTGGGGTGTAGCGCACGCGCACGCCGCGCTCGTCCTGTTCGATGGCGGTGACCTTCACGCCGTGGCGGATGCGCGGGCCCACCGCGCGGGCCAGGGCCTGGGCGATGCGGTCCATGCCGCCCTCGGGCTGGAACAGCGGGCTCTGGAACTCGAAGGCCGGCGCCAGCTCCAGCTGCTCCAGCAGGCCGCTGCGCAGCAGCTCGGGCAGCGGCCGCCCGGCCACCTGCGGCGCCTCAGTCACCACGCCCTGGCCGGGGAAGGGTTCATGGCCGCGGCGCTCGGCGGTCAGCGCACTGGGGCGGTAGCGCAGTTCGTCGTCCAGCGCGCCCTGGTGGCGCAGCAGCTCGATCAGGCGCTCGCGGTCCGCGGCGTCCAGCGGCTGGTCCAGCGACTTCTGATTCACCAGCTTGGCGAGCAGCTCGTCGAGATCGCCGTTGAGGTCGGCCATCAGCTCGCGGCGGCGCTGCGGCCGGCCGCCGAAGGCCCGGGGGCTGTGCACCCAGGCGTTGTCGTTGATCTGGATGAAGGGCTGCAGCGCGACGCCGAGCTGGCGGCAGTAGTCCAGCACGCCGTGGTGGTGGAAGGGGACGCGCCACGGGCCGGGGTTGAGGTAGTGGCCGGTGTCGAACTGGCAGTGCTGGGTGGCGCCACCCAGCTCGGTAAAGCGGTCGCCGCCGCGCAGCGTCCAGCAGCGGCCGCCGACGCGGTCCTGGTACTCCAGCAGCTGCACGCGGTAGCCGGCACGTTGCAGCTCCAGCGCGGAGACAAGGCCGGCCACGCCGGCGCCGAGCACCAGCACGGTCTGCCCACGCGGCGCCGGGGAGAGCTTGAAGCCGGGGCGGGCCGGTGAGGCCTCGGCGAGGCCGAGGGCGCACAGCGCGCCGTAGGCCGCGGCGCCGCCGCCGCTGCGGGCCAGCGCCTGCAGCCAGCGGCGCCGCGTGAATGGGGAGCTAGCAGGTGCCATGGGCACCGACCATAGCAAGCCGCCTGCGGCTCGGCCAGGGGAGGAACGTGGGGGAGGGCCGCGGCTCAGCGCAGGTCGTCGGTCTCGAAATAGAGCTGCGTCACCGCCGTGGCCCGCAGCGCCCGCGGCAGGGCCTCGAGCGGTGGCGTCAGCCCGCGCAGCGGCACGGCCACCCGGCCGCGCGCGCGCGGTGCGGTCACGCGCAGGATCTGGTCGAAGTCGGGCCGCCGGTCGATCTCCTTGACCGCGAACCACTCCTCGCCCCGGCCGATCAGCCGGTACTGGCCCACCGCAGCCGCGCGGGGTGTGGCGTCCAGGCGGCGGAAGAACAGCAGCTCGTCGACGATGACGCCCTGGTCGGCGGCCTGCGGCCGGCCGCCGCGCTCGAAGTGCCCCTCGAAGAAGCGCGCCTTGAACGCGCGCAGCGGGCGGGCATGGCCAGGTTGCAAGCGCAGCAGGTCAAAAGGCTCGGGGTCGAAGGTCCAGAGCCGCGGCTCACGGGCGAGGGTGTCGCGCAGCGCGGTGTCGGCCGTGGGGTCGGCGAGGTGAAAACGCAGCAGCACCTGGCTGTCGTGCGGGGCATGGAACATCGGCAGGTGCGAGGCATACAGGCCCTCGCGGCCACCGAACACGGCCATGCCATGGCCGCCCATCGCCGTTTCCTCGGCGGCCGCGAACAGCGGCAGCAGCGCGGCGATGGCGACGCTGCGGCGCCTCATGCCAGGGCCTCGACCAGCAGCTTGCCGCGGTGGTCGCCGGTGAACAGGCTCTGCAGCGCGCCCGGCAGCTGCTCGAAGCCCTGCACCACGGTCTCCTCGAACACGATCTCGCCGCGCTGCACCATCGGCCCGACCACGCGCAGCATCTCGTCCATGCGGTGCAGGTAGTCGCGGGCCAGCATGCCCTGGATGGTGGCGCGCTGGTAAAGCAGGTGATGCAGCAGGCGCGGGCCCAGCTCGGGCGTGTCCAGCCCGCCGGAGTACTGGCTGATGGCGCCGCAGATGACGATGCGGGCGCGGCGGTGGATCAGCGGAATGATGGCGTCGGTGATCCAGCCGCCGACGTTGTCGAAGTACACGTCCACGCCGCCGGTCAGCGCGCGGATCTCGTCGGCGAGGGACTCGGTCGTGGCGTGGGCCTTGTAGTCCACCGCCCAGGTCAGGCCCAGGCGTTCACGCAGCCAGCCACACTTGGCCGCGCCGCCGGCGATGCCCAGCACGCGGCAGCCGTTCTTCAGCGCGAACTGCGCCACCAGCGAGCCCACCGCGCCGGCCGCGCCGGACACGACGACCACCTCGCCCGCTTTGGGCCGGCCCGACTCCATCAGCCCGAACCAGGCCGTGCGCCCCGGCATGCCCAGCAAGCCAAGGGCCGTCGACGGCGGCGCCACGGCCGGGTCGAGCTTCCTCAGCACCGAGTGGTGCACCCGGGCGTGGGTCTGCCAGCCCAGCATGCCTTCCACCCAGTCGCCCGCGGCCAGCGCGGGCACCGACGAATCCAGCACCCGGCCGACGACGCCGGCCGTCTGCACCGTGTCGAGCGCATGCGGCAGCTCGTTGTAGGTCGGCTTGAGCGACTGGTTGATGCGCATATACGGGTCCACCGACCACCAGCGCGCCTCCACCAGCACCTCGCCGGCGGACAGCGCCGTGGCCAGCGGCGTGGTGACCAGCTCGTAGTGCTCGGGGCCGACCAGGCCCTCCGGGTGGCGGCGGTACAGCCACTGACGGTTGCTCACCCACCCCGTAGCGGCTTCGCCGGCCCCGTCAAGGGGGCGCTCCCGGCGGCCCGGCAGAGCCGGATCCGCGGGAGCCGCTGGGGAAGGCAGGACAGCTTGCGAAACAGTGTTCATGCGCCGCATTCTTCCGCCGCGTCTAGTGCCTGTGAAGCAAAACAAAGTCCACAATCGGTGCCCAGCCAGACACAACCCATGGACATCGCCGACCTGCGCAGCTTCCTCGTCATCGCCCGCCACGCCAATCTGCGCGCCGCGGCGGACGAGCTGCACCAGACGCCGTCGGCCCTGTCCAAGGCGGTCAAGCGGCTGGAGGGGTCGCTCGCGACGCCGGTGTTCGACCGCGTCGGCAAGGCCATCCGGCTGAACGCGGCGGGCGAGCGGCTGCGCGAACGGGCGCTCGCGCTGGTGGCCCTGGCCGACCAGACCGAGGCCGAGTTCCGCGGCGTGAGCCGGCGCTCGCATGCGCGGGTGCTCGCGCCGGCCGTGCTGCAGTGGGGCTTCGGCGCCACGCTGGCGGAGCGGCTGGCCGGCGACGAACCCCAGGCCAGCCTGGCCTTCACCACGCTGTTCGAGGACGCCGCGCTGGCCGCCCTGGCCCGCGGCGACGGCGACCTGGCCCTGGTCACCGGCGTGGCGCTGGGCGCGGCGCTGCCGGCCGGGCTGGCGGCGCTGCCGCTGGGCGAGATCCGCATGCAGCTGGCCGCGGGCCCCGGCCACCCGCTGGCCGGGCACCCCAAAGTGACCACGGCCGAGGTGCTGCAGCACGATTTCGCCTGCCCGCGGCACTCGCTGTTCTGCGGCCTGGAGCGCGGCGCGCGTGCCGACGGCTGGCGCGACGACCAACTGCCGCGGCGCATCCGCTACTGGCTGGACGAGCTGCCGCTGCTGATCGCCCTGGTCCAGCGCGGCCGGGCCCTGGCCTACCTGCCCGGCTTCGCGCTGGCCGACACTCCCGGCCTGGTGCGCCTGGCCGTGAGCGACTGCCCCTACGAATGCGTCGAGCAGGTGCACCTCGTCTGGCGGCCGGGCACCGCCAGCGGCTGGCTGGCCGGCGCCGTGGCGCGGTCGGTGGCGGCGCTGTCATCGGGCGCGGCCGCCACCGCGTTGGCAGGGGCCGCCGCCCCGACTCCCGCAACCCGGCACCCGCTGCCGACGGAATAATCCGCCATGCCTCGCTTCCGCTCCCTCGTCCCCCTGGCGCTGCTCGGCCTGCTGCTGGCGGGCTGCTCCCTGCTGCCCTCGCTGCCGGAAAAGCCGCGCAAGCCCGTCTACCAGGGCGAGAACTTTGCCGCCGAGGAAACCTTCTCGCGGCTGTTCGATGCCAGCCTCGACGACACCTGCGAGGCCGCACGGCGTGCGCTGCTGAGCCAGGGCTATGTGATCAGCAAGGCCGGCGGCGGGCTGGTGCAGGGGGCCAAGAGCTTCCAGCCCGAGGGCGAGGTGCACGTCGAGATCAGCTTCCACGTCGTCTGCGTCGGCGACGGCCCCAGGCAGCAGGTGGCCACCGCCTATGTCAGCGCCCAGCAGGACCGCTACGCCCTCAAGCGCAGCGCCCAGGCCGCCAGCCTGGGCGTCAGCGCGCTGGGCTCGATCTCGGTGCCGCTGTCATCCACCCAGGACTCGATGGTCAAGGTGGCGTCCGAAACCATCCCGGCCGGCGAGTTCTATGACCGCTTCTTCACGCTGATGCAGCGCATGCTGCGCGAGGCCGCTCCCGACCGCTGAGGCGGGCCGCGCCCAATCGCGGCGCGACCAAGTAAACCCGATCTGCGGGATTGCGTCACAACCACGGCAGGCCCGTGCCGCCTAGGATCGGCCCGCCATGCTTGCGCCCCCAGCTTCGCCACCCCCGGCGGCCGCACCGGCCCGGCCGCGGCTGCACGCGGCCAAACGCCTGCTTGCCACGGCCTGGCAGGTGCCGGGCGACGACCCGCAGCAGGCCCAGCGTCTGCGCCACGACCAATGGCGCGCCATCATCGACCCGCTGCCCGCGTCCGTCATCGCGACGGCGATCGCGGTCGGCCTGCTGCTGGCCGCGATGGGCCGCGAGGCCGACCTGCGCCCGCTCGGCCCTGTCCTGATCGGGCTCGTGCTGCTCAACGGCTTCAATTTCGCGCTGTGGTGGTGGGAGCGGCACGGTCGGCCCGCGGGTGCGCCGCCTCGCGGGCTTTGCGCCGGCCTGTGGCTGGCGCTCGATCTGTGCATCGGCGGCGTGCTCGATGCGCTGCTGGTGCTGCAGGCCGCCCCGCTGGTTTCACCCGGGCTGCAGGCGCCGCTGGTGGCGGCCGTGGCCGGCGCCATCGCCGCCGCGGCCTGGATGTTCGCGCTGCTGCCCGCCGTGGCGATCGCCTGGGTGCTGGGCGCCTGCGGCACGTTGGCGCTGGGCATCACCCTGCAGCCACTGGCCTGGATGAAGGGGTTGCTGCCTCTGCTGCCGCTGTACGCGCTGGTGCTGTGCACCACGGCGCTGATCAATGCGCGGCTCTTCCTGCTCGGCCGGCAGGCCCAGCACCGCGCCGCGCAGGACCGCCTGACCGTGTCGCTGCTGCTGCGCGATTTCGAAGACCATGCCAGCGACTGGCTGTGGGAGATCGATCCACAGGGGCGGCTGCGGCATGTCTCGCAGCGCCTGGCCGAGCAGCTCGGCCAGCCGGCCGATGCCCTCGTCGCGTTGCCGCTGCTGTCGCTGCTGGATCAGCACCTGCCGCCGGACGACGGCGAGGCCCGTCAACGCTTGGAACAGCTGGGCACGGCGCTGACGACCTGCAGCCAGCTGCGCGACCACGACCTGCGCCTACGCATCGCCGGTGCCGATGTCTGGTGGTCGCTCAGCGGCCGGCGCCTGGACGGCGGCGGCTGGCGCGGCGTCGGCAGCGACGTCAGCGAGGTGCGCGAGCGCGAGCGCGAGCTGCTACGCCTGGCCAACCAGGACCCGGTCACCGGCCTCGCCAACCGCCACCAGTTCAACCGCTGGCTGGCCATGCACCTGGGCGGCGGCGGCCCGGTTTCGCCCTGCACGATGCTGCTGCTGGACCTGGACTGCTTCAAGCATGTCAACGACAGCCTGGGCCACGCGGCAGGCGACCACCTGCTCGCCGCGGTGGGCGAACAGCTCGCCGACGGTCTCGCGGCCCGGCGCGGCAACGGCGACCTGGTCGCGCGGCTGGGCGCCGATGAATTCGCGCTGCTGCTGCGCGGCGAGCTCGATGACGAGGCCGTGCAGCGCCTGGGCCAGCAGCTGCGCTCGGCGCTGCGCGAGCCGGTCACGGTGGACGGCCATGCGATCGATGTGCGCGTCAGCATCGGCGCCGCGATCGCGCCACGCCATGCCCAGACACCGGACTCGCTGATGCGCGCGGCCGACCTGGCCCTGTCCGCGGCCAAGGCCGCCGGGCCCGACCGGCTCGTCGGGTTCGAGCCGGCGCTGCAGCAGGACGCCCAGCAGCGCCTGGACCTGCTGGCCGACCTGCGCATTGCGGTGGACGAAGGCCAGCTCGAAATGCACTACCAGCCGCAGATCGACCTCGCCCAGGGCCGCGTGGTGGGCTTCGAGGCGCTGATGCGCTGGCGCCACCCGACGCGCGGCCTGGTGCCGCCGTCGGTGTTCATCCCGCTGGCCGAGGACAGCGGCCTGATCGTGGCGATCGGCGCCTGGGCGCTGCAGGTGGCCTGCCGCGACGCGGCGCGCTGGCCCGGCGAGATGCGCGTGGCGGTCAATGTGTCGGCGCTACAGTTCGAGCGCAGCCCGATCGAGGTGCATGTGCTCGAAGCGCTGGAGCGCAGCGGGCTGCCGGCCGAGCGGCTGGAGGTCGAGCTGACCGAATCGGCGCTGCTGCGCGACAGCCAGCACGCCATCGACCTGCTGACCCGGCTGCGCGCGCTGGGCGTGCGCGCCGCGCTGGACGACTTCGGCACCGGCTTCTCGTCGCTGGCCTATCTGCGCCGCCTGCCGCTGGACCAGCTCAAGATCGACCGCGCCTTCATCGCCGATCTCGACCATCCCAGCGCCGGCAGCACGGCGCGCGCCATCGTCGCGGCCATCCACGAGCTGGCCCGCGCGCTGGGCCTGCAGACCGTGGCCGAAGGCATCGAGACCGACGCGCAGCAGCGCGTGCTGACCGAGCTGGGCTGCGCCCTCGGCCAGGGCTTTCTGTTCGCCCCGGCGCTCACGCCGGACGCCACCCGCGCCTTCGTCGAGCTGGCCCACCGCGACGGCCTCTCGGCGGCCCGCGAGGCCCAGCACCAGGGCCCGGCCCAGGCGCCCGGCGAGACCGTCTGGCAGGCCACGCGCCTGCAGATCCGCCACGCGCCGCCGCCGCTGCCCGACACCCGCTTCATCGGCGGCTTGGCCGAATAATCGCGGCGTTTTCAGCCAGCGCGGCCATGCCGCACCGTCCATGCCCTTCCCTTGCGTCGCGCGGCGGCTGCCGCGACTTGCTGCCCTGCTGGCCATCGTGGCCGGCGCCGCCCAGGCCACCACGCCGCCCGCGCTGAGCACCCATGCCGAGCGCAGCGGCCTGCTGCAGACCGGCCGCTATGCCGAGGTCGGCCAGCTCTGCCACGACTTCGCCCGCGCCCACCCGCGCGAGGTGCGCTGCACCCGCTTCGGCACCACGCCCCAGGGCCGGCCGATGTGGGCCCTGGTGGCCAGCCAGTCCGGCGCGCTCACGCCCGAGGCGGCGCGGCGCCGCGGCCTGCCGGTCACGCTGATCCAGGGCGGCATCCATGCCGGCGAGATCGAGGGCAAGGACGCCGGCTTCATCGCGCTGCGCGAGCAGCTGGCCCGCCCCGGCGCGCTGCGCCAGCAGGTGCTGGTCTTCGTGCCGGTGTTCAATGCCGATGGCCATGAGCGCTTCGGCCCCTGGAACCGGCCCAACCAGCGCGGCCCCGAGCAAATGGGCTGGCGTGTGACCGCTCAGAACCTCAACCTCAACCGAGACTACGCCAAGGCCGATGCGCCCGAGATGCAGGCCATGCTCGGCCTGGTGCGCGCCTGGGACCCGCTCGCCATCGTCGACCTGCACACCACCGACGGCGCCCAGTTCCGGCACGACATCGCGGTGATGGTCGAGCCGCTCTACGCCGGCGACGAGGCCCTGCGCCCGATCGGCCGCGCCTGGCGCGACGGCGTCATCGACAGGCTGCGCGCCCAGGGCGGCCTGCCCCTGCCCTTCTACCCGTCCTTCGACGAGCACGACAACCCGGCCAGCGGCTTCACCGACATCGTGTCGACCCCGCGCTTCTCGGCCGGCTACTTCTTGCTGCGCAACCGGCTGAGCATGCTGGTCGAGACCCACTCCTGGCGCGACTACCCGCACCGCGTGCGCCAGACCCGCCAGACCGTGGACGCCGTGCTCGAGCTCATCGCCACCCACGGGCGCGCCTGGCTGGCCGAGGCCCGCGCCGCCGACGCCCGCGCCGCCGCGCTGACCGAGCTGCCGCTGGCCTGGCGCACGCTGGACGAAGCCCGCGAGATCGACTTCCTCGGCTATGCCTACAGCCGCACGCCCAGCGACATCTCCGGCGCGCTGATGACCCGCTACGACGAGAGCCGGCCCGAGGTCTGGAAGCTGCCGCTGCGTGAGCGCGTCGTGCCGGACCAGGTGCGCCCGGCGCCGCGTGCCGGCTATCTGGTGCCGGCCGAGCACGCCGCCTGGGTGGGCGAGAAGCTCGCGCAGCACGGCATCCGCTTCCTGCGCCTGAGCGCCGGCCAGGACGCGCTGGCGGTGCAGGCCTTCCGCGCCAGCGCCGTCCAGCACGACGCCCGCAGCACCGAGGGCCGCGTGCGCACCCGCCTCACCGGCGCCTGGGCGCCCGAGACCCGCGCCCTGCCGGCCGGCAGCCTGTTCGTGCCCATCGCCCAGCCGCTGGCACGCCTGCTGATGCATCTGCTTGAACCCGATGCGCCCGACTCACTCGCCGCCTGGGGCCGTTTTGACAACGCCTTCGAGCAGAAGGAGTTCATGGAACCCTATGTGGCCGAGCAAATCGCCCGCGAGCAGCTCGCCGCCAGCCCGGCCCTGCGCGACGAGTTCCAGGCCCGGCTGCGCGACGACCCCGCCTTCGCCGCCAGCGCCGAGCAGCGCCTGGACTTCTTCTTCCGCCGCGCGCCGAGCTGGGACGAGCGCTACCTGCTCTACCCGGTGCTGCGCGCCGACACGCGCCCGACGCCATGAGCGCGCCGGACCCCCAAGCTTCGAGCCGCCTGCAGGCCGAGCGGGCCAGGCTGCACCCGGCACCCGCGGCCGGCGCCACCCGCACCCTGGTGCTGGAGCTGGCCCGCCCGGCCGACTGGAACGTGCTCGCCGCGGTGTGGCAGGGCGTGCAGGCCGACCTGGCCCTGCCCGCGCCGGCGATCGCCGTGTCCGGCAGCGAGGGCCTGCAGCTGTGGTTCTCGCTGCAGCAGCCGGTCGACGGGGCACGCGCGGCCGCCTTCCTGGCCGGTCTGCGCGGCCGCTACCTGCCCGGCGTCGCGCCGGCCCGGGTCCGCAGCCTGCCGCCCTCCGACGGCGGCGCATGGCAGCTGCCCGAGGTGCCGGCGCTGCAGGCCGGCGGCGAGAACTGGTCCGCCTTCATTGCGCCCGACCTGGCGCCGCTGTTCAGCGACACGCCCTGGCTGGATGTGCAACCCAGCCCCGAGGGCCAGGCCGATCTGCTGGCCGGGTTGCGCCCGATCCCGCCCGCTGCGTTCGACGCCGCACTGCAGGCCCTGCAGCCGGCCCTGAAGCCGGCCGCGGCCGACGACACGCCCCAAACGGCAGGTCCAGCGATGGCTCCGTCAGCGCCCGGCGCCGACCTCGACCCGCGCGCCTTTCTGCAGCGCGTGCTCAACGATGAATCCGCGCCGCTGGTGCTGCGGGTGGAGGCCGCGAAGGCCTTGCTCGGGCGGGGGTGACGGCGCGCTCGCCCGGCCGGTTCCGCGGCGGGTCAGCGAAACACCAGGTCGCCGCCCTGCACGAGGTCGGCATGACGAAGCTGCCGGTCGAGCAGGGGCTGGCCCCGCCAGCTCGGCGTCGCGCCGCGGCCGCTGATCTGCACCACCGGCCCGCCCGGCAGCCGCAGTTCGGCGCGCGCAAGCATCGGCTGGCCGAGCACGTAAGCGCCGCTGAACGGCTCGGCCGGGTAGAAGCCCAGCATCGCGAACACCAGCCAGGCGCTCATCTGGCCTACGTCATCGTTGCCGACCAGGCCGCCCGGCGTGGTGCCGTAGAAGCGGCGCACGATCTGCTCGCGCAGGCGCTGGCCCTTGTGCGGCGCGTCGGTCCAGGCGTAGAGCCAGGTGATGTGGTGGCTGGGCTCGTTGCCGTGGGCGTACTGGCCGATCAGCGCCTCCTGGCCCAGGTGCGGGTCGGGGTGGGGGATGGGCAGGCTGAAGAAGCGGTCCAGCCAGGCCTCCAGCGCGGCCGGGCCGCCCAGGCGCTCGCGGAAGGCGGCGGCGCCGTGCAGGGCCGGCGTGGCGGTGTACTGCCAGGCATTGGCCTCGGTGTAGTCGCCGGGGTTCTTCAGCGGCGATGTGGCGGCCACCGGGTCGAAGGGCGTGCGCCAGCGTCCGGCGCTGTCCTTGCCGCGCAGCGTGTGCGTCTCGTCGTCGAACAGCGCCAGCCAGCTGCGCGAGCGGGCGCGGAAGCGCTCGGCCACGTCGCGCCGGCCCAGGCGGTCGGCGACGGTGGCGACGGCCGCATCGCCATAGCCGAGCTCGGCCGTCATGCTGACCGACTCGCCCTTTTGCAGGTCGAAGGGCAGGTAGCCGTGGCGGTCCAGCAGGGTCCAGCCGCGCTGGGCCCACTCGGGCGCGTCGGGCCGCTCGCGGCTGCTGGTCTCGACCATCGCCGCCAGCGCGGCTTCTTCGTCGATGGCGCCACCCGCGCCAAAACCCTTGACCAGCGCGTCCGCGATCACCGGCAGCGCCGGGTTGCCGATCATGCAGTAGGTCTCGCGGCCCCAGCTGGCCCACAGCGGCAGATAGCCCATCTGCCGGTGGTGGGCCAGCAGCGTGTTGACGAAGCCGGGCACGCGCTCCGGCACGATCAGCGTGAACAGCGGGTGCGAGGCGCGGAAGGTGTCCCACAGGCTGAGCGTCGAGTAGTAGACGCCGCCCGGCGCCTGGATGACCTCGCCGCGCGGGCCGCGCACGCGGCCGTCGGCATCGGCGATGTCGCTGGGGTGCTGCAGCGTGCGGTAAAGCGCCGAGTAAAAGAGCCGCTGGGTGCGGGCATCGCCAGTGATGCGGAGGCGGCCCAGCAGCTCGTTCCAGGCCGCGTCGGCGGCGTCGCGCACCGCGTCGAAGCCCTGGCCGGCGGCGGTGGCCAGGTTGCGCTCGGCACCGGCTTCGTCGACGCTGGACAGGGCCACGCGCGCCTCCAGCGTGCGCTCGGGGCCGAGGTCGAAATCGAGCAGCACGCGTGGCGCCTTGTCGCCCGGCCGGGCCGGCAGGGTCTGGCGGCCGCGCACCGGCTGGCTGAACTGCACGACGAAGGACACCTGGCGCTCGACCCAGTTCTTGCGGTGCAGCGTGCCCTGCAGGCCGTCGGGCCGCTCGCTGACGTCGGCCGACAGCACCGACGGCTGCTCCACGTAGTTCAGCCCGTGCTGCAGGTCCACCAGCACCTGCACGCGGCCCGGGCGGTCGAAGCGGTAGCGCTGCAGCGCCACCTTGGGCGCCGCCGTCAGCTCGACCGTGACGCCATGGCCGGCCAGGCGCACACGGTAGCGGCCCGGGCGCGCCTGCTCGCCGGACTTGACCGCGCTGAAGTCGCGCGTGCCCGGGCCCCAGGCCGTGCCGGCGCGGGGCTGCAGCAGCACATCGCCCAGCTCCGGGATGCCGGCGCCGCTCTGGTGGGTGTTGGAGAAGCCGAGCAGGCGACGGTCGCCATGCTGGTAGCCGGCGCTGTAGGCCCAGCCGCGGTCGGCGTTGTCGGGCGCCGGGAACACCATGCCGAAGGGCACCGTCGCGCCCGGCGTCACATGGCCGGTGCCGGCACTGCCGATGAAGGGGTCGACATGGCGGGTGAACGAAGCGGTGTCGCCCGCCGCGGGCGGGCCGGCCATCGCCACGGAACACAGGGTCGCGCTCAGCGCAGAGATGCAACGGGTCCACAGGGTCATCGGCAATTCCTCTCGACGTCGGCTCGTCGTTCAGGCCGCCAGGCGGCCGTCCAGCAGAAAACCCAGGGCCTGATGCGCGCGGGCGCCCCAGTCGCGCTCGTTGTGGCCCGCGCCCTCGATGACGCGGCTGACCACCGCCGGCGGGCCGAAGCCGCGCTCGCGCAGCAGCGCGTCCACCAGGCCCTGGGCGCGAGGGTACTGGGCGTCCAGCTCGATGGTGCCGCGGTCCAGGTAGAGGCGCAGGCCGCCGGCTGCGCTGGGCAGGGCCCGGCGCAGCCAGGCCACCGCGGCATCCGAGATCTCGTCGTTGCGCTCCAGCACGCCGATCCAGTGCGTGCTCAGCGCGGCCCCGGCGCCAAACACGGCCGGGTGGCTCAGCACGCCATGCACCGTGATCAACCCGCCGTAGCTCGAGCCCATCAGGAAGGTGTTGGCGCGGTCCGGCCGGGTCGCGAAGCGGGCGTCGATGGCGGGCTTGAGCTCGTGGACCAGGAAGCGCAGATAGGCCTCCGACGCCGAGCGCCCGCGCTTGACCAGGTCGGCCGCGAAGGGCTTGTAGAGCAGCGGCAGTTGCTCCCAGGCGCGCTGCCGCGCGGCCGGCGAGAGCTGATCGAGCAGGGGCTGCGGCAGGAACTCCGAGGCGCGCTGTGACTTCAGGCTCCAGACCGCCACCAGGATGGGCGGCGTCACCGCCCGGCCGGCAGCCCAGGCCGCCACGGCCCGGTCCAGCTGCCAGCCGGTTTTGCTGATGGAGGTGGCGCCATCGAACATCGACTCGCCATCGTGCAGATAGACCACCGGATGCCGCGTCCGGCCGTCATAACCCGGCGGCAGCCACACATCCACCGGCCGAGCCTCCACCTCACGGAAGCCCAGGCCGGTGAGCCGCTGCACGCGGCCGCTGCTCACCAGCGGCAGCGGCTCCGGCGACAGGCTGCAGCCCACGAGGGCAGCGCCCGGAACCAGGGCCAGGGCCCGATTGAAGCTGCGTCGATGGAGCATTCCAGTTGCTGTCACGAGCCACTCCGAGGGTCTGCGGGCAGCGGGCGAGGGTGCCGGCTGGGGTCGAGCTCGATCACGCGCACCGAGCGCGGTGCCAGGGTCAGCTCGCTGGACAGGTCCAGGGCCTCGCCGCTCAGGATATCGACGCCGTGAACGCCCGCCGGCAGCACCGGGGCGAAGCGCGAGGTGGCCAGCCGGCGCGGTTGCTCGCTCTTGTTGAAGGCCACCAGCACGGCCGGCCCGCCGCCGCCGTGGCGGGCGTAGACATAGGTGCCGTCCTGCGGCAGGAAGTGGGTCAGCGCGCCGCCGTGCACCGCGGCCGCGGTCTTGCGCCAGGTCAGCAGCCGGCGCAGCCACTGCTGCATTTCAGCCTGCTCGGCCGTTAGCCCGCGGCCGCTGAAGGCGTCGACCGCATCGCCGGGCCAGCCCCCGGGGAAGTCGGCGCGGAAGCCGTCGAAGGCGTCGTGGGTGGCGGGGCTGTCCAGCATCACCTCGACGCCGTAGTAGAGCTGGGGCGTGCGGCGCGTCGTCAGAACGAAGGCCAGGGCCATGCGCTGCAGCGCGGTATCGTGCCTGAGCGCCGGGGCGAGGCGCGGCACGTCGTGGTTGCCGTCGAACAGCACCAGGCGCGCGGGGTCGGCATAGAGCCGGTCGTTGACCATGAAGTCGTACAGCCGCCGCCAGCCGCTGCTGAAGCCCTCGGGCTCGGTCAGCGCCTGGCGCAGGGTGTCGTGCAGCGGGAAGTCCATCAGGCTGGGCAGCGCGGGGCGGGTGGCGTCGGCCGGGGTGCGGCGCGCGGCCGGTTCCACTGTGCCGAACAGCGGGCTGCCGGCCTGCCAGGCACTGACGACCAGCGGGTTCAGGCTCCACTCCTCGCCGACGATGCCGAGCTGCGGGTACTCGCGGCGCAGCCGGGCGGCCCAGTCGGCCAGGAAGCCGGCGTCCGAGTAGCTCCAGGTGTCGACGCGCAGCCCGCTCAGGCCGACCTCCTCGATCCACCAGATCGCCTGCTGCACCAGGTAGCGGGCCAGCAGCGGCTGGGTGGTGTTGAGGTCGGGCATGCTGGGCGCGAACCAGCCGCGGGTGAACGCCTCGCGGTCGGCCGGCGCGGCGTAGGCATCGCGGATGGTGGTGCGCGCGTGGTTGGTCAGGGCGCTGCCGTCGAGGGGCGGGTGGATCCAGTCGCGGGCCGGCGGCTGGCGCCGCCAGCGGTGGCCGTCGCCGATGTGGTTGGGCACCAGGTCCTGGATCAGGCCGAGGCCGCGGCGGCGCGCCTCGGCGGCCAGGCGCTTGTAGTCGTCCAGCGTGCCCAGGCGGGGGTCCACACGGTAGAGGTCGGTCGCGGCGTAGCCGTGGTAGGACGAGGCCGGCTGGCGGTTCTCGAGCACCGGGGTCAGCCAGAGCTGGGTGACGCCCAGGCCGGCGAGGTAGTCCAGCCGGTCGATCAGGCCAGCCAGGTCGCCGCCATGGCGGCCGCCGAGGGCGCTGCGGTCCGCCGGGTCGCCCAGGCCGGGCAGGCTGTCGTTGGCCGGGTCGCCGTTGGCGAAGCGGTCGGGCACGAGGTTCAGCAGCACATCGCGGCTGTCAAAACCGCGGCGCTGCGCGGAGCCGGGCGCGCGGGCCTGCAGCCGGTACTCGCGCCGCAGGCGCTCGCCGCCGTGCTCGAACACGAGCCGGCTCACGCCCGGCTTCGCGCCCGGGGCGATGCGCAGGTGCAGGAAGAGGTGGTCGGGGCTGTCGGTGCGCTCGACGCGCTCCAGCGTCAGGCCGCTGCCCTCGACGCGCACCTGCGCTGCGGCCAGCCCGGGGCCCTCGGCCAGAAGCTGCAGCCGCGGCTCGGCCATGCCCACCCACCAGTGCGGCGGCTCCACCCGGTCGACCTGCGGCGGCGCGGCCCGCGCCACACCGCCCGCCAAGGCGAGCCCGAGCAGGGCCAGAGCCGCCAGCATGCGGCGCCAGCGAGCGCTCATGCGCGGCTCCAGATGACCGGGTTCTTGCGCGTGTCGATGACCTCGCCCTCGCGCGCGCCGGGGCACCACTGGTCGCGGTCATTGACCTGCACCGGGTTCAGGGCCGGTACCAGGCGCATCGCGGCGTCCATGTAGATCACGGTCATCACCGAGCGCGGCTGGCTGCTGACATTGGCGCCGGCCTTGTGGAAGGTCCAGCCGAGGTGGAAGCTGACCTCGCCGAGGTCGAAGGCGCCGCAGACGAACTCGAAGCCGTGGCGGGCCATGTTGGCGCTGATCTTGTCCTCGCTCTCGTCGGAGATGCCGAGGTCGCGGCCGAAGGCGACCGACTGGCTGCGCGCATAAAAGCCCAGCGGCCCCATCTCGACAGGCACCGGCTGCAGCGGCACCCAGGCGGTGATGGTGCGGTCCGAGGCGAGTGGCCAGTAGTACTGGTCGGCATGGGCGGGCGTGATGCCGCCGCCCGGTTCCTTGTAGAGCGACTGGTCGTGGTAGAGGCGCACGCCGTCCACTTCCAGCAGCTCGGCGGCCAGGCGCGC
Source organism: Burkholderiales bacterium (assembly GCA_003963075.1). Lineage (GTDB taxonomy): Bacteria > Pseudomonadota > Gammaproteobacteria > Burkholderiales > Burkholderiaceae_C > Pelomonas. Next base: position 76,206 of record RXJV01000036.1, read on the forward strand.
CAGGCGCTGGCCCATCACGAAGCGGCCCACCAGCGGGCTCTGCTCCCACAGGTTCATCACCTGCAGAAAGGCGCGGTCGTAGGTGCTGCGCTCTTCCAGCGGGCGTTGCTCGGTGTTGAGGTCGATGGTCAGGCGCGTGATCTCGCGGCCGTAGTGGGCCAGCGTCTCGGCACCGAGCACGTCCTTGAGCTTGATGAAGCCGTCGCGGCGGAACTGGACGACCTGGTCGGACGTCAGGGGATAGGGGCTGTCGAGGTCGATCATGGCGGTCAGGGGCTGCGGAAGAAGGCCGCCGCGCCGCCGGGCAGCGGCTGGGCGTTGGTAAGGCCGGCATGGCTGGCCCAGAGCTGCCGGTCCGGGCTCAGCGCGGCGGGCGCCAGCACGGCAGGCGGCAGCGCGCATGCACTGCCGAGGTTGAACAGGGCCAGCACCGCACCCGGGCCCTCGCCGCGTTGCAGCAGCAGCACCTCGCCCTCGGCCCAGAGCACGCGGCAGGCGCCGGTGCGCAGCGCGGGTTGGGCGCGGCGCAGCGCGATGAGGCGGCGCGTGTGCCGGAGCAGGGACTGTGGGTCGGCCTGCTGCAGGTCCACGGCGCGGGCGGCATGCGCCGGGTCGACCGGCAGCCAGGGCGGGCCGCTGCTGAAGCCGGCCTGCGGCGCGTCGTGCTGCCAGGGCATGGGCGTGCGGCAGCCGTCGCGGGTGGGGATCAGCGGCCAGTTGGCGATGCCGAAGGGGTCCTGCATCTGCTCGAAGGGCACCTCGCTCTGCGCCAGGCCGAGTTCCTCGCCCTGGTAGAGGAAGACCGTGCCGCGCAGCGCCAGCAGCAGCGCCATCCAGGTCAGCGGCCCGGCGCCGGCGCGGGCCGCGGCGCTGGCGCCGCCGAAGGCAAAGCCCGCCCCGCCGCCGTCACCCCAGCGGGTGGCCACGCGCGGTGCATCGTGGTTGGAGAAGGCCCAGCTCGGCCAGCCGCTGTCGTCGGCCCAGGGCGCGAGCTGGCGCGCCACCGTGGCCGCATCCGGCCGGGCGCCGAGGAAGGCGAAGGAATAGGCGGTGTGCAGCGCGCTCGAGCCGCGGGTGTAGGCCTGCATCGTCGCCAGCCCGTCCGCGCCGCCGATCTCGCCCACCGCCATGCGGCCCGGGTAGGCGTCCATCAGCCGGCGCAGCCGCTGCAGAAAGGCCAGCGAGGCCGGCTGGTTCATCGTGTGCAGATGCTGCTGCATCAGCACCGGGCTGTCGCCGCGCTGGGCCGGCGGCAGCGGCGGGTTGTCGCGCAGCAGCGGGTCGTGGGCGTAGAGGTTGGCGGTGTCGAGCCGGAAGCCGTCCACGCCGCGGTCCAGCCAGAAGCGCGCGATGTCGAGGATGGCCGCCTGCACCGCCTCGCAGTGGAAGTTCAGGTCCGGCATCTGCGGCAGGAAATGGTGCAGGTGGTACTGGCGCCGCCGCGGCTCCCAGCGCCAGGCCGGGCCGCCCATCCAGCTCAGCCAGTTGTTGGGCGGGCTGCCGTCGGGCCGGGGATCGGCCCAGACATACCAGTCGGCCTTGGCGTTGTCGCGGCTGGAGCGGCTTTCGGTGAACCAGGGATGCTCGGCCGCGGTGTGGCTCCAGACCTGGTCGATCAGGACCTTGAGCCCCAGCGCATGCGCCTCGCGCACGACGCGGTCGAAGTCTTCCAGCGTGCCGAAGCGCGGGTCCACACCGAGGTGGTCCGACACGTCGTAGCCGAAGTCCCGCATCGGGCTGGGGAAGAAGGGGCAGATCCACAGCCCGTCGACGCCCAGCGAGGCGATATAGGGCAGGCGCTCGGCCAGGCCGGCCAGGTCGCCGATGCCGTCGCCATTGCGGTCCAGGAAGGAACGCGGGTAGACCTGGTAGAGCACGGCGCCGCGCCACCAGTCCGTGGCCGCTGACGCGGACGGTGGCGGATGGCAAGGCGCGGGCAACATGGCCGGCAGTATTCGGCCGGCGCCGCATCGCCACCACGCGCTGGCTGACCGATACTGACTGTTTGATGGCAGCCGCTAGACCGCGTTGACGCTTTGAAAGCCGTTCAGGAGTCTGTTCCACCCGCACAAGCGCTGACCTTGCGCTTGCTGACGCTGTCGCTGGACGCCTTCGACGGGCCGGTCCACACCCATCCGATGCTCGAACTGACGCGCATCGAACGGGGCTCGGGCCTGCGCTTCATCGCGGACACGGTCGAGCCCTTCGCAGCCGGGGATCTGGTGCTGGTGGCCCCCCGGGTCGGCCATGCCTGGTGGACCGGCCGGGCGGATCGGGGGCCCGGCGCCGCGGCGGCGACGGTGCTGCAGTTCCATGTCGCGCCGGTGCTGGACGGCCTGCCGGAGTGGATGCCGACCCTGGGCGCGCTGCTGCAGGAGCGGGCCGCGGCCTGGGTCATCCATGAGGAGCTGGCACGGGAACTGGGCCCTGCGCTGCAGGCCCTGGCGGGCACCGAAAGGCTGGAACTGCTCGGCCTGGGCCTGGCGCTGCTGGCGCGGATCGCCGCGCCGGCCGCGGCCCGCTGGCGCCGGCCGCTCGGGACGCGGGCGCTGGCCGATGATGAGCCGAACGAACTGATGGCCCGCCGCGTCGACCAGTTGCTGACCTGGATCCGCGACCATCTGCACGACGAGCTCACCGTGGCTGCCGCGGCCGCCCAGCTGCACGTCAGCCCGGCCGCGTTCAGCCGGAGCTTCAAACGCCTGGTGGGCCGTTCCTTCACCGACTACGTGAACGATCTGCGCATCGCCGAAGTGCAGCTGCTGCTGCGGCGCACCGACCGGCCGGTGACCGAGATCGCCGCCGCGTGCGGGTTCACGACGCTGTCCAACTTCAATGCCCACTTCCGGCGCCGGCTGGGCATGTCACCGCGCGACTACCGGCGCCGCTGAACCCGGCGCGTTGCGCCCGCCGCGGCAGTCAAGGAAACAGCAGCAGCCACTCCAGACTGTTCATGCCCAGCCGCCCCTGGGCCAGCACCTGCGCGCCGTCCTCGTTCGGGTAATGGCGCTGCAGCAGCGCGAAATACGCCGCATTGCGCACGCCGTTGAGCTGGCCCTGGTTGCGGGCATAGGCCGGAAAGCGCTCCGGCTCGCGGGTCCACAGGGCGGCGCGCCGGTAGGCGGACGCCAGCTGCTGGCCGGCGGGCGTCTGCCAGACGCTTTGGCCCTGCAGCTCGAAGATCCGCGCCGCCGCCGTGGCCGGCAGCAGGGTGTAGTGCGTGTAGCTCAGCCCATTGATGCCTTGATGCGGACCGCCGCAGTAGTCGTTGGTGTCGCTGCGGCAGACCTCGAGGCCGAGCACGCCGTCGGCATCGACCTGGCGCTCCAGCAGCGCGATCCAGCGCGCCCGCGCGCGCGCCAGCAGCTCGCGGTCGCCAACATAGGCGGCAATGCTCGCCTCCAGCAGCACGCCCCAGTTGCCGTGGTTGTTCTTGCGGGCGCTGTGCGACAGCGGCAGCGCGATGCCGGTCAGCAGGCGCCGGAAGCTGGCGTCGTTCCAGTCGCCGGCGCCACGCACCAGCGAGGCGGCGAGCACATAGCTAGGCAGGTCGAAATTGATTTCGGACGCGCCCTGCTCACTCGACACCGCAACCAGGGTGTCGGACCAGGCCGAGATCAGCGCCTGCGCATGGGCCGCGTAGCGCGCTTCGCCGGTGGCCGCGAAGCACAGGGCCGCCCGCCACGCAACACTGCCGTCGCTGGCGAAGCGCCGTGACACGTCCGTCTGCACCACGCCGGTGGTCGTGTAGTGGGGCGGTGGCGCGAACACGGCCACCGGCGCGGCCACGACGTCGATCTCACGATCGCAGCGCCTCAGCAGCGCTGCGCTGCGTGCTGGATCGGCACGCAAGGCATCGATGTCGGCAGACGTCAGCCACAAGGCAGGCGGCAACGCCGCCCCGGCCTGGCACAGACCGCCGGCACACCATGCCGTGGCCGCCACCACAACGCGCAGCAGCCGGCCGGCGGCCCGCCATCCGCCCTCACTTCTCCACGCTGCGGCGCTCGTCACGGTCGCCCTCCTTGTCGCGCGCGTGTCGGTCCTTGGGCTCGTCGCGGCCATGGGCTGCAGGCGCCGGCTTGGCGGGCAGCGCGGGCTGCGGTGCCGGACGCGCCTCGGCCGCTTCCGGACGCGCCGGATGCGCGGCCACCACCGGGGCAGGCGCCGCCTGTGGCCGCTCGTGGACGCGTTCCGGCGGGCGTTCAAGCGCACGCTCGTCGGGCCGTGATGGCGGGTGCTCGATCGGGCGCTCGATCGACCGCTCCATCGGGCGCTCCATCGGGCGTTCTGCATGCGGTGACTCGGCGGGCATCGCATGCGGCGCCGGGTGCGGGCTCTCGACCGCCGCCGGCAGATGCGGCCGGTCGGGCGCCGCCTGCACGTGCCCGGCGGGATGCGGCGGGGCCAGCACCGGCGCGGCCATCGTGGCCGATGCGGCCTGGATGTGGACCGGCTGCGGCGCCGGCAGGGCTGCCGGCGCATGGCCCGGCACATAGACCGGCACCGGCGCCGTGGCCACCGGCACCGGCGCGGTGGCGTGGACGAAGGCCGGCATGGCCGCCGCGAGATGGGCCTGGGTGGGCGCACTGCCCTGGAAGGCGCGGCCGCTGGCCGTCGCGCTGGCGGGCGCCACGACGGTCACGTTGGTGACGTTGGTGATGTGGTTCACCACGGTCGTGTTGTGGCTGTCGATATTGGTCTGCACGCGCATGCCAACATTGGTCACCGGCGGCGCGCTGATGACGACGGCCGGCGGGGTTCCGAGCGGCGCGGGCACGACCAGGCCGGGGCGCGAGCCCGGCGGCGGTGGCACGAAGACCCCCAGCGGACCGATGGGGCGCGGGCCGCCGCCCACGCCGATCTCGACCGACAGCCGCAGGCTCGGTGGTGGCGGCACGAAGGCGACGCCGCGCGCCAGCCAGAAGCCCGGCACGAACACCACCACGCCGTCGCGGTGCTCGTAGTACGGCTGTGCCCAGACATAGCCGGGCTGCGGCGGCGCCGACCAGCGCCCCGCGCACCAGACCCAGCGTGCGTGCCAGCCCCAATAGCCACCGATCCAGACGGCCTCCGGATACGGCGGCGGCGGCGGCACCTCCACCAGCATGGGCGGCGGCGCAATCTCGATCGCGACCGGTGCGGGCTGTACCAGCGGCGGTTCGACATAGACGCTGACGACCGGCGGCGGGGGCGGCGGCACCCAGACCGGCGCCGGCACGACGACGTCGGCATGCACCGCGACGCGCGGCGGCGCGACGACACAGGCGCTCAACAGACTGGCCAGCAGCACCGGCAGGGCGAAAACAAGGGGGCGCGGCAGGGCCATGACGGGATCCGAGTTGGGGGTGGGCGGGTAACGCCGCGCCTTCGGGGCGCGTTGACCGCGGCCCGCTGGGGTTTCCTCGCATCCGCCGAATCACGGCGCCGACTGACCGGGGCCGTGCGATGGCGGCCACGAGTCCGGCACAGCCCGCCACGGGTCTGCCACGACCCGCGTCAGCGCCGCATCGGCGATCCGCTGCGCCACGCCGGGTCGCTCCAGCGCTGGAACGCACCGAGCAGCGCCGGCTCGGGCGACTGGCGTTCGGTGGCCAGCGTGGCGAGCGAGACGACCTCGAAGCTGCGGCGGGTCTTGCCCTCGGCGCGGAACTCACGGGCCAGCAGCATCTGCGCGCCACCCGGCACCCAGCCGGCAAACTCGGCCACGCCCAGGCCCGGCTGGGCGGGGGCGGGCGGCAGCACCTCCACGCGCCAACCGTCGCGGTCCTTGAGGAAAAGCCACAGCTCGCGCCAGCCGTCCAGCGGCTGCACCGCCAGCGCCAGCGCGCGGCCCTCGCGGTTCAGCGACGCCGAGGCCAGCGCCACCTGGCCGTAGCTGCAGCGGCGCACGGCCAGCTTCCCGGCTTCCTTGAGCTCGACGCAGCGCTCGCCGTCGGCGCCGGGCTGCAGCGCCAGCTGCACGGCGCCGAAGTCGCGCGCCGCCGCGCTCGTGCCCAGCCAGCGTGCGGCGTTCACGCGCATGGCGGCGTCGGCGTAGGCGGCCTGGTCGTCCTCGGTCAGCTCGCTGGGCACGATGGCGGCGAACTCGGCCAGCGCCGGCGCGGCCTCGCCGGCGGCGCCGCGGCGCGCCTGCGCGAACGCCAGGCTGGCGCTGACCGCCGCGCGGCGCATCTGCAGGCGGTTCTTCCAGTGCACCGGCAGGGTGGTGGCGTCGACCTGGGCCAGCACCTGCTGGCGCCACTGGTCGCGCGCCTCGGCCTCGCGCGGCGTGGCGCGGGGGTTCAGGCAGTCGGGCCGCGTCAGCGCCAGCGCCGCGCGCACACGCTGCTCGGGCGTGGCGGCCACCGCGAGCACGCGGCGGAAGGCGTCGCCGTCGTAGCAGACCTGCACGCGGCCGTCCTCGGCGTCGAACTGCTCGAACTTCAGGCCGTAGCGGGCGGCCACGTCCATCTGCGCGGCGAGCTGGCCTTCGCCGAGCTTGGCATTGGGCAGCGAGGCGCGGTCGGCGATGCGCTCGGCAAAGGTGGCCAAAGCATCCAGCGCCTCGGCGCCGCCGGGGCCGGCGAACTCGGCCGGCGTGGCGGCCTGCACATAGGCCGCGGCCAGGCCCAGGCCCAGGCCCTCGGTGCCCCATTGCTGGCGGGCCAGGCGCAGTTGGGCCAGCAGCTCGGGCGCCGCCCCGTCACCGCGCGGCAGCACCAGCACCTGGGCCTTGCGCAGCCAGCCGCCGCGCTCGCGCCGGTAGTCCCACACCTGCCAGTGGTCCCCACGTTCGCCGCGGATCTCCAGCGCCTCGCCGCGGCCCAGCTGGGCCTGCAGCGAGGCGGTGTCGCGCGGCGCGCCGCGCAGTGGCGCGTCCTGCGACACCAGGCCCGCACGCGGGAACTCGGCCGCTTCGGCCTGGGTGATGACGACGGCCGCCACGGCAGCGGCCACGATGATGAGGGCCACTTTGCGCATGGCTCACTCCTTCTCGGCGTCTTGCTGCAGGGCGGCGGCGGGCTTGGCCCCGCCCAGCAGCGCGCTGCCGATGAAGCCGCCCGAGCCGGGCGGCGCGATGATGACCTGCACCTTGTCCGAGAGCTTGTCGGCCATGGCCTTCTGCACCAGCAGCGGGTGGCGCGTGATCAGCTCGCCCTCGGCCGCCATCTGCGCGGCCTGGGCCTTGCCCACCTGGGCCAGCCGGTAGGCCTCGGCATCGGCCAGCTTCTGGCGCGCGGCAGCCTCGGCATCGATCTCGATGCGGCGCGCCTTGGCGGCGCCTTCGGCCTGCTGGATGCGGGCGGCGCTGTCCGCCTGGGCTTCCAGGGCGCGCTGCTCGATCTGCTTTTGCTTGAAGGGCAGCACATGCTTCATGGCCTCTTCCTGCGCCTTGGCCGCGATGATCTGCTCGCGCCCGGCCGCCTCGGCCGCGGTCTCGCGGCGCAACTTGTCGGCGGCGGCCTCGAACTCGGTCTCCTTGACCTTCTTCTCGCTGATCTCCAGCGTGTAGCGCATGCGCTCGCTGGCCAGGCTGTCGGCCAGCAGGCGGTCCATGCCGCGGCGGTAGTCGGGCGGCAGGTCCACCGAGCCGATCTGCACCCCCTTGAGCACGATGCCATCGGGCGCCAGGCGGGCGCGCAGCTCGGCCTCCAGCGCGGCGGCGATCTCGGCGCGCTGGCTGGAGAAGATCTCGCGCACGGTGTGGGTGGCGATCTGCTTGTAGACCACGGCCTGCACGGCCGGGGTGATGACGTCGGCCTCAATGTCGTCGGGCAGCTTGGGCGCGAGCTCGGCCAGGCGCTTGTCGTCCAGCGCCCAGCGCACCGTCATGTCCAGGCCCAGCGACAGGCCCTCGACCGACTGCAGCGGCGACGGGCCGGTGGCCTTGGCCAGCGAGGCGGGGTGGAAGCTCTGGTCGCGCAGCGGCAGCAGGCGCACCTCGTGCAGGCCGGGCAGGCGGAAGAAGCTGCCCTCGCGGAACTCGGTGCGGCCGCCGCTGAACTGGTTGATGCGCACGGCCGCTTGGCCGTGGGGCACGGCCTGGATGGGCGGGTGCATCACGACGGCATAGCCCGCGGCCGTCACGGCCGTGAGGGCCAGCAGAGGGGGCAGCGCACGGCGCAGCGAGCGGGCGGCGCCGGGCGCGGCGGTGGTGGCCGCCTCCAGCCCGCGGCGGGTGCCGCGGCCGAAGGCCTGGCGGATGGAGGCGGCGAGGGTCTTGAGGCGTTGCAGCATGGACATGGTGTGGGCTCCTTGGCGTGATGGCATCGGCGATGGGCGATGCATGGCCGCCATGGTTCCCGGCCCGCCGGGAAGGGACGAGAGCCCGGCAGGGCGGGTCTCTTCCGTCGGCCCGGAAGGAAGCTTCCGGCCGCTGTGGCGCTGGCGCTCACCGGTCGATTTGCGGTTTTACGCACGCATGCGTAAATTCGGAAATCCCGCACCGCCTCCCGCCCCGATGAACGACCTCACGCTGCTCTGGCACTTCAAGCGCGCCCCGCTGGCGCAGCGGCTCGCGCAGCGCCTGTTGGCGCACGAACGCATCGCGATGTTCGGGCCGCGCCAGACCGGCAAGACGACGCTGCTGCGCGAGGAGGTGATGCCCGCCATCGAGAAGGCCGGTGCGCTGCCCGTCTACGTCGAATGCTGGCTGGACAAGGCCCGCCCGCTGCACAGCATCAACTACGCGCTGGGCAAGGCGCTGGAGGGGCTGACGCTGTCGCCCGGCCAGCCGGGCCGCCGCCTCGCCAAGACACCGGTGCGCAAGATCGGCGCGGTGGGCGTGAGCGTCGAGCTGGGCGAGGTGGGCCAGCGCAAGATCCCCGACAACCCCTTCCTCGCCTTCGACGCCCTGCTCACCAGCCTGCTCGAAGCCGCCGGGCGCGACCTTGTGCTGGTCTTCGATGAGTTCCAGGCCGTGGCCGAGGTGCCCGAGGCCGACGCCATCGCCGCCGCGCTGCGGGCCGCGCTGACGCAGGCCTCGTCGCGCGTGGGCGTGGTGTTCAGCGGCTCCAGCCAGACGCTGCTGCTGGAGATGTTCAGCCGCGCGCAGACGCCGCTCTACAACTTCGCCAACGCCGAGCCCTACCCGCTGCTGAAGGAGGATTTCGTCGGCCATGTGGCCCGGCTGTTCAGCGCGGCGACGAAGCGCGACCTGAACCAGGCCATCGCGCTGCGCGTGCTCGAGGCCGTCGGCCACCAGCCGGCGCCCTTCCTGAACGCGGTGGGCAATGCGATGAGCAAACCCGGCTGGAGCGTCGAGGACGGCCTGGCCGCCATGCTCGACGCCAAGGCCGTGAACACCTGGTCCACCGCCTGGGCGGGCCTGACCGACCTGCAGCGCTTCGCGCTGCGCGCGGCGCACGCCGGCCTGCCGCTCACCGCCGCCGCCACGCTGCAGCAGGCGGCGGCGGACCTGGGGCAGGCCAAGGTGCAGCCGTCCAGCATCACGCGGGCCGTGGAAACCTTGGTCGACAAGGGCCTGGTGGAGCGCGAGCCGGGCAGCCGCCGGCATGTCGTCAGCGACCCGGTCATGGCCGCCTGGCTGACCCAGAACGCCGCGCTGCCGGTGCGGCCGGCCTGAAAACCTGGGGAGCGCCGGGCGGCGGTGTGGCAGCTATCCTCGCGACGATCTACCGACGCCCGCTGGAGTCCCCATGAAGCAACTCGCCCTTGCCGCCGCCCTGATCGCCGCGCCCGCCCTCGCCACCGACCTCAGGGTGCCGGTCCACCTCGCCGACAAGACGGGCACCGGCGCCGCCGTCGGCAACGTGCGCATCACCGAAACGCCCTACGGCCTGGCCTTCTACCCCGAGCTCCAAGGCCTGCCGCCCGGCCTGCACGGCTTCCACATCCACGAAAAGCCCTCCTGCGCGCCCGCCGAGGTCAACGGCGCCACCGTCCCGGCCGGCGCCGCCGGCGGCCACCTGGACCCGGCCGGCAGCAAGAAGCACGGCGAGCCCTGGGGTGACGGCCACCTGGGCGACCTGCCGCCGCTGTTCGTCGCCGCCGACGGCTCGGCCACGTCACCCGTGCTCGGCCCGCGCCTGAAGCTGGCCGACGTGAAGAACCGCGCGCTGATGATCCACGCCGGCGGCGACAACCACGCCGACCACCCCGCACCGCTCGGCGGCGGCGGGGCGCGGGTGGCGTGCGGGGTGATTGGCGGCTGACGCTCGTGCCCGAAAGCCTGCCGCCCCCATCCATCGTCCTCTGCGTTCCAGGGATCTGGTCTTCGCGCAACGAACTGGTCGAGGCCGTCGTCCGCAGCGGCAGCGGCTACATGTTCGCCGGGCAGATCCTGATGCACATGCCGACCGGCCAGGCGTTCGAGCTGGAGTTCCACGCGCCTGACCCGCGCATGGGCGCAGCCTTCCGCGCAGCGGGTCCGCATTGGCGCGACACGCCGGCGATGGACGCCATCGGCTCGCATGCCAGCGTCGTCTATCTGGTCGGCCCGGGCGGCTCCAGCGGCAATGCCGAAGCGCTGATGCTCGCAGCCGCGGCGCTGTTGAACGCCGGCGGCCTCGGTGTCAAGTTGGAGAGCAGCGGCGTTGCGCACAGCCCCGCTGATTGGCGAGAGCTTTGCGCCAACGTCCATCTGTTCAGTGCTCACCGCGCCTATGTGCTCTACATCACCGGACCACAGGTCTATTCCTGCGGCATGCACTGCCTCGGTTTGCGCGACGCCATCGTCGACAACGACGGCACGCCTGAAGCCGTCGAGCTGCTCAGGGTCTTTACCCGCTACATGTTCACCGAGTCGCCCACCTTGCGCGCGGGCCAGACCTTCTCTGCAGACAACCACGCTCCGGTCTATCGCCTGAACGACGATCCCGGACCCGATTACGGTGATGGCTCGCTGTACGCCAACCCTTACGGCTGTTGGCGCCTGGAGCGGGTCTCAACTCTCAGCACATCGAAACCGCCGGGCTGGCGTGCGGCGCTGCGGCGCCTCGTGTCGTGAGCTGAGGCGACGCTCACGCCGGAAGAATCCTTCCGCCGTCACGCGGGGCGGCCTCCACATAATCTGCCCCATGCCCCGCATCGCCGTCATCGAGGACGACCCCACCACCAGCGCGCAGCTCAGCGGCTGGATCCGCGCCGCCCGCCCCGAGCTGGTCGTCGACCAGCACTTCGACCGCGACTCGGCGGAAGCCGCGCTCTCGCGCGAGCGCTACGACCTCGTGGTGCTGGACATCGAACTGGGCCGCGAGCGCAATGCCGGCGTGGCGCTGATCAACGAGATCAACAAGCAGGGCCTGGGCACGCCGGTGCTGGTGGTGTCGGCCATGCCGGCGGCCATCTACCGCAGCATCATGAAGGCGCTGGACGCCTGGGACTACCTGCAGAAGACGACCTTCGACGAAGCCGAGTTCGTCGAGACCTTCCTCGACATCCTGCGCACCGCCAAGCTGCGCGAACCGGCGGGCAAGGCAACGCCCAAGCTGGCCGACGACAGCCTGCTGCTGGACCCTCTGAAGCAGCGCTCCGCGATGTGGCGCGGCCAGCGCATCAACCTGCCGCTCACGGCGCAGCGGATCCTCGCCACGCTGCACGCCCGCGCCGGCGAGGTGGTGAGTTATGAAGAGCTGTTCGACGTGGTCAAGAGCGGCCGCAACCGCGACAACGTGCGCAAGCACGTGGCCACGATCCGCGACGCCTTCCGCGACGTGGACCCGGCGTTCGATGGCATCGAGAACATCCCGATGCGGGGTTTTCGCTGGTCTGGATCCTGACCGCGCGGATGAAGCTCGGCCGCGTCGACTTCCCGCTGCCGGACATGCCGCGCCTGGGCCTGGCGGCCTTCCGCAGCCGCATCGTCTTCCACCTCGTCTTCATCGCGCTGGCGCTGGCCACGCTGGCGCTGGCCGTGGCGCTGCTGAACGAGGAGCGCCAGCGCAATGCGCAGCGATACGAGCAGACCTTCGCCAAGTCGCTGGCCGAGATCGTGGCGCAGCTGCGCCACCCGGCGGGCCAGCTGGCCCTGATGAACCCCGAGCCCTCGCAGGTGGAGGCCGGCTGGGTGGCGCCGCAGCTGCTGCCGTTCGCGGCCATCGACTTCGACGACGCCACCAAGGCGCGGCGGGCGGTGGACATGGCCGGCTGCGGGCTGCAGTACCCGGGCGGCGCCAGCCTGTGCGTGGCCGTGGGCAGCAATGCCTACGCCGGCGGCTTCGTCTACCTCGTGGCCGGCCTGGACGCGCCGCCGCTGGTGAGCCGCGAACACGGCGCCCTGGACCTCGCCGGGCTGCACCGCGTGCAGATCCGCCTGCAGCAAGGCGGCAGCGAGCAGCAGTGGCTCGCGCCCGTGGAAGCGCTGGATGCGCAGCGCGGCCAGCTGCCCGGCTTCATCGTCGACGCTAGCGACAACACCACCACCCTGCCCCGCCAGGCGCGCCCGGCGCGCGACTTCCGCGGCTGGGTCTGGCGCGACGGCCCCTGCCTGAATGCCACCTCCAGCGCCGCCACCAGCGCGGCCGACTGCGTGCGCCGCACGACGATCTCGGTGCGCCTGCCGGTGGAGGCCTTCCGCGAGGCGCTGTTCCGCCCCGGCGGGCCGCAGTGGCCCCCGGCCGACCTGCCGCGCACCGGGCTGCGCCTGACCCTGCTCGGCCCCGGCGGCACGACGTTGTTCGACAGCGCCTCGGCCAGCGCCCAGCCACCGCTGACGCTGGCGCGGCTGTCCGGCACGCTGTCACCGGGCGAGACCCTGCGCATCTCGCGCGGCGCCAACCTCGTCGCCCTGCTGCAAGGCGCGGACGAAACCGGCGCGCCGCCCTCGCCCTGGCTCACCACCGTGATCCAGCAGCTGCCCGCACCGGCCACGCCGCGCACCCTGCAGGCCCGCGACACGGTGACGACGCCGGCAGGCCGCTTCGACGTGGTGCTCACCGGCGACCTGCACGGCCTGGACCGCACGCTCAGTGCCAGCGCCGCTCGCCTGGCCTGGCCGGTGGGCGCGATGCTGGGCGCCCTGGCGCTGGCCTGGCTCATCATCGAGGTCGGCCTCGTGCGCCGCGTGGCGACGTTGACGAAACGCGCCGCTGCGCTGTCGCACCAGCTGCAGCAGCCGGCACAGACCCGCTTCGAGCTGGGCACGCTGGACGTGGCCGACCTGCGCGGCCGCGACGAGCTGGGCATCCTGGCCGGCACCCTGGCCGACCTGCTGCAGCACGCCCGCGACAGCCTGCGCCGCGAGCAGCTGCGCGCTGAGCGCGAGCACGACCAGTGGCATGCCGTCGGCCACGAAATCATGAGCCCGCTGCAGTCGCTGATGCTGCTGCACGGGTCGCAGGACGACCCCAGCCGCCGCTACGTGCAGCGCATGCAGCAGGCGGTGAAGGTGCTCTATGGCCAGGCCTCACCCAGCGAGGCCCTCGCCGCCGCGACGCTGGCCACGGGTCAGCTGGACCTGGACGCCTTCCTGCGGCAGGTGGCCGAGAACGCGGCCTATGCCGGCATCGCCGACGTGGCCTACACGCCGGCGTCCGAGCCCGTCTGGGTGCAGGCCGACGAGTACCCGCTGGAAGACGCCATCACCCACGTGCTGACCAACGCCGACCGCTACCGCGTGCCGGGCTCGCCCATCACGCTAACGCTGCGGGTGGACGGCGAGCTGGCCGTGGTGGACCTGCACAACCAGGGCCCGCAAATCCCCGAGGGCCAGCTCGCGCGCATCTTCGACTACGGCGTCAGCGACGCCGAGCCGCAGGACGGCCAGCGGCGCGGGCAGGGGCTGTTTGTCGCCAAGACCTACCTCGCCAAGATGGGCGGCAGCATCGCGGCGCGCAATGTGGCGGATGGCGTGGTGTTCGAGATCGCGCTGCGGCGAGCCTAGGCTGAGTCCTGGCTTAGCCCTGCCGCACCCGCTCCAGCAGGCTGCGCACCGCCAGCTCGGAGTTCAGCGACTGCTCCAGCGGTGCCCGCACCAGGCCGGCGTGGGCGTACTGCAGGTTTTCGTAGACCTCGGAGGCGGCGGGGAAGTGGTCCAGCAGTTGGGGCAGGGCCGGGTGGCCCTGGTGCTGGGCGAGCTCGGCGCTGAGCTTGTCGACCAGCAGCCGGTACTGGTGGGGGTCGGCCGCCTGGGCGCGGGCTTCGATGGCCTGCAGCAGATGGGCCAGGCGGACCAGGGACAACAGCTCCTGCGGGACGGTGATGCGGACAACGGCGTTCATGGGCACTCTGAGAAAGCAGTTCCTGCAGGGAGACGTGGCGCCCCGGCGGCGGATTTCAAGCGGTCCGGCCGACAATCGGGCCCAGCCTGCCTGATCCCATCGTGAGCGCCACCTTCGACTGCCAGAGCTGCGGCGCCTGCTGCGCCTATTTCCGCGTGTCCTTCTACTGGGCCGAGGCGGACGACGCGCCCGGCGGCACCGTGCCCGCCGCGCTGACCCAGCAGGTCAGCCCCCAGCTGCGCTGCATGGCCGGCACCGAAAGCCGGCCGGCGCGCTGCGAGGCGCTGGACGGCGAGGTCGGGCGCCAGGTGGGCTGCCGCATCTACCCGCTGCGCTCCAGCAGCTGCCGCGAGTTGCAGCCCGGCGACGACAAATGCCTGCGGGCCCGCGCGGCCCACCGGCTTGAACCCGCGGCCGGCGCCGCCATCTCCGTCGCCCCTGGACTCGCGCCAACAACCTGATGAAATCCCTGGGCCAACGCGCCACCGGCCTGCGCCTGGAACGCATGCGCGCCTCGCCGCGCTACCTGAAGACCGACGCGGGCGAGGGGTTTCGCAACCTGCACCCGATCCAGCCCGGGCTGAAGGACCCATCCCAGCGCTTCTCGCTGTCGGACTTTCTCTGCGCGGACGGCCGCCGCAAGCCCGCGGGCCCGCTGCCGGCGGTGAACCCGCTGGACGACTGGCGCCAGCCCGCCGGCAGCGGCCTGCGCGCCACCTGGCTGGGCCACTCCACGGTGCTGGTCGAGATCGACGGCCTGCGCGTGCTGACCGACCCGGTCTGGGGCCAGCGCGCCTCGCCCTCGCAGCTGGCCGGGCCGAAGCGCTTCCAGCCCGTGCCGCTGCGCCTCAAGCAGCTGCCGCCGCTGGACGCGGTCGTCATCTCGCACGACCACTACGACCACCTGGACATCGGCACCGTGCGCGAGCTCGTGAAGCTGCAGGCGGTGCCCTTCATCACCTCGCTCGGCGTGGGTGCCCACCTGCAGGCCTGGGGCGTGCCGCCGGAGCGCATCGTGGAGCTGGACTGGTGGGAGCCCTGGCAGCACCCGGCGGCCGAGCTGCGCATTCACGCGGCGCCGTCGCAGCATTTCTCGGGCCGCTCGCTGCGCGACCGCAACGCCACGCTGTGGTCGTCGATGGTGGTCGAGACGCCGAAGCACCGCGTGTTCTTCAGCGGCGACACCGGCCTGACGAGTGAGTACGCGGCCATCCGCGAGCACTTCGGGCCCTTCGACCTCGTGATGCTGGAGGTGGGCGCCTTCCACCCCGCCTGGGGCGACATCCACCTCGGCCCCGAGAACGCCTTGAAGGCCCTGCAGCACCTGGGCGGCGGCGCCTTCCTGCCGGTGCACTGGGGCACCTTCAACCTCGCGCTGCACGACTGGGACCAGCCCGCCGAAACCCTGCTGGCTCTCGCACCCGAGCAGGGCGCGCAGCTGCTGATGCCGCGGCTCGGCGAGCCGGTGGAGCCGGCGCACGGCGAGCGCACCGCGCCCTGGTGGCGGGCGGCGGATCAGCCCGCCAGCCCGCGCACGGCGGCTGCTGCGGCGGAGGCCAGCGGCCCGATGCCCAAGGGCGTGCCCTGGCCGCTGGACTAGCGCGTGACGATCGGGAAGTTGCCTGGCGCCTTGTCGATCAACGCGAGGAAGCGCAGCAGGTCGATGCGGCTGCCGCTGACCTGGATCTCGTCCGAGGTCAGCAGGTCCTTGGCGCCGGCGGTGCCGGCCATCAGGCGCACGAACAAGCCCTGGGTCAGCGTGAGCGTCGCGTTCGCATCGCGGGCCGGCTCGGCGCGGCGGTGGTGCAGCACCGCGTTCTCGATCCACAACACGTGGCTCTCGCGGATGTCGGTCAGCACCAAGTTGATCTTGAAGTTCTTGCCCTCGGCGGCCGGGCCGTTGAGGCCGGCGGCCATGGCTTCGAGGAAGCGCTCGATGGGCGTGTGCGACAGCATGTCCAGCAAGGCAGCGCGCTTGATGCCTTGCTGCGGTGGGCCGCCACGCAGCTCGGCCGCGGCGGTGAGGTAGCTGTTGCGCCAGGTGGACGCCTCGGCCGCGTAGCCGAGCTGGTCGTAGGTGCGGGCGAGAAGCTCGCGCGCAGACTTGTTGCCGGCGTCGGCAAAGACGACGTGGTTGAGCAGCTCGGCGGCCCAGCGGTAGTCGCCCTGGTCGAAGGCCTGCTGCGCGGCGGCCACGGCTTTGTCGGCGCCCCCTGCCAGCGCCACATAGCGCTTGGCCACGTCCACCGGCGGCAGCGGGTCGAGGTGGGCCGGGTTGCCGTCGTAGGCCCCGAGGTAGAACTGGTAGACCGCCTTGACGTTGTGGCGCAGGTCGCCGTAGTAGCCGCGCGCGCCAAAGTCGGCCTGCAGTGAGGCCGGCAGCTTGATCTGGTCGGCAATCTCGTTGGGCGTCAGGCCGGCGTTGATCAGGCGCACCGTCTGGTCGTGGGTGTATTTGTAGACGTCGCGGTGGTGGCTGATGAACTCGGTGATCCGCGCATGGCCCCAGACGGGCCAGTTGTGCTGACCGACGTAAACCTCGGCGTCGCCGAGCTGGTCCAGCGCGTCCTGCAGATAGCCAGCCCAGCGCAGCGCGTCGCGCACCTTGGCGCCGCGCACCGGCAGCAGGTTGTGCATGGTCTGCGCGAGGTTCTCGGCGCCGCCGTAGACCTTCAGTGCCGGTACCGAGAAGCTCATCTCGGCCGGCGCTTCGGCGCCCGGCACGTTGTGGAAGACGATGCGCACGCCGTCGAGCACGCGCTCCTCGGTGGGCTGGGTGATCAGGTCGGTGGGCGGCAGCACGCCGACGCGGCCGTAGCCCACGCCCTTGCCCAGGCCGGTGTCGACCAGGCCACGGGCCGAGCGCTCCAGGTGCCGGCCGAACTGGTAGGCCGAGCGCCGGCCCATCGCGGTGCCGACGAGCAGGTTCTCGCTGGTGGCCTCCTCCATGAAGCCGGCGGAGGCGATGACCGGCACGCCGGCCTTGACCTGCTCGGGCGTCAGCACGCCCAGCGCGCCGCCGAAGTGGTCGGCATGGCTGTGCGTGAAGAGCAGGGCCGTGACCGGCTTGTTGCCGAGGTGCTGGCGCGCGAAGGCGAGGGCGGCAGCGGCGGTCTCGCGGCAGGTCAGCGCGTCGACGACGATCCAGCCGGTCTTGCCTTCGATCAGCGTGATGTTGGCGATGTCGAAGCCGCGCAGCTGCCAGACCCCGTCGACCACCTTGAACAGGCCGGCCGGCACATTGAGCTTGGCGTGGCGCCAGAGGCTGGGGTTGACGGTCGGGGGCGTCTCGCCGTCGACGAACTTGAAGGCGTCCAGGTCGGTGATGACGCTGCCGTCCTCGGCCAGGATCTTGCCGGTGGCCGGGGCCACCAGGCCGCGCCGGGCCTCGTCAAAGTCCCGGGCATCGGCCAGCGACAGCGCCTGCGCGAACGCGGCATTCGCCCGAGCCGTGGTGGCGGTGGCCTCGCCCGACGGCGCCGCGGCCGGCGGCTCGTGGCGGCTGCAGCCGGCCAGGGCCAGGGTGGCCAGCAACGCGGCCCGGATCGTCTTCATCGTCTGGTCTCCTCGGGGGTGTTTTCGGAAGCGGGCGCAGCATGTCGGCGCCGCCGCCATTCGTCCAACGCAAATTCCGCCGCGCTTGCGGCAGGGAATGCATATTGAACCTGCCCGAGCTCAGGCCGCGCGCCCGGCGCCCCCCAGCCCGCGGTGCACCGCCAGCGCCAGCGCCGCCCCCAGCACCTCGGCCAGCACAAAGCCCGGCGCACTGGCCGGTGCAATGCCGGCGAAGGTGTCGCTGCACAGCCGGCCCAGCACGGCGGCCGGGTTGGCAAAGGACGTGGACGCGGTGAACCAATAAGCCGCGCCGATATAGGCGGCGACCATCGCGGCGGCGCGCCCGGCCGGCGCCCGCAGGATGACCAGCAGCAGGCCGAAGGTGGCCACCGCCTCGGCCAGCCACAGGCCCGGGCCGCTGCGCACCTTGGCGGAGAGCTGCAGCAGCGGCAGCTCGAACATCGCATGCGCGAGCCAGGCCCCCAGCACCGCGCCTGCGAGCTGGGCGCCGATATAGGGCAGCAGGGCCGCGCGCGGCAGCTCGCCGCGCCAGGCCATCGCGGCGCTGACCACCGGGTTGAAATGCGCCCCGCTGAGCGGCCCGAACACCTCGATCAGCACATAGAGCCCGCCGACCGTGGCCAGGGTGTTGGCCAGCAGCGCCACCGCCGCGCTGCCGCCGGCCAGCCGCTCGGCCATCACGCCCGAGCCGATGACGACGGCCAGCAGCCCGGCCGTGCCGATCAGCTCGGCCGCCAGCCGATGCCGCAGCCGCACGCTCAGCTCTGCGCGATCTGCAGCAGGGCCTGCTGCAGATGCGGCTTGTTCATCGTGGCCAGCGGCAGCTGCAGCAGTTGCAGCATCCGGTAGCCCAGGGCCTGGCGGGTCAGCTCGAAGGCGCGGCGCTTGGCCTCTTCGCCCTTGACCAGGGACGGGTCCGGGAAGCCCCAGTGCACCTTGACCGGCGGCGCGCCGGCGCCGAAGAACACCGGGCAGGCCTCGGCGGCGGCGCTGTCGCACACCGTGATGACGATGGACAGCGGCGGCGCCTCGGGCGTCGCGAATTCATCCCAGCTCTTGCTGCGCATGCCGGTGGTGTCGATGCCTGCGTGGCGCAGCGCTTCCAGTGCGAAAGGGTTGACCTCGCCCCGGGGCGCACTGCCGGCGCTGTGCGCCCGCACATCGCGGCCGAGCTTCTTGGCCCAGTGGTTGAGCATGCCCTCGGCCAGCACGCTGCGGGCCGAGTTGTGGGTGCAGAGGATGAGGACGTGGGTGGTCATGACGGGCTCAGCAGCAGGCAGCGGGTGCCGCCACGGCGCAGCCGGCGCCCTGGCAGCAGTTGTCGGTCATGTAGGTGATGACCTCACTCATGCGCCCGTAGGCGGCACGGTAGATCAGGTTGCGGCTGGCGCGCTCCTGCGTCACCAGCCCGGCGTTGACCAGCTCTTTCAGATGGAAGGACAGGGTGTTGGCCGGGATGTCCAGGCCTTCGGCCATGGTGCCGGGGGTGAGGCCCGCGTCGCCGGTGACGACCAGGGCGCGGAACACCTGCAGCCGCACCGGCTGGGCCAGCGCGGCGAGGGCCTTGATCACGTCTTGCTCATCCATATTTCCAGAATACTCGAACTATCTGGAAAGGGAAACCCCCGGCCCTCACCCCCGGGGTTGCGCCGGCGCCGGTCAGCGGCCGCCCGCGGCGATCCAGGCGTCGATGCGCCGCTCCAGCACGTCCAGCGGCATCATCCCTTCGCCTAGCACCTGATCGTGAAACGCCGCGAGACTGAACTTGGCACCCAGCCGGGCCTGGGCGCGTTGGCGCAGCGCCTGGATCTTGAGCGAACCCACCTTGTAGCTCAGGGCCTGGCCAGGGAAGGCCAGGTAGCGGTCGATCTGGTTGGCGGCCATGGCCTCGGTGAAGCCCGTGGCATTGCGCAGGTAGTCGATCGCCTGTGCACGGCTCCAGCCCTTGGCGTGCAAGCCGCTGTCCACCACCAGCCGCACAGCCCTGAAGATTTCCAGCTGCAACGCGCCGGCGTAGGCGACGGGGTCGTTGTACAGACCCAGCTCGTGGCCCAAGGTCTCCGCGTAGAGGCCCCAGCCTTCACCGTAGGCGGTGTTGCGCGCGTAGCGGCGGAAATCCGGCAGCTGCATCTCGTACTGCAGCGCCACCTGGAAATGATGGCCGGGCTGGCCTTCGTGCAGCAGCATCGAGGTCATCCCGGGCGTGCTGACGCGAGTCGGGTCCGGGATCACGGCCCAGAACACGCCCCGCGCACCACCTTCTCCCTGGGCGATGGTGTAGTGCGGCGACGCCGTGGCGCGGGTGAGCTCGGGCTCCTCGCGGATCTCCAACGGCGCCTTGGGCAGGCGGCCAAACAGGCGGGGCAGCTGCGGCTCGATGCGGGCGTTGATCGCACGAAAGGCCGCCAGCACCTCGGCATCGGTCTTGAACGGCCGCTGCTGCGGCTGCGCGTCCAGCCAGGCCAGCAGGCCGCCGTCCTTCAGCGGGTCACCGGCAAAGCCCAGCTGGGGCGCCAGCTTCACGATTTCGCCCTGAATGCGGGCCACCTCCTGCAGGCCCAGCCGGTGCACCTCGTCCGGCGTGAGCCGCGTGCCGGTCTGGTCGCGCACCAGCTGGCGGTACCAGGCCTGGCCACCCGGCAGGCTGCCCAGGCCGTCGCCAGAACGCCGGGCCACGGCGGGCAGGTAGTCGGCCTCGACATAGGCCTGCAGGCGCTGCAGGGCCGGCACGACACGCTCCGAGAGTTCGCGGCGGTAGGCCTCGGCCAGCCGGGCGGCGTCCTCGGCACCGAGGCCCGGCGTGGCGCCCGGTGCCAGCCGGCGCAGCGTGGCACCGAACGGGTTCTTGTCCAGATCGGCATCGGCCATGCGGGCCAGCTGCGGCACCGTGGCGCGCATCACGGCGGGTGACTGCACGATGCCGCGCGACACGCCCTCGCGCAGGTTGGCAATCGCCTGGTCACACCAGCGGGGCAGTACCGCCAGGCGTTTCAGGAAGGCGTCGAAGTCCGCGGCCGTGCGCAAGGGCTGCTGTTCGACCTGGCCGCTGGCCATCATGGCCAGCAGCAGCGGCATGGAGGCCATTTGGTCCAAAGGCAGCAAGTGACTCGGGAAGGGCGCCAGCGCGAGCTGGCCGCGCAGGCTGTGCTCCAGCAGCTCGCGGTTGAGGCGGTCTGCCGGCGGCAGCCGGGCGGGCGGCAGCGCAGCCAGCTCTTTCAGAAAGCCGCGCAGCTCGGCCCGGTAGCGCGCCCGCTCAGGCGGCGCCAGTGTCAGGTTGAGCTGGTCGTTGAAGCGGGAGTCGCCCTTCCAGGTGGCGAGCACGGGATCGAAGCGAGCCTGAGCGACATAGGCTCGGTTGGCGAGGTCGGCGAGCTGCTGCGACGGCGTGGCGGCAGCAGCGGCATGGATCAGGCACAGCCCGAGGGTCAGGGTGGCGAGGTGCCGGCGGAGTGGGCCCATGAGCGCAGGTCGGAGTGAAGACCGGCAAATTCTGGTGCCGCTCGATGACCGTGTCAGCCCCGGGGAACACCCGGAGGTGGTGATCTCGGCACGCGCCCGGGCGCTGGACCTTGGGTGGGTGTGGTCCACTTCCGCCGGTGCTGTTTTTGGCGCGCCCGCGCCCTGTTCTGCCGTGTCGAACACCTCTCGCTTCCGCCCGCTGCCCTTCACCCTGAGCCTGGTGCTCGCGTTGGGCCTGAGCGCCTGCCAGCGCGCGGCCGACGTGCCCGCCGCTCTGCCGGCCGCCTCTGCCCCGCAAGACGCCAGCGCCACCGCGCAGCTGCGCCAGCAGGCCGACGCGCTGCTGGCCCTGCACCGCCAGATCATCGTGCTGATGGACGGCGAGGCCGCGCTGCCGGCCGTGCAGCGCCGCGAGGTGCAGGCCCTGGGCCAGCAGCTGTTCCATGAGCTGCTGCAGCGCCAGCAGGCGCTGGCCGATGCGGCGCTCAAGCCCGACGCGCTGGAAGCCACCACCGCGCTGCTGACGCGCATCGAAAGCGAGCCGAGCTGGTTCGACGCCGACCGGCTGGCCTTCAAAGAGGTGCTGGAGCAGCTCGCATCGGGCCTGAAATCGAGCCAGACGCTGGACGGCATCAAGCTCGCGCGCCGTGCGCAGGAAGACATCGACACGCTGGCCGAGGTACAGAAGGCCTACGAGCAGGAGCTCAAGGAGGTGTTCGGCGGCTTCGCCAAGCGCGGCATCGAACTCAAGCGCGAGAAGTGGAGCGACTACCTGGCCAAGCTCAAGGCCCTGCACACGCGCGAGGCGGTGATGAAGCAGCACGGCGCCCAGCGGCCGGCGGCCGATGACCTGGCGCCGGAACCACCGGCGTCCGCCGCCTCGGGCGCGATGCGCGGTGTAGCCGCCAAGGACCGCGAGGTCTTTGGCGACAAGCTGCCGCCCAAGACCGTGCTGCTGAGCTTCGACGACGGCCCGCACGCCCGCTACACCGACGAGATCCTGGAGATCCTGAAGCGCTACCAGGCCCCGGCGGTGTTCTTCCAGCTCGGGCAGAACCTCGGCAAGGTCGGCGCGGATGGCCAGCCCCAGCCCGGCAACGGCACGGCGGTCGCCAAGCGCGTGCTGGCCGCGGGCCACCAGATCGCCAACCACAGCTTCACGCACGGGCTGATGAGCAAGTTCGAGCTCATCAAGGTCAAGGAGGAGGCCGCCAACACGGAGGCGCTGCTGGACGCGGCGGGTCGCAATGGCGACGCCTTGTTTCGGTTTCCCTACGGTGCGCGCAACGACGGCGCCTTGACCACCATCGAAGCGCTGAAGCTGCGCTCGATGATGTGGAACGTGGACTCGCTCGACTGGAGCGACCCCATCCCCAAGAGCATTGCCGCGCGTGTGCTGGCCGAGCTGGACAAGCAGCAGCGCGGCATCGTGCTGTTCCACGACATCCACGCCCGCACCGTGCAGGCCCTGCCGCTGGTGCTGGACCAGCTCGCCGCCGATGGCTGGCGCTTTGCCAGCTACCAGAACGGCCAGTTCGTCGTCAGCAGCGACAAGGCCGCCGCCGCCGCGCCGCCGCCTGCGCCCGGCGAGCTCTACCGCGAAAGCCATGCGCTGGTGATCGGCATCAATGGCTACACCGCCTGGCCCAAGCTGTCGCACGCGGTGCGGGACGCCCAGGCCATCCGTGATGCCCTGGTCACGCGCTTCGGTTTCAAGGCCGACCATGTGACGCTGCTGACCGATGCCGACGCCACCCGATCCAACATCCTGAAGGCGCTGAACGACCGCTTCGGTGACCCCAAACGCGTGAAGCGCGACGACCGCGTGTTCGTGTTCTTCGCCGGCCACGGCAGCACGCGCAAGCTGCCCAGCGGCCGCGAGGTGGGCTATATCGTGCCGGTGGACGCCGGCCTGAACGACCTGCAGGCCGACGCGATCGCGATGCCGCAGCTGCAGGAGGTGGCCGAGGCCATCACCGCCAAGCACGCGCTCTTCGTCATCGATGCCTGCTACTCCGGCCTGGGTCTGACCCGCGGCGGCAGCCCGGCGGCAGACAGCAATTTCGCCCGCACCAATGCGCGCCGCGTCGGCCGCCAGATGATGACCGCCGGCGGCGCCGACCAGCAGGTGGCCGACGACGGCCCCGGCGGCCACTCGGTGTTCACCTGGACGCTGCTGCAGGCGCTGAGCGGCAAGGCCGACCTGAACGGCGACGGCCTGATCACCGCCACCGAGCTGGCCGCCTATGTGGCGCCGGCCGTGGCCGCGATTGCACGCCAGACGCCGGCCTTCGGCAGCCTGCCGGGCAGCGAGGGCGGCGAGTTCGTGTTCGAGCTGCCCACCGCCCAGGAGCCGGGCCTGAGCAGCGCCGTGGCCCAGCTGGACGACAAGGCCAGCCAGCTGGCCGCCAAGCTCGACGAAGCCAGCAGCGCTGGCCGCCAGGCCGCGCCTGCGGCGGCCGGCGCCGCGACCGCCGTGCAGGTCACGATCAAGGGCCTGGACGGCAAGGACCAGGCCCTGGCCGCGACCACCGCCCGCGTCGACCCCGGCGCCCGCGTCGCCGCCCAACGCGCCAACGACCGCGGCCTGCAGCTCTACCGCGAGCGCCGCTACGACGAGGCCGAGGCCGCGTTCAAGGAGGCCCTGCAGCTGCAGCCGAAGTTCGCGCTGGCGGCCAACAACCTCGGCTTTGTGCTCTACCGCCGCGGCAAGTTCGCCGACGCGGCGGGCTGGTTCGAGAAGGCGGTCGAGATGGACGCGAGCCGGTCGCTGGCCTGGCTCAACCTCGGCGATGCACGGCTGCAAGCCGGCGACGACGCCAAGGCCATGGCGGCGTACAAGACGTTTCTGGAGCTGGCGCCCAAGCATGCAAGGGCGGCGGAACTTCAGGGGTGGATCGCGAGTCCATCGGAGGCCAACAAGCCGAAGACGTTGTGAGGGAAACCGAAACATGGACGACGAACGGGTTGTGAAGGTTGTGAAGGGCTTTTTCTCCTCGTTGCACGAAGGACTCGCGGCACTTGCTATCGACCCGAGCGCAATTCATGCGAGGACCAGTCTGGGCGAGACGCCTCTGCACTTTCTTTGTGTTGAGAACCAGATCGATGCCGTCCAAGCGCTCATTCAACGAGGCGCTGACGTGAACACGGTCAATGAAGTGGGATCGACGCCCCTATCCGACGCCTGCTCCCTTGCTTATCTGGACCTTGTGCGCCTACTTCTTGCAAGCGATGCAGTTTTGTGGCTGGACGGACAACACGACCCGACCCTGCACCAAGCAGTTCGTGGGGGCGACGTCGAGATCGTCAGGCTCATCCTTGACGCCGGCGCCAACGTCAACGAATTGGCAGACCTCTCCGAAGCACCGCTGCATCTGGCCGTCGAGGACGACAAGGTCGAGATTGCTGAACTCCTCTTGGCCCGAGGCGCCGACCCGGCGTTGAAGCGGATCTTCGATGAATCTGCCTTGGATGTCGCCTTGCTGCACGGCAGTGAGCGATGCCTAGCCTTGCTGTCGACTCGACATTGAGCAAGGTTAGCCCGCTTAGGCACCACCACCCGATCTGTCATCGCCCCGGCCTACACTCAGCCAGTCGCGTGTCTGCTCAACGGCGCGGCATCGGTGGCTGGACGCCGGCGCACTTCTCCTTCTTCGCGCCTCCAGGCCCGCCGGCTTCCGCCGGCCGGCAGCGGTCGTCAGCCTCCTTCAAGCGGCGAGCCCCAACTCCGGTTCCTCTGGCACGACCAGAGACGACCCACCCCCAGCTGCCCCGGCTCGCCTGCGGTCCGCCACCGGACGACCCCGCGCGCGCCGAGGCGCAACACCCGCATGCCGCCTGCGGCTTGCGCTCCTGCCCCGTTTCGACGAACCGTGCGGCTGGCCACCGGCCAACGCGCCCTGGAGATCCTGATGACGAACCAAGCCGCCCCGCTTCTGGACACGAACCGCCGCGAAGCGCTTCGCGATGAACTGCTGGCCACCGTCGATCTGCTCAAGCGCCGCCGCGCGGCCGAGATCGACGAGGTCGACATCGCGGACTACGTGGCCCTGCACTGGATGGAGTGGCATGGCGGCTCGCTGCGGCTGACGACGACGGGCGAGAACGTCTGCAAGCATCTGGCCGGCATGCTCGCCCGCTCGATGCCGCGGTCCTCGGTCTGAGCGCTCGAGAGGCCGGCGTGTCTGCCACTGCGCCGGTGCCGGGCGCCATCGACCCGCTGCTGCTGGCCACCGTGCGCCTGAGCACCTTCGACGGGCCGCGGGGCCTGACCAGTGCCAGCGGCTTCTTCTTCCGCCGCGACGAGCGGCTCTACCTCGTCACCAGCCGGCATGTCTTCATCGACGAGGCCAGCGACCACCATCCGGACCGCATCGAGATCGAGCTGCATGCCAGCGCCGACAACCTCGCCGAGTCCACCGCGCTGTCGGTGCTGCTCTTCCGCGACGGACTGGCGGACTGGCGCCAGGGCGAGGATGACGGCGGCGGCATCGACGTGGCTGTGCTGGAGATCGACCCCGAGGCCCTGCCCGCGACGATCGCACTCGCCGCCTTCGAGCCCGGGAACCTGCCCGGCGCCGACGACACGGTCGGCATCGGCGAGCCGCTGCTGATCCCGGGCTTTCCGCTGGGCTTTCACGATGGGCTGCACCACTTTCCGGTGGTGCGCCAGGGCGCGGTGGCCTCGCCCTACGGCTGGCGCTTCCAGGGCCTGGGCTGGTTCCTGACCGATGCGCGCACGCACCGCGGCATCAGCGGCGCGCCGGTGGTGATGCGATCGCCGGACCGCGCTCCGCTGCCCTGGCTGCTGGTGGGCATCCATGCCTCGCGCTTCGACATGGGCAACCGCGACCTGACGGCCGACGAGTCGCTGGGCCTGAACGCGGCCTGGTACCCCGATATCGTCATGACCCTCACCCAGCCGGCCGACGCCGGCCCGGGCTGAACCGGCGCGCGGCCCATGGCCATGCCACCGCACGAGGGCGCCGAGGGCGAGATGAAGCTGCTGGCCCTGCGGCGCGAGATTGCGGCGGCGGAGCGCCAGCTGGCCGCGCTGCAGGCCGAAATCGCGGACGCGCGCAGCGAGCACAGCCTGCTCGTGGCCCACGATGCGCGGGCCGAGAACGCGCGGCTGACCGCCGAGAACCTGGCGGCGAACCAGGTAGCCGAGACCGCCCACGCGGCGCTGGAGGTGGCCATCAAGGCCTCGCAGACCGACGTGCTGACGGGCCTGCCGAACCGCGAGGTGCTGTGGGACCGCCTGGCCCACGACCTGGAGTTGGCGCGCCGCCTGGGCCAGCGCCTGGCGGTGTATTTCCTGGACATCGACGGCTTCAAGCAGGTGAACGACGAGTTCGGCCATGCCGCTGGCGACTTGATGCTGCAACACACCGCGCGCGTGCTGCTGGCCACCGTGCGCGCCAGCGACACCGTGTGCCGGCTGGGCGGCGACGAGTTCGTCATCTTGGCCTCCGCGGTGCGGCGCGAGGATGCCGAGCAGGTGGCGGTCAAGATCGGGCAGGCGCTGGCCGTGCCCGCGCTGATCGCCGGCCACACCCTGAGCGTGTCGGCCAGCATCGGCTACAGCCTGTTCCCCGACGACGCGGACGCTCCCGGCGTGCTGGTGCACAAGGCGGACGAAGCCATGTACCGGCGCAAGCGCAGCGGCCACGGCCCGCGTTAGGCGCGGGCACGGTGCAGCGGCCCGGCGCCGCCTGTGTTCCACTTCCGCCGTGAAGTCCCCGTCTCCCGAATCCAGGCCGCCCGCGCCGGCGTTTCCCCTCCCGCAACCCCGCCACGCCTCGCGCCTGCCGGCGACCCTCGCGCCCGAAGACTGGGCCCGCATCCGCCAGGCCGCCTATGCGCTGCCGCAAGTGCTGACGCCCGCGGACCTGGACGACGGCAGCGACGATGCGCTGGACCGGCTGGGCTGCATCCAGATCTCCAAGGCCGCCGGCGGCGGCCGTCCCAGCCGCTGGATCCTGCCGCAGCACATCCGCGTGGCGCTCGCGCAGCTGGACGCGACGCCGCTGCAAGCGAAGGGCCGCCCCGAGCTTGCGCAGCCCCCTCGGGGGGAGGCGGCGCTTGCGCCGCATGGGGGCGCGTCCACCAAAACGCTGCGCCCGCAGATGCAGCAGCGCCTGCACCAGCTCGAGTCTCTGGGCCTGCGCCGCGAAGGCCTGGTATTCACGCGGCTGTGCGTGCACCCGATCACGCTGGCCCACGCCGGCTGGCGCATCGAACTGTCGCACCGCGTGCCGGTGCCCGAGGCGCCCATCTGGGCCTTCTTCCGCGACGGCGACCAGGCCGCGCTGCGCCACGCGCTGGGCCAGGCGCCCGAGTACTCCTACACCGCCGAGCTGGCCCTGCACCTGAACCATCTCGTGGCCCGCAGCGAGGCCCTGGCGGACAGCGCCCAGCTCGCCTCGCTGCTGCCGCGGCTGCAGGCCGAGTGCGGCGTGCCCATGCCCTTCGAGGACCTGAAGGCTGCCTTGACCCGCGCCCAGGACCGCTGGGAGCAGCAGGTGGAGGAGCAGAGCACGCTGGCCAGCCTGGGCCGCGAGCTGGCCTTCCAGGGCTACCCGGACAGCTTCGACGCCGCGCGCAAGCTGGGCCGCAAGGTCACGCTCTACCTCGGCCCGCCCAACAGCGGCAAGACCTACTCGGCCTTCGAGCGGCTGGCGCAGGCGCTGGACGGCGCCTACCTCGCGCCGCTGCGGCTGCTGGCGCTGGAGGGCCGCGACCGGCTGGTGGGCCGCGGCGTGCCCTGCTCGCTGCTGACCGGCGAGGAGAGCGTGCCGGCCGAGAACGCCCGCGTGGTGAGCAGCACCATCGAGATGGTCAACACGCGCGACGTGATCGACGTGGCCGTCATCGACGAGGCGCAGATGATCTTCGACGACTCGCGCGGCTGGGCGTGGACGCAGGCCATCGTCGGCGTGCCGGCGCGCGAGCTCATCATCATCGGCTCGGCCTATGCGGCGCCCGCCATCGAGCGGCTGCTGCAGCTCTGCGGCGAGAAGCCCGAGAAGCGCTACTTCGAGCGCAAGCAGCAGGTGCAGCTGATGCCCGCGCCCGTGCCCATGACCCATCTGCAGGCCGGCGACGCGGTGGTAGCCTTCAGCCGCCGTGACGTGCTGATGCTGCGCGACCAGATCTCGCAGGGCGGCCACTCGGTGAGCGTCATCTACGGCGCGCTGCCGCCCGAGGTGCGCCGCCGCGAGGCCGAACGCTTTGCCGTCGGCGCGAGCGATGTGCTGGTGGCCACCGACGCCATCGGCATGGGCCTGAACCTGCCGATCCGCCGCGTGCTGTTCTCCACGCTGACCAAGTTCGACGGCGTGGGCGACCGCGAGCTCAGCGTCAGCGAGGTGCACCAGATCGCCGGCCGCGCGGGCCGCTACGGCATGCACGACGAGGGCTTCGTCAGCGTGCTGAAGGAGGCCGAGGCGGACGCGATGAAGATCCTGCGCCAGCAGCTGCCCAAGGAGCCGCGCGCGCCGCGCGACTTCAAATGCCCGGTGGCGCCCAACTGGCGGCATGTGCAGACCATCTCGCAGCGCATGGGCGTCAACAAGCTCTACGCGGTGCTGAGCATCTTCATGCAGCAGCTCAAGCTCGACGACGCCCACTTCGCGGTGGCCGAGCTGGAGCAGATGCTGGAGCTGGCCGAGGTGCTGGACTGCAATGCCATCGCGCTGCCGCTGCAGGAGCGCTTCAAGTACGCGCAGGCGCCGGTGGACTCGCGACTGCCGATGCTGGTGGACCAGTTCCACGGCTGGGCCCAGAACCACGCCCGCACCGGCCAGGCCGGCGACCCGCACTTCCTGGACGAGTACGACCAGCACGGCCGCCTGGACCGCATGGAGCAGGCCCTGCGCATCTGCACGCTGTGGCTGTGGCTGGACCTGCGCTTCCCGGGCGTCTACGGCCACGTCGAGGAGGTCATCGACCTGCGCGGCCGGCTGAACGACGGCATCGAGCGGCAGTTGAAGGGCAAGCGGCCGTTGTGGCAGAGGCGGGGCCGTTGAGCCCCGGCGCGCTGCGGATCGAGCCGCTGCGCCTGGAGCATCTGCCGGCGCTGGGTGCGGTCCTGCGGCAGCCGGCCGTGTATGAACACCTCGGCGGCGAGGTGCCACCGGCCGACGAGTTCGAGCTCGGCCTGCAACGGGCGCTGGCCGGGCCACCGCCCGGGCGCGACGAGCACTGGCTGAACTACCTGGTGAGCGACGCCAGCGGCCAGATGCTGGGCCGCCTGGAAGCCACGGTGCACGATGGCCTGGCGGAGGTGGCCTTTCTGTTCGGGCCCGGCCACTGGGGCCACGGCCACGCGCAGCAGGGCCTGCTGTGGCTGCAGGCGGAGGTGTCGCGCCGCTGCGGCGTGCACGACTTCTGGGCCACCACCGTGCCGGCCAACCAGCGCTGCCAGCGCCTGCTGCTGCGCTGCGGCTACGCCGCCGTGACCGGGGCGCTGCCCCGGCTGCTGACCCACGACGACGGTGACCTCGTGTTCCGCCGTCGGGCGCCCGGCGGCTGACCGCGGGGTGCACGTGCGTCGCGCACGCTGCGTTGGAGGGCCCACCACGCCCGGCCACCGCTACGATCTCGGCGCCTCACGTCCGGAGCACTCGAATGATCGGCTACACCACCCTCGGCACCAATGACCTGCCCCGCGCGGCAGCCTTTTATGACGAGCTCTTCGCCGTCATCGGCATCCAGCGCATCATGGACTTCGGACGCGGCTACGCCTGGGGCACTGGCATGGACAAGCCCGCCTTCGGCGTGATGCGCCCCTTTGACGGCAAGCCGGCCAGCGTGGGCAACGGCGTGATGATTGCGCTGGCCGTCGACAGCCAGGACAAGGTGCGTGCCCTGCATGCCAAGGCCCTGGCGCTGGGCGGCGCCGACGAGGGCGCGCCGGGTCCGCGGGGCGAGGGCTTCTACGCCGCCTACTTCCGGGACCTGGACGGCAACAAGCTCAACGCCTTCTGCATGGGCTGAGCGCAGGGCCTGCCGGCCCCTAAGCCCGCAGCACCCCGAGCGCGATCAAGTCCCGCGCCGTCGCCAGGATCGCCTCCCGCGGCGGCCGCGGCACCCAGCCGAGCACGTCGCGCGCGTGGCTGGCGTCCTGCCGGCGCACCGTGCCCAGCTCGCTGGCCGCGGCGCGCACCGCGGGGCTGACGCGGGCGAGCAGGCGCACGCACCAATCCGGCAGCGGCAGCGTGGGCACGCGGCGGGCGTCCTCGCCCAGTTCGGCGCGCAGGATGGCCGCGATCTCGCGCAGCCACAGAAAGCCGGCATCGGCAATGAAGCGCTCGCCCGCCAGGCCCGGCGTGGTCAGCGCGAGGCGGTGCAGCTCGGCCACGTCGCGCACATCCACGATGCCGAAGCCCAGGCGGGGCAGGGCGGGCAGACGGCCGCGCAGCAGGCTCTGCACGATGACGACGCTGGCCGAGTAGTCGGCGCTCGCCACCGGCCCGAGCACGACCGCGGGGTTCACGGTGCAGAACTCCAGGCCGCCCCCCTCGCGCGCCACCCAGTCGCGCGCGGCGCGCTCGGCCACGGTCTTGGACTGGACGTAGGGCGGCACGTCGGGCGCATCCAGATTGGTCCAGTCGGCCTCGGTGAGCTGGTGTTCGCCCGGGCCGTGTCCGTACGAGATGGCGGCCACGGAGGAGGTCATCACCACGCGCTGGGCGCCGGCGTCGCGCGCGGCCTTCAGCGCCCGCAGCGCGCCCTCGCGGGCGGGCACGATCAGCGTGTTGGCATCGCGCGGCACGCCCACCGGCAGCGGCGAGGCCAGATGGGCCACGTGGCTGCAGCCGGCGGCGGCCTCGGCCCAGCCGGCGTCGTGCATCAGGTCGGCGGCAAAGCAGCGCAGTTGGTCGCGCGGCTCGCCACGCTCGGCGCCCAGCACCTGGCGCAGGGCCGGCTCGCGCGCGAGGTCGCGCACGGTGGTGTGCACCTGCCAGCCCTCGGCCAGCAGCTGGCGGATCAGCACGCCGGCGATATAGCCGGTGCCGCCGGTGACGAGGATGCGGGGTGGGGTCATGGCAGGGGGCTCAGCATCACGCTGAGCAGGTCGGGACGGTCGGGAATGCGCTCCAGCTGAGGGTAGCGCAGGCCCTCGTCGGCTCGCAGGCGCACGGTGCTGAAGCGCTCGTCGGCCTTGACGACGAGGTCCAGCGGCTGCCGCGTGCGTCCGGCCTCGGCGATGGCCTCGCGCAGCAGGGCCGTGCTGAAGCTGCGGCCGTTGACGGCCACGAGCTGCGCCCCGGGCGCCAGGCCGGCGCGGAAGGCTTCACTTTCCCAGCGCACGGTGTTCAGCCGGCCGTCGTTGGCAACGGCGACACCGATCGAGTCGCTGAAATCGCTGGCCCCGGCCAGCCGGTCGATCGCAGCGTCCAGCTCGCTTTGCTGAGCCTTGAACACGAGCCGCCAGCCAGCCGCCTCGAGCGTTCTGGTCACGAAGTCCTGCCCCGTGCCCTCCAGGCGGCCCTCGATGAAGCGCTGCCAGTCGCCCGGCGCCAAGGCTTCGAGCGCGGCCCACAGCTCGGCGCGCTCGTAGCGCTGGCGCGCCGGCGGCGGGGCCGAGAAGAAGGTCCGCGCCAGGTCATCCAGGCTGCGCTGGCCGCCGCTCAGCTGCCGCAGGCGCGCGTCCACAGCGAGCCAGAGCAAAGTACCTTCGCTGTAGTAGTCCGCACTGCGCTGCCAGCTGCCCCAGGCTCGGGCGCGGTCGTAGCGCATCACGGGGTCCAGGGTCGTGTCCTGCAGGCTGCGCCAGGTGTTGCCACGGCGCGCCGCCATGGCGGCCGCCTCGCGTGCCCAAAGCTGCAGCGCCTGCGCGGGACTCAGGTCACCGCTGCGGGCCCGCAGCACATAGCCCCAGTACTGGGTCTGGCCCTCGTAGATCCACAGGTCGCGGGTGTCGAGCGGCGTGTTGAAGTCGTCGGGCGCGAGGCCCGCGGGCGAGCGCAGCTTGCCGTTCCAGGCGTGCACGAACTCGTGCGGCACGTTGCGGCGCTCGTTGACCATCGCCGCCCATTTCGAGAACAGGCCGGGCGGCGTGCTGAGTTCCGCCGAGCTCTGGTGCTCGCGGGCGACCCGCATGAAGCCGGCATTGAGCGACAGCAGGAACTCGTAGCGCGGCACCGGCAGCGGACCGAACACGCGTGTGGCCTGCCGGACCATGGCGGTCCAGGCCGCCAGCGCCTCGGGGCTGGCCTGGAGGTCTTCGGCCGAGTCGGCCAGCACGTTCAGGCCGACCGACGCCACGCCGGGCCTGGCCGCCTGCAGCTCGTAGCGCTTCAGGTGCGGGCTGGCCCACACCGGCGAGTCCACCAGCGTGGCGACGCTGACCGGCCGGAAGCCGATGCGCGCGCCGCTGCGGCCCTGCTCGTCCAGCGAGGTGGCCAGCGCCCAGCCCTCAGGCAGCTTCAGCGTGGCCTCCACCGGCTGCTGCGCCACCGGCTCGCCGCGCGGGTAGAGCAGCAGCGACTGCCAGCGCACCGCGACGATGTCCGGTGTGACCACCACGTCGCCCTGCCGGTCGTTGAGCGGCGACAGGTACTGGAAGCTCAGCTCCAGCCGGTCCACGCCGGCCGGCACCTGCACGGCAAACGCGAAAGGCTCCTGGGGCAGCCGCTGCCAGGCCAGCGGCCGGCCAGCCGCCTGGATTTGCAGCCCGGCCAGCAGCGTGATCTCTCCGGTAGGGGCATGGCTGCCCGGAATCCACTGCGGATAAAGCAGCGTGAGCGGCCCCGGCTGCACCGGGATCGATTCCCGCACGCGGAAGATGCGCTGGCGGGTGTCGCTCGCGTCCACCTCCAGCCGGATGGGGCTGGGCGCAGCCTGGGCCAGCGTGGCCATCAAGGCCGCCGCACCCACCCAGAAGTTCACCCCGACGTTGAACCAGCAGCGCCATCGCGCTGCACCCCCGCTTGTCGTCATGTCGTTCTCCCTGCTCGGCCCCTGCGGCCGCGCGCAGGCTAGCGGCAGCAGGCGCGGTCGGCAAGCTCAGGGTTTCGGCAAGGGTGTGGCGGCCCGGCGCCGCCAGAATGCCGGCCACGCAAAGTCTCGGGAGGACAACATGCCCACACCCCACACCCCCTGGCGCGGCGCATGGGCCGCAGCCCTTGCACTCGGCACCGGCCTCGCCGCCGCGGCGCCGCCGGACCCGTATGGCGTCTACAGCGCCCGCTGGGCGCCACGCCTGGTGCCGCTGCTGAGCGAGGTGGTGGCCTTCGAGACCGTGGCCGGCAATGCGCCGGCGTTTGCCGCCCAGGCGCAGTGGCTGCAACGCACCGCCGAGTCACTGGGCCTGGTCTACCGGGACCAGGGCGCCGTGGCCGAGATCGAGCTGCCCGGCCCGGCCGGTGCACCGGTGCTGGGGCTGGCGGTGCACGGCGATGTGGTGCCGGTGAGCGCCGCCGAATGGAGCACGCCGCCCTTCCAGGCCGTGATGAAGGACGGCGTGATCCAGGCCCGCGGCGTGGCCGATGACAAGGGCCCGCTGGTGCAGGCCCTGCTGGCGATGAAGGCGCTGCAGGACAGCGGCTGGCCGCGCACGCACACCATCCGGCTGCTGGTGGGCAGCGATGAGGAAACCGCCCTCAAGGACATGCCCAGCTACCTCACCACGCACGCGGCGCCGGACCTGACGCTGGTGCTGGATGGCTACTTCCCGGTGGTCGTGGGTGAGATGTCCAACAACAGCCTGCTGGTGGAGGCCGCGCCCGCCGTGCGTGGGGACACCGGCGTGCGGCTGCTGCAGCTCCAGGCCGGCCTCGCGCGCAACATCATCCCCGGCGCGGCGGTGGCCACGCTGGAGGTGGCGACGGCCGCGCTGCCGGCGCTGCGCCAGCGCATCGCGGCCCGCCCGCTGCCGCCCGGCACGCGGCTGGAGTTCCAGGCCGAAGACGGTGCGCTGATCGTGTCGGCCTTCGGACGCGCGGCACACGCCGGCGTGAACGCCCAGGGCGGCCGCAATGCGCTGGTGGCGCTGGCCACGGCCATCGCACCCGAGCTGCCGCCCGGCAGCGACCGCGACGTGCTGACCCTGGTGCAGCAGGCCGGCGTCGACGTGAACGGCACGGGCCTCGGGCTGACCGAGGCCCATCCGCTGTTCGGCCGCGCGGTGGCCGCGCCCACGCTGCTGAGCCGCCAGGCCGACGGCTCGCTCAAGCTCTGGTTCACGATCCGCAGCCACCCGGCCCTGAGCGGCGAGGTGCTGACCGAGCGCGTGCAGGCGCAGCTCGCCCGCTTCAACGCCGATCAAGGCGCCCGGCTGCGCAGTGCGAACCGCTTCACATCCGAACCGCAGGTACACGACCCGCAGTCGCCCACCGTGCAGCGGCTGCTGGCGGCCTACGCCCGCGGCACCGGCAAGGCGGCGGCGCCGGCCATCATGGCTGGCGGCACCTACGCCAAGCACATGCCCAATGCCTTTGCCTTCGGCATGTGGATGCCGGGCAAGCCCTACACCGGGCACGATGCGGACGAGCGCATCGAGGTGGCCGACCTGCACCTGGGCGTGAAGGTGCTGCTGGAGGCGCTGCAGGACTTCACCGGCGAACCGGCGCGCTGACGCCCCCTGCCGCCGGTCATGCCCCGGGCGAGTGCGCATTGCCAGCGGCGGCGGCTCAGGGGACAGTCGCGCCTTCTCTCCAGATTCCGGGACCGCCCTTGACCACCGCCACCCTTCCCGCAGGCCCTGCCGACGCCACCAGCGACGCACGCGACCGCCTCGACCGCGCCTTCCTGGGCCACCCCGCCGGCCTGGGCTGGCTGTCCTTCTGCGAGCTGTGGGAGCGCTTCAGCTACTACGGCATGCAGGCGCTGCTCATCCTGTACCTGGGCAATTACCTCTTCATGCCCGAGACCGTGGGCCGCGTCATCGGCATCGACCCGCTGCGCCACGCCATCGAGAGCGTGACCGGCCCGCGCTCGACGCAGCAGCTGGCCTCGGTGGTGTTCGGCCTG
Organism: Burkholderiales bacterium; assembly: GCA_003963075.1. Classification (GTDB taxonomy): domain Bacteria; phylum Pseudomonadota; class Gammaproteobacteria; order Burkholderiales; family Burkholderiaceae_C; genus Pelomonas. Next base: position 111,383 of record RXJV01000036.1, read on the forward strand.
TACACCGGCTTCGTCTACCTCACGCCCATCTTCGGCGGCCTGCTGGCCGACCGCGTGCTGGGCCGCACGCGCACCGTCGTCATCGGCGCGCTGCTGATGGCGCTGGGCCACTTCCTGATGGCCTTCGAGACCGCGCTGCTGCCGGCCCTGGCCTGCCTGCTGCTGGGCGTGGGCTGCTTCAAAGGCAATATCGCCGCGCAGGTGGGCGACCTCTACGGCCCGCAGGACAAGCGCCGCGCCAGCGCCTTCCAGATCTTCATGCTCGCGGTGCAGATCGCCGTCATCGCAGCGCCCATCGTGTGCGGCACCCTGGGCGAGAAGGTGGGCTGGCACTGGGGCTTTGGCGCCGCGGGCGTGGGCATGCTGATCGGCCTGGTGGTCTACCTGGCCGGCCGGCGCTACCTGCCGCCCGATCCGGCGCGCAAGGGTGCGAGCGACGCCGTGGTGCACCCGCCGCTGGGTCGCCGCGGCCTGATGCAGGTGGTGCTGCTGGTGGCCATCCTGCCGCTGCTGATGCTGTCCATTGTCGGCAACCAGCAGTTCTACAACGCCTACCCGCAGTGGTCGCAAAAGTACATGGACATGGCCGTGGGCGGCTTCATGGTGCCCGTGACCTGGCTGCAGTCGGTGGACGCCACCGTGAGCTTCGTGACCATGCTGGGCTCCATCGCCTTCTGGCGCTGGTGGGCCACGCGCCGGCGCGAGCCCGACGAGATCACCAAGATCGCACTGGGCTGCTTCGTCGCCGCCGGTGCGCCGGCCCTGCTGCTGATCCCGGCCCTGTCCATCGAGGCCGGCGGCGCCAAGATCAGCATCCTCTGGACCTTCGCCTACACCCTGGTCAACGACATCGGCTTCGCCAACATCCTGCCGGTGGGCCTGGCGCTGTACTCGCGCGCCGCGCCGCGCGGCCTGCAGGGCGTGATGATCGGCATCTACTACCTGCACCTGTTCTTTGGCAACACCTTCGTCGGCTGGCTGGCCGGCCTGCTGGACGTGATGCCGGGCTCGCAGTTCTGGCTGCTGCACGCCGGCCTGGTGGCCGTCGCGGGCGTGGGCATGTTGGCGGTGAAGCTGGTGTTCGGGCGGCTGCTGGCGCCGGACGAGACCCCGGCCCGGGCCTAAGTTTGCTGGGCTAGGTCCTCGGTTTGCTCCAAAGGATCGGCTGGGACACTCGGGGGCTCGTGGTACCAATCCTCGTGCCGTGAATACTCTTCGCACGCTAGGCATTGCGTGATGGGCCACTTCACCGTGCAGCCGGGACAAACGCCCCGCGTCCAAAAGGTGTTCCAGACCGTACCGCAAGACGGCACGCATTCCCAGCGGTCTTCGGCCTGAGGGCGCCACTCGCACTTGGGACAGAAGATGTCGACGCGGTCTTGATTCGTCATGGCCATACGAGTTACTGCCGCCCATTGAACCAGAGCTGCGACTTCCTACACTCGAAACGATGATCACCGTCCACCACCTCAACAACTCCCGCTCGCAGCGCGTGCTGTGGCTGCTCGAAGAGCTGGGCCTGCCCTACGAGATCCAGCACTACCAGCGCGACGCCAAGACCTCGCTGGCGCCGCCAGAGCTGCGGGCCGTGCATCCACTCGGCAAGAGCCCGGTCATCACCGATGGCGGGCTCACCGTGGCCGAGAGCGGCGCCATCCTGGAGTACCTGGTGGACACCTACGGCCAGGGGCGCCTGAAGCCGACCGACCCGCAGGACCTGCTGCACTACCGCTACTACCTGCACTTCGCCGAAGGCTCGGCGATGCCGCCGCTGGTGATGAAGCTGGTCTTCAACAAGATCAAGCGCGCGCCCATGCCCTTCTTCGTGAAGCCCATCGCCAAGGGCATTGCCGACAAGGTGCTAACGAGCTTCGTGCAGCCCAACATCGACGCGCAGCTGAAGTTCCTGGAAAGCGAGCTGGCCGCGCGGCCGTGGTTCGCCGGCGCGGAGATGTCGGCCGCCGATGTGCAGATGAGCTTCCCGCTGGAGGCCGCCGCCGCCCGCGGCGGTGCCATCGACGCCTACCCCAAGATCAAGGCCTTCCTCGCGCGCATCCATGCGCGGCCGGCGTACCAGAAGGCGCTGGAGCGGGGTGGGCCGTATGACCTGATGAGCTGAGGAACGCGCGCCAGGCCACCCCAATCGCCCGAACCCAAGGAGCCCCACGTGACCCCTGCAACGCTGGACCTGGCGCGCATCCGGTCCGAGTTCCCGGCCCTTGCCGCTGGCACCGTGTTCCTCGACAACGCCGGCGGGTCGCAGGTGCTCGCGCGTGTGGCCGACCGCGTCCGCGACTACCTGCTGCACGACAACGTGCAGCTCGGTGCCAGCTACGCCGCCTCGCAGCAGGCCGGCGAGCGCGTGCTGAGCGCACGCCGGGCGGTGGCCGAGATGGTCCACTCGGCGCACGACGACGAGGTCGTCATGGGGCCCTCCACCACAGCGCTGATCGGCACGCTGGTGGAGGCCCAGAGGCCCGGGCTGCGGCCCGGCGATGAAGTCGTCGTGACCGAATCCGACCACGAGGCCAACATCGGCGCGTGGGTGCGGTTGGCAGACGCCGGCGTCGTCGTTCGAACCTGGCGAGTCGATGTCGACAGTCTGAACCTGCGCCTGCAAGACCTGGACGCGCTGCTCGGCCCACGCACGAAGTGGGTCGCCATGACGCAGGCGTCCAACATCCTCGGCACGGTCAACCCGGTCGCCGAGGTGGCGCGCCGCGCCCATGCGGTGGGCGCGCGGCTGTGCGTGGACGCGGTGGCCTACGCGCCCCACCGGCTCGTCGACGTGCAGGCCAGCGGGGCCGATGCGGTCGTGTTCAGCTTCTACAAGGTGTTCGGGCCGCACTACGCCGTCATGTGGGTTCAGCGCGAGCTGCTGCTGTCCCTGCCCAGCCTGAACCACTTCTTCATCGGCCCCGAGGTCATCCCCTACAAGCTGCAGCGCGGCAATGTGAACTACGAGCTGTCCTACGGCTGCGCGGGCATCGTGGACTACCTGCGTGACGTGGGGACCGAGCTCGGCGCCGTGGGCGACGGCCGTGCGCACATGCAGGCGGCCTTCGACGCCATTGCCCGCCATGAAGACGCCCTGGCTGAACAGGTGCTGCAGTGGCTGCGCGGCCGGCGCGGCGTGCGCATCATCGGCCTGCCGTCGGTGACGGCCGGGGAGCGCGTGCCGACGATCAGCTTTGTGGCCGAGGGCCAGCCGTCCGAGGCCATCGTCCGGCGTGTCGACGCGCACGGCATCGGCATCCGCTTCGGCGACTTCTATGCCCGGCGCCTGATCGAGGCGCTGGGGCTGCAGGCGTACGGCGGCGTCGTGCGAGTCTCGATCGCGCACTACAACACAGCGGAGGAAATCGACCGGCTGTTGGGGGCGTTGGAGGAGGCAGTGGCCTGACGGTCGCTCCTCGGAGCTTGAGCGCATGGCGATGTTTGCTCATGCATCACATTTGCATTACATTGAGGCCATGAAGACCTCCACACTCCCTGCCGTGCGCGTCGAGCCCGCGTTGAGAAGCGATGCGGAGGCCGTGCTTGACGAAGGCGAATCCCTCTCCGATTTCGTTGCCTCGTGCGTGCGCGACGGCGTCGCCTGGCGGCGTACGCAAGACGCCTTCCTGGCACGCGCCAGAGACGCTGTCGAGCGCTCTGAACGGGAAGACCGTGGCGTCTCACCGCGGGACATGCTGAAGCAGATGGATGCCCGCCTTGAGGCTGCGAGGCAGCGCTTGGCGGCCGCCAAGCCGAGCGCTGGGCGGTGACTCCCTACCGCGTCGTCCTCGCCGAAGAGGCTGCCGACGACTTGCTGCGGATTGAGGACTTCATCATCGAACGTGAACTCGCCAGCGCGACGCCTGACCTCGATGTCGTGCGGCGCCTGAGAGACGCCGTCGACCGAGCGCTGCAACTGCTGGAGTTCTCGCCCTACTCGTGCCGCAAGGCCGCTCGCGCCTTGAACGACAGGCAGCGCGAGCTGATCATCCCCTTCGGAAGCAGCGGACTCATCGCAGCGTTTGAAGTCCGCGGCGAGGTTGTGCGCATCGGCGCCATTCGCCATCAGCTGGAGCAGGATTACCACTGATCCAGGTCGGCGGCTTTGGCCGTGCGCCTGACGCGTTGGCTTAGCGGTCGTGGGGCGCTTGTTGGCCAGCGGCGGAGGGTCGCGCGCGACGGGTTCCTACAGCCAAGATCGACGGCCTCGGGCTTGACGGGTTGAACGCAGAACTCGACGCTCTGCCCAATTGGGCCGCGACCTTCCACGATGCTGGGGATGCGAATGCGCACGTGAATGCGTAACCTGATTTCGGTCGGCTCCGCGCCTTAACTTAAGCAACGATGGTCCATCGAATGATGACTTTCTTTCGAAGTCTCGCAGCAGCTTGCATCAGCTTGCTGGCAGCAGCAAGCGCGTTAGCGCAGGACGGTGCGGCCGATACCGAAGCTGACGTCTATGCGCAGATGAAGGCCTTGCAGGTCTATGTCGCGGACGGGAGCGCCATCATCTTGGCTCGTGCCTGCAATGACACGATTCCCGACTTCGCTTCTGAGTTTTTGCCCAGATTCACTCATTGGCGTGCCACCAACTGGAAGCTGATCGCCCTTGGAGCGTCGCTCAGCACGCAGTTCAAGGATGACAAGGGTGCGCCCATGGACCCGACCGTCGTCGGAAACTATGCAGCGCAAAAGCTTCGTAGCTCTGCACCCGAGGCGCGGCGTCAGGAGTGCAACAAGCTACTGCAAAACTTCACGGTGAATCCAGAAGCATCCGACCTGCATTGACACGCTCGCTTCCCGCCAGGCCGCCAACGACCTCATCTCCTCACCAAAGCCGCTCTCCGACCCGCACCCCCTACACTCCCCCCTCCCCGTTCTGCCCCGCTGGCCTGTCGCCCGGCCGCTGCCTCACAGCGGCGCTGACCTCCCCGTGCTGCATTGCGCTCCATCCCGCAGCTCGCCCGGAGGGCCTCATGCCCGGCTACCAGATCAAGGTCCAGACCCTCGCCATCGACGGCGCGGCGGACCTGCAGATCCGCTCCCTGCTCGACAACGACCAGTTCGCCGACCCCACCGGCGTGGCCGAGGCCCTGGGCATCTCGTCGGCGCAATGGCCGCTGTTCGGCCAAGTCTGGCCCTCGGGCCTGCACCTCGCCGCCGCGATGGCGGTGCGGCCTCAGGTGGACGGCGAGCGCATCCTGGAGATCGGCTGCGGCCTGGCCCTGGCCAGCCTGGTGTGCCACCGCCGCGGCAGCGAGGTCACGGCCAGCGACATCCACCCGCTGGCCGGCGCCTTCCTGCTGGAGAACCTGCGCCTGAACGAGCTGGCGCCCATGCGCTACTGCCATGGCGACTGGAGCGAGGACGCCATCGCCGTGAGCGGCGGCGCGCCCAGGGTGCAGGGGCGCTTTGACCTCATCATCGGCAGCGATGTGCTCTACGAACGCGACGACGGCGGCGCACTGGCGGCCTTCATCGAGCGGCATGCGCTGCCCGGCTGCGAGGTCTGGATCGTCGACCCCAACCGCAGCAACCGCGCCGCGTTCACACGCCGACTCGCTGCCCTGGGTTTTGAAGCCCACGAGACCCCACTGACCGGGCCCGGTTACCGCGGCCGGCTGATGCGCTTCGTGCGGCTGGCGCCCGGCTGAGGCCGGCCTCAGCCGCCCTGCTTGAGCGCCGTCACCTCGATCTCGATGCGCATGCGCGGGTCCAGCAGCTGGGCCGAGATCATGGTCGCCGCAGGGCGCACGTCGCCAAAGTAGCGCCGCAGCACCGGCCAGCAGTCGCGGAACTGCTGGCCGTCGGGCAGCACATAGGTCACGCGCACCACATCCTTCAGGCTGGCGCCGGCCTGGGCGAGCGCCGCCTGGATGTTCCTCAGGCACTGCTCGGCCTGTTCGGCCACGTCGTCGGCGATGGTCATCGTCGCGTAGTCGAAGCCCGTGGTGCCGGACACGAACACCCAGTCGCCCTGCACGACGGCACGGGAGTAGGCGATCTCGTCCTCGAAGGGGGAGCCGGAGCTGATGAGGGTGCGGGTCATGGGCAGGGCGGCGGCGGTGTGTTGGCTGGCATGTGTTCGGTCAAGCCGCCGGCCGGGTCCGGTAAAAGGTCATCGGCTCGGCCTTCAGCTGTTTGAGCACGTTCTTGCGCATCGCGCCCACCACGTGCATCTCGCAGGGCTTGCAGTCAAAGCGCAGCGTCAGCGTGTCCTCGCCATGTTTCAGCACCAGCGGCTCGGCGCGCACGGTGCCTTGCACGCCGGTCACGCCCTTGGCCTGCTTGGGGCACAGGCTCAGGCTCCAGCGCACGCAGTGCTTGGTGATCATCAACGGCACCTCGCCGAGCTCCTCGTGGCTCTCGTAGGCCGCGCCGATGACCTTGACGCCGTGGCGCGCGTAGAAGGCCGCGGCCCGGCCGTTGTAGACGTTGGCGAGGTAGCTCAGCGTGTCCTCGGGGTAGGGCACCGGCGGCTCGACGGGCGTGGCGCGCGGCAGGCGCTGAAAGGCGGCCGCGCGGGCATCCTCCAGCGCGGCGATGCCGTCGCGGCGCAGCGCGTTGAGCTTGCTGGCCGGCAGGAAGAGGGGCTCGCCGCGCATCGCCAGCCGCACGCGGCGGGCGCTGAAGATGGTGTCGCCCAGCTTGGCGAGCGCGTCCTTCATCTGCGCATCGGCCTGCTTCCCGTCGCGCGCCGGCTCGTGCGCGCCAGGCAGCTTCACCGACGCCTTCACGCCGGTCTCGTCCTTCAGCATCAGCTCGAAGCCCTCGTTCACCTGCGCCAGCGTCAGGTCCACCGCGATGCGGCGCTCGGCGCTGGGCTTGGCGAGCAGCCGCTCCCAGGCCATGTCGCGGTTGCGGCTGACGGCCGTGCCGGGGAAGAGGTCCTTCAGGTCGCTGAACGCCTGGTCCTTGCCGAGGTTGGGCTCGATGCGCCAGAGCGTGCCACCCAGCGGCGTCGCCACATTGACCGGCACGCCCTGCAGCTCGCCCTGGCGGTCCCACCAGGTCAGCGCATCGCCGTTGTTGACGACGCGCGTGGCGTCGCCGGTGTCGAGGTCGAAGCTGTCCGGCCCGACGCGCTTGACCTCGCCCAGCGGCATGCCGGCGTGCTTGGGGCTGTCGAAGGCGCCGATGTCGATTTGGCGGCCGTTGACGAAGTAGTCGGTGCCGCCGCGGTTGAAGGCCTGCTCGGGCTCGGGCGTGAAGGTAAAGCGGCAGCGGCCGTGGCCGGTGGAAGCCAGCTCAGGCCGGCGCTCCATGATCGCGTCGAGCAGCGTGCGGTAGTGGGCCGTCACGTTCTTGACGGTGGCCATGTCCTTGTAGCGGCCCTCGATCTTGAAGCTGCGGATGCCGGCGTCGATGAGGGCCTCGAGGTTGGCGCTCTGGTCGTTGTCCTTCAGGCTCAGCACATGCTTGTCGTGCGCGATGACGCGGCCCTGCGCATCGGTCACGGTGTAGGGCAGCCGGCACTCCTGGCTGCAGCTGCCGCGGTTGGCGCTGCGGCCGGTGTGGGCATGGCTGATGAAGCACTGGCCGCTGTAGGCCACGCACAGCGCGCCGTGCACGAAGAACTCCAGCGTCGCCTGCTGCACCTGCTCGCGGATCGCGACGATCTGCCTCAGGTCCAGCTCGCGGGCCAGCACCATCTGAGAGAAGCCCACGTCCTGCAGGAAGCGCGCCTTCTCGGGCGTGCGGATGTCGGTCTGCGTGCTGGCATGCAGCTGGATGGGCGGCAGATCCAGCTCCAGCAGGCCCATGTCCTGCACGATCAGCGCATCGACGCCCGCCTCGTACAGCTGCCAGGCCTGGCGGCGCGCGCCCTCGAGCTCGTCGTCACGCAGGATGGTGTTCATCGTGACGAAGATGCGCACATTGAAGCGGTGCGCATGGGCCACGAGGCGGGCGATGTCGGCGATCTCGTTGGGCGCCTTGTCGCGCGCGCCAAAGCCGGGGCCGCCGATGTAGACCGCATCGGCACCATGGTTGACCGCCTCGATGCCGATGTCGGCATCACGGGCGGGGGCGAGGAGTTCGAGCGGGATGCGGGCGGCCATGCCCGCGATTTTCACCGCGTCAGCCGGTAGATCAGCAAGGCGGCGCGGACGGCGCCGCGCTCGATGGACGCGATGTCCAGCCATTCGTCCGGCGTGTGCGCGCCGCCACCGGCCGCGCCCAGGCCATCCAGGCCGTCCACGAAGGGCGCCACGAACTGCACATCGCCCGCGCCCCGCTGGCCGGGGGGCAGCTCGACGACCGCGCCCAGACCGGCATCGGCGCTGGCGCGCGAGTACAGCGCCAGCAGCTTGCGGTTGCCCGGCGTGGGCGCCATCGGCGGGTAGGCCTCGCTGAAGCTGATGTGCGAGCGGGTGCCGGGCAGCGGCTGGTCGACGACGGCCTGCATGCGCTCGCGCGCGCGGGCACCCTGCTCGGCGGTCAGGTAGCGCAGGTCGCCGTGCACGACGGTGTCGCGCGGAATCACATTGGTCTTGCCGAAGGCCGTGCCCTGGCTTTGCGCATCGTCCCAGCTGGCGCTGGTGCCGCCGACGATGGTGGCCGCGTTGAACGTGAGGTCGGGCTCGATGAGCTGCTCGCGGAAGGCGTTCAGCACCCGCGCCGCCTCGTAGACCGCGCCGAAGCCTTCACGGCCGAACACGCCGGACGAATGGCCGGTGCGCGCGGTCACCGTCAGGCGCCAGCCACCCGACGCGCGGCGGCCGGTGGTGGCGGCATCGCGGCCCTGGTCGTCATGGGCGGCGCCCTCGAAGGCCAGCGCCGCGTCGCTCTGCTTCGCTGCGTCCACCAGCGCGGCCCGCGCCACCTCCACCGGGTGGCCGACACGTTCCTCGTCGCCGGTGAACACGACGCGCACCGTGCGTCCGTCCAGTGCGCCGGCCTCGTTCAGCGCGCGCAGCGCGAGCAGGATGATGACGTCGCCGCCCTTCATGTCGCTCACGCCCTGGCCGCGCACGCGCCGGCCGTCGATCTGCCAGGGCGGCACCGGGCTGTCCTTCTCGAAGACGGTGTCCAGGTGGCCGATCAGCAGCATCCGCTGGCCCTGGTTGCCGACGCGCTCGGCCACCAGATGGCCGGCCCGCTGCATCGCCGGCGGCATGTCCACCCAGCGGGTCGCAAAACCCAGGCGCTCGAACTCGGCACGGAACAGCGCACCCACCTCGCGCACCCCGGCCGCATTCATCGTGCCGCTGTTGATCAGCACGCTGCGCTCCAGCAGCTTCAGGGCCTCGGGCGTGTGGTGCTTGATGGTGGCCACCAGCCGTTGCTCGTCGGAACTCAGGGGTTGCTGGGCTTGTGTCAGCGCCGTGGCCATGACGAGCAGCAGGGCCAGGGCGGGTCGGATAGCGTCGGGGATCTTCATGCCCCAAGTGTCACCCCACCCGCCATGCAACGCCGCCTGCTGCTGACCCTGCCCCTGCTGTCATCGCTGCCCGCCTGGTCTGCAGACTCCACGGCGCTGCCCAGCGTGCGGGTGCTGCCTGAGCCCCTGGCCATGCCCGGCCTGGCCCGCAGCCGCACGCTGCGCCTGTGCCTGCCGCCAAGCTACGAGCGCGATGCCGGGCGCCGCTACCCCGTCATCTACATGCACGACGGCCAGAATCTCTTCGACGCCGCCACCAGCTATGCCGGCGAATGGGGCGTCGACGAGACCATGGCGGCCCTGGCCCAGGTCACCGGCTTCGAGGCCCTGGTGGTGGGCATCGACAACGGCCGCGAGAAGCGCAACACCGAGATGGCGCCCTACGACCACTGGCGTCTGGGCCGGGCCGAGGGGCCGGCGTATCTCGACTTCATCGTGAAGACCGTGAAGCCCTACATCGATGCCGGCTGGCGAACGCGCCCCGAGCGCGAACACACCGCGCTGATCGGCAGCTCGCTGGGCGGCCTCATCAGCCATGCGGCGATGCTGTGGCACGGCGAGGTGTTCGGCCGCTATGGCCTGTTCAGCCCGTCCTACTGGGCTGCGCCGCAGCTGTTCGACGCCACGGCGCAGGCCCGGCTGGCGGCCGATACCCAGGTGCACCTCTACTGCGGTGGTCAGGAGGGCGGCGGCATGGCCGAGAACACGCGGCGCATGCACCAGGTGCTGGCCCAGCAGATGCCGGCAGAGCGGCTGAGTGTGAATATCGTGGACGCCGCCGGCCACAACGAAGCGGCGTGGCGCGCCGAGCTGCCCGCCGCGCTGAAGGCCTTGTTCAGGCTCGGCTGAGCATCGCGGCGGCACGCCCGCGTGCGCAGGCCGATGGCCGGCGCCTCATCGGCGCACCATATTTTCAATCGCTGCATTCAACCCGTTGTCGGCACACGGGAACGAACCGGCGCACGGGTACCTCTGTGGCAGCCACACCCGCCAGGTGCAACTCCAAGCAGGCGAACAACATGTCAACGGTCGGGCGTCAGTCGAGCCCTCAGCTGGGCCAGCGTCGCACCAGGCTCCAATGTGACGCTGGGCTGGCCGGGCCTGACGACGCTGAAACCTCCGACGTCCGTCCCGTCCGGCATGGCCTCACCGGGGCTCTGGAAGGACAGCGTGCCGACATAGGTCAGTACACGCTCTGGCGCAAGTGCTGGCTCCGTGTCGAAACGGATCGAGTAGCGAATCTCCCCCTTCCCGTCGGCAACCGCTTCGCCGTTCGCGCGCCGCAGCTGAAGCCCGCCAACACGGCTGGCACCTTCGGGCAGGACGACCTGCGCGACCGCATAGGTTCCATTGGCGCTACATGGCGATGTCTTGACGGCGTCCCAGACGGCCGAAATGGCCGGAGTGCTGAGCATCGTCAACCAATGGGCGCTCTGAGCAAACCTGGGCAGCTCCGCGTCAGGAACGCCCTTGATGAGGTAGCCAGCCCGGGTGAAAAGCACTTCGACTCGGCGCCCGTCTTGGACGAGCGCCAGACCGGCCTCCTGGCTCGCATAGCGGGTGATCCGGAACTCGGTTCCATCGCTGATCAGCAGCGTTTCCGCCGACGGCCGTGCCCAGGTGCCATTGCATGCGGCAAGTGCAGGGCCAGACAGGACAAGAGCAGCGACACAGAACAGGACTCGGTGCTTGGACATGGCAAGGTCACATGGCTGAGATGCCCGGACTATGCCGGGGCCGCATCGTTGACCCCCGCGTGAAAAGTGGCATCGGGCCACCGCACCTATGGCGCCCAGCACCACCGCCCAGCCCAGCAGCGTGTGCAAGGCCTGGCCGTCATGCGCCATCCGCCCCGGCGGCGGCGCCTGCTTTGTGCTGACCTTTTGACCGGCGCGCCGTGTAACCGCGCACAAGCTCCGGCCATTGGCAAGAAATGCCGGCTTTCCTGGTTGGTGTGGACAGGGGTCGGGTGTTAGGCTGCCGGCTGTCACTCACCGGGGATGGAGATGTTGCACGAGTTGCAGGAGCTGCTGGGCGCTTACATGATGCCGGTGCTGATCGCGGTACCGCTGGCCATCATCGTGCTCATCGCCGGCTTCAAGCGCGACGACTACCGGCCGCCGCGCGATTACGCGCCGCCACCGCGTCCGCCGGTGCCGCCGCAGGCCACGCGCGGCGCGCGGCCGCCGGTCGTGCTGCCGCCGCTGCCGGGCTCGCCGGGTGCCGGCCCGAGCATGGCCAGCGCCTTTGTGATGGCACCCTCGCCGATGCTGCCGCCACAGGTGGCCCCGGTGGTTCCGGAGGGCCCGCCCACCGTGCTGGTGGCCGATGACTCCGCCGTCGTTCGCACCAAGCTCAAGCGGCTGCTGGAAGGCGCGGGCTTCACTGTCGTGCAGGTCAATGACGGCAACGAGGCCCTGGCCGAACTGGAGGCCAAGCCCGAGATCGCGTTGCTGATCACCGACCTGGAAATGCCCAACAAGGACGGCTTCGAACTGATCGCCGACGTGCACGGCAGCCTCGCCACCGAGGACCTGCCGGTCATCGCCATCACCGGCCACGACGAGCTGCACGGCCGCGTCGGCCAGATCGAAGGCGTTTACGGCATCTTCAAGAAGCCCTGGAACGACCGCGAGCTGCTCAAGCGCGTCGAGTCGCTGGTGCATCTGCGCAGCGCGGCCAGCCGGCGCGGCCGCCGCACCACGGACCTGCGCCCCAACGCGGGCTGACCCCGCACGGCGCTAGGCGGCGCGCCAGACCCGCGGGCTCAGCGCCGCAGCGGCGGCGGCCAGCCCGAACGCCAGCAGCAGCACCGGCAGCACCTGGCGCGTGGCGGGGTCGAACAGCAGGCCGGCCAGCGCCAGCGCGGCGCTGCTGACCAGGGCGTCGCTGAGCTGCAGGGCCGAGGTGTTGCGGCCCTGGCTGTCCGGCGCCGACAGCTTGAGCAACTGCACCGACAGCATCGGGAAGGACAGCCCGATGCCCAGGCCCACGCCGACCCAGCCCAGCAGCACCAGCCACGACGGCGCTGCCGCCCAGGCGACTGGCGTCATCAGCACGGCCAGCCCCGCGGCCGCCAGCGCAAAGCCGGCGGGCAGCAGCCTGCGGCGCGCGGCCTCGCCGTGCAGCCGGGCCTGCACCGCACTGCCCAGGCTCCAGGTCACGGCGCCGGCGCTGAGGGCGACGCCGGCCTGCGTCAGGCTCCAGCCGAACTGCTGGGTCAGCAGCAGCGGCAGGAACGCCTCGGCGCTGGCGAATGCAGCGGCGATGAGGCCGCGCAGCAGCACGACGCTGGGCAGGCCGCGCGCCGCCCTCAGCGTGCCGGCCGGCAGCAGCTGGCGGGCCGCGACAAGGGCGGCCAGCAGCCCCAGGCCGAACAGCCCGGCCGCGCGAGCCGCGGGCTGCTGGCTGGCGGCATGCAGCGCCAGCGCGCCGCCGCTGGCGAGCAGGGCCCAGCGCATGGCACCCCACTGCAGCGGCCCGCCGCTGCCGCCGCCGGCCCGCTTCAGCGCGGGCAGCATCAACCCGGCCGCCAGCGGCACGATGGCGGCCACCGCCAAGAACACCGCGCGCCAGCCCCAGGCCTGCACCAGCAGGGACGCCAGCGCCGGACCCACCAGCCCCGGCACCACCCAGGCGCCGGCGAACATCGCGAACAGCTTGGGGTGCAGCGGCGCCGGCACGACCTGGGCCACGCCCACATAGAGCGCCACGCCCAGCACGCCGCTGCCCAGGCCCTGCAGCGCCCGGCCGGCCACCAGCAGGGCCATGTCGGGCGCGAAACCGGCGAGCAACAGCCCGGCCAGAAATGCCGCCAGCCCGGCCAGCGAGGCACGGTAGGGCCCGCGCCGGTCGCAGAGCTGGCCGGCGGCCGTCATGCCCAGCACCGAGGTGGCCAGCGTGGCGCCGAAGGCCAGCGCATACAGCGGCAGGCCGTCGAGGGCCGCGGCCACGGCCGGCATCGCGGCGGCCACCGCGATGGATTCGAAGGCCAGCAGCGAGATCAGCGCGACGGCGCCCAGGCAGGCGGCGCGCCGGCCGGGCGCGAACAGGGCGGCATGGGCCGGGGTGTCGAGGGTGTCGGTCAGGTTCATGGCAGGGGAGCCTAAAAGTTCAAGCCGGCTTGAAGTCAAGCGGCCGGTTCGGCCGGGGGGGACAATCGCGGCATGCCAGTTTCCGTTCTGCACTGTGCCTCGGCCGGCTTCGAGTCGGCCTGCCGCATCCCGGCCCTGCCCGCCTCGCACCGCAGCCACGGCCTGCACGGCCACAGTTATTTCGCCACGGTACGCAGCGCGCTGGCCGCCGGCTGGGCACCGTTTCCCGGCGGCGAGGTGGACGCGCTGCGGGCCCGCATGGCCGACACCGTGGCCCCGCTGGACCATCAGCTGCTGAACGACCACCTCTCCGAGCCCACCGACGAAAACCTCGCCCGCTGGGTGCGCGCCCACCTGGCCGCCGACGTGCCCGGCATCGTGCAGGTCGGTGTGCAGAGCACCACGCACAGCGGCGTGGACCTGGACAACGCCGGCCATGCGCATGTATGGCGGCGCTACCGCTTCCAGGCCGCGCACCAGCTGCCCAACGTCCCCGCTGGCCACCAGTGCGGGCGCATGCACGGCCATGGTTTCGAGGTCATCCTGCATGCCAACGCCGACCTGGGCGAGCGCGACCTGTCCATCGACTACGACCACCTCGACGAGGTCTGGGCACCGCTGCACTTCGAGCTGAACTACCGCTGCCTGAACGACATCCCGGGCCTGCAGAACCCCACCAGCGAGCACCTGTCGGCCTGGCTGTGGGCGCGGCTCAAGCCGCTGCTGCCGGAGCTGAGCTGGGTGACGGTCTACGAGACCGGCTCCAGCGGCGCCAACTTCAACGGCCAGAGCTACCGGATCTGGAAGGAGATGACGCTGGACAGCGCCGTTCGGCTGCGCCATGCACCCGGCGGCCACCCGCTGGCCGGCACGCACGGCCACACCTTCACGCTGCGCCTGCACCTGGCCGCGCCGCTGGACGCGGTGATGGGCTGGACCGTGGACTTCGGCGACGTGAAGGCGTTGTTCAACCCGATCTTCAAGCGGCTGGACCACCACCCGCTGTACGAGATTGCCAACCTGCCCGACGGCGACGCGGCCAGCGTGGCTACCTGGGTGCTGAACGAGGGCGGCGCCGTGCTGCCGCAGATCGACCGCGTGGACCTGTACGAAACGCGCGGCTGCGGCGCCATCGTGAGCCGGGCCGACTCGGAGGAGCTGATTCCGGTATGACACGCGATTTGAGCGCCGGGCCGCCCCAAGCCAAAGCGCGATCCCCTCGGGGGATCGGCCGGCGTACCCGACGGACGAGGGGCTGACATGTATTCGGTCAAAGAACTCTTCTACACGCTGCAAGGCGAGGGCGCCCAGGCGGGCCGGGCCGCGGTGTTCTGCCGCTTTGCCGGCTGCAACCTCTGGAGCGGCCGCGAGCAGGACCGGGCCACGGCGGTCTGCAGCTTCTGCGACACCGACTTCGTCGGCACCGACGGCGAGGGCGGCGGCAAGTTCGCCACGGCTGACGCACTGGCCGATGCCATCGTCAAGGCCTGGCCCGACCGCGACGGCGGCCGGCGCTACGTGGTGTGCACCGGCGGTGAGCCGCTGCTGCAGCTGGACACGCCGCTGATCGACGCGCTGCACGCCCGCGGCTTCGAGGTGGCCGTGGAAACCAACGGCACCCAGCCCGCGCCGCCGGGGCTGGACTGGATCTGCGTCAGCCCCAAGGCCGACGCGCCGCTGCTGCTGACCTCGGGCCACGAGCTGAAGCTGGTCTACCCGCAGCCGCTGGCCCAGCCGGAGCGCTTTGCCGCGCTGAACTTCCAGCACTTCTTCCTGCAGCCGATGGACTCGGTGCTGCAGCGCGAGCACACCAAGGCCGCCGTGGCCTACTGCATGGCCCACCCGCAGTGGCGGCTGTCGGTGCAGATGCACAAGGTGGTGGGGATTGCTTGAAGGTTTGGGCTTGAGGCGGCGTTAACGTGAAAGTGAGCGGACGCCGCAGGCGGTCCGCTCCAATGGCAGGTTAGAGCGCATGTTGCTGCGCCCCTTGAACGATGGTCCTGAAGTGCTCAGGCAGCCTTTCGACATAGAACCACCCAATCTTGCCGAAGGCGTCGAGTTCGAGCTGAATGAGACCTGTGCCCACAGGAACTTGCACACGCTCGAAATCACGGACCTCAAGTAGCTTGCGCTCCTCGTACGTAAGGCGCGGCACAGGGTAGGCAAGAAAGGAAAACGACGCTGGAGAGCCGGAGACGATTTGAGGAGGCAGAACGACCCTCGCCAATTCAATGGCCAAGTCCAAGCGCCCGATAGCTTGGCACCCTGTTGTAGCAGCACGGGCAAATGCCGGACAAACGTCAGCAAGAAGCGGCCGGTCGACGATCCACGGATCTTCCATGTGCTCTAGCGTGTTCTGGAGCGACACCCTTTGCTCCATAAAAAAGTGCAGGGCGTTGCAAGTGGTTGATCCCGCACGACTATGCCAACAAAACATCGACAAAAGCAGCAGCGCATGGCACCGGATTGAGGATGCCTTCTGCCGGGTGGGCTGCGTTCCTTCAGCAACCAATCTCCACCGCCTGCAGCACCCGCCCGTCCGTCGCGTCCACCGCCACCGCCATCCAGTGGCTGGCATGACCCGCCTCGCCGGCCTGCACCGGCACCGCCCAGGCTGCGCGCCCACCACCCTCCCAGGCGGGAAGCCTCACGTACTCACGCACCACGCGGTCGTGGTTCAGCGTCTCGCCACGGTTCTCGCCCGCCTTGACGCGGCTTTGGTGGCCGTCTTCCAGCCGCGCCCACCAGACCTGGATGCGGGCCGGCGCGCCAGCCAGCGCTTCGGCGCTCAACTGCAGCTCGCCGCCCGACGGGCGGGCCCAGGACAGCCGCACCCGCGCCGGCTCGCTGGACGCAGCCGGCAGGCTGGCGCCGCGCCAGTCGCGCCCATTGACGACGATCTGCGGTGTGTAGGCATAGCGCGAGCCGTTGACGCCGACGCCCTGCTTCTGGCGCTCGGTGTAGGCGGGGCTGGCGAAGCGGTCGGGCCAGCCGAGGCCGTTCCAGTAGTCCACATGGAAGGCCGCTGCGATGAGGCCGGGCTGGCCCTTGAGGTTGCTGAGCCAGCGGTCGGCTGGCGGGCAGGAGGAGCAGCCCTCGGAGGTGTAGAGCTCGACGACGCGGGGCACGGTGGCTCCGCTGTGCGCCTGGGCGGCGGGGCAGGTCTGGGCATCTGCGGCGGGCAGGGCCAGGACGATCAGGGTGGGCAGCAGCAGCTTCATGCCCCTGTGTCGTGCAAAGCGGACCAACCTGACAGCGGGCCACGAAAAAGGGAGCCCTTGGGCTCCCTCCGGACGGACGCTCAGGCCAGCTCATGCCGGCTGGCTTGCAGGCCAACCGGCTTTCGCCAAGCTTCGAGCTGGTGGCCGACGGTAGTCTCGGTCCTGGCCCATGCCGGCTGGCCTGCATGCCAGCCGGCCTTCGCCAGGCGTCGAACAGGCCGCAGGGCCTGTTCTCGGTCCTGGCTCAGAACCGGTAGCCGACGCCGAACTTGATGGACACGGGGTCCAGCGTGGTTTCGATGGTTTGGCCGGTCGACAGGCTGCCGGTGGTCTTGATGAAGGTCTTGGTGACCGACAGGCTGGCGGACCAGTCCTTGGTCAGGTTGTAGGCACCACCGAACTCGAGGGTGGCACCGAGACGGCTCTTCATCGACAGCGTCGTGGGGTTGCTGGGCGTGCCGCCGGTGATGCCCGACAGCACTGCGGTGGCCTTGGGCTTGTAGAAGTAGCCATAGGTCAGGCCGGCCCCGAAGAAGGGGCGGAAGCTGCTGCTCGCCTCGCCGAAGCGGTACTGGGCCAACAGCGTGGCAGGCAAGGACTTGACGGTACCCAGCTTGCCGACGCCCTGGATAGCCCCGGCGCCGACAACGTCGTGCGTGAACGGGGCCGAGATCGGCAGGTCAATGCTGATGTTGTCGGTCCAGTAATAGGTGATGCCGCCGACGAAGGATGTGGCCTTGTTCACATCGATCTTGGTGCCCGGCAGGCTGGGCGCGGTGAGGTCGGCGCTATCGACCTTGGGCGTGATCTGGGCCGCACCGCCATAAACGACGATGCTGCCGGCGGATTGGGCTTGGGCGCCACCGATCGCAAAGAGGGTGGTCAGGGCGGCGGCCGCACCGAGGAGGAGTTTGGTTTTCATGGGATGTCTCCTTGAGGTCAGTGCCTGGCTTACAGCCAGCCCTTGTTGGACAAGGCCTTGCCAATGAGCTGCTGCGTCAGCTGGTGGCCATAGAGGGTCGGGTGGAAGCTGTCGGAAAAGGCGTAGCTCTTCCACCAGTCAGCACCACCGGTTGCGCCGGAGGGCGGTGCAGCCGACAGCGCTGCCGATGTGCAGGTCGGGAAGGTGTAGGTCGGCAGGCCATCGCTGCCCGTGCCGGTGATGGGGCAGGCGGGCGTGGAGACGTTCTGCAGGCCGTACTGGTTGGTCGAGCCCGCCGGAATAGGCGCCAAGACCTGGTCCTGGAAGGCCTTGTAGAAGTCGATCACGATGACGTTGTCGTTGCCCGCGAACTTGGTGGCCAGTTCGGTGTTGAAGGCGGTCATCCAGGCCTGGAAAAGGCTCTGAGACTGTGCGCGAGCCGTGGCGCCAGCCGTGCCGCCGCCATAGGCCTTCGCGATGCCGTCCAGCACCATCTGGAAGCGCGGCGTGTAAGTGATGTCGGGAATGTTCATCACGACCACACGCGTTGCGCCCTTGTCGAGCACGCTGGCCTTGATGGAGGCGTAGAACTTGTCCGCCAGCGCGGTCATGTAGGCGGCGCCAATCTGGCCGGTGGTGGTGGCGCCACCGGCAAGTGCCGTGCCGATCTGGGTCGGGGTCAGCAGGGTGCCGAGTAAGGCGGCATAGCTGGCGGCGCTGTCCGTAGGCGCCTTGAGGTAGGCACCCACGAGGTCAGCCGCGTCATTGCCGCCACCGTCGATGATGACAAGGTCGGCCGCTGTGTAGCTCCCCAGCGAGGCATAGGTGGCCATCTGGGTGCCGATGTTCAGTGGGTTGGCCGGGCTCGCGCCAGTGCCGGTGTAGGTGATGCGCCCGCCGCCGATGGCGAAGTTGGTGCAGCCACTCTTGGCCGTGTTGGCGGCAAATGTCGTGCCGGTGAAGGTGTAAAAGTTGCAGAGCGTCTGGCCATAGGCCGCTGCGACGCGTTCGACGTAGATCGGGTTGTTGGCGTCCTGGATCGTGAACTTGTAGCCGAAAGTACCGCTGTCCTGGAGGCTGTCGCCGAAGACCTTGACCGAGGAAATGCTGACCTTGGGCGTCGTATCTGCCGTACTGCCGCCGCCGCAACCAGCCACCATCAGGCTGGCCAACAACGCCGCGGTCGCCGCGGCTGTCCGGGTGAGGAAGGGTTTCATCGTTGTCTCCTGGGCGACACCGCTGCTGCGGCACTTTCAAATTAGGGATGGCAACTCTAGCCCCAGCGCTCCGTGTGACTGTTTTTTTTAAACGCCAAAGATGTAAAGAAGAACCCTGAGTGATGGGCTTGAGCAAGTCTGTGGATGCCGGCAGGACAAGTCCGCAGATATCCACAGACCAAGGCCAGTCGGGGAAGTTGTTCCCAAACGCGAACGCGGCCATCCGGGGCTGGACCCACATGCTTGTGCGTCTTGCAAACGCTGGTGGCAGCAGAGTTTTTTTGCCTTGTCCACAGCGCGGGCCGGCCCCTACTACGACCACCAGTTTCAAATCTTGAAGACAGTCTTGAATACCAAGGACACTGCCGGCATGGATGTCCATGCCCTGCAACTGCGCCTGCGCCGCTTCGCCGCCGAGCGCGGCTGGCAGCCTTACCAAACCCCCAAGAACCTCGCGATGGCGATGACGGTCGAAGCGGCCGAGCTGCTGGAGATCTTCCAGTGGCTGACCGCCGAGCAGTCGCTGCAGCTCAGCGACGATCAGCGCCGTCATCTGGGCGAGGAGCTGGCCGATGTGCTGCTCTACCTGGTGCAGATTGCCGACCATGGCGGCGTCGACCTGGAAGCCGCCGTCGAGCGCAAGCTGGCTTTGAATGCGATCAAGTACCCGCCCCAGGCGTCTTGATGGAGACGATTGCCGTCATCGACTTCGAGACCACGGGCCTCGGGCCGAACCAGGGTGGCCGAGCGACCGAGATCGCGGCCGTGCTGGTGCGCGGCGGTCAGGTGGTGGACCGTTTCGCCAGCCTGATGAAAACCGGGGCCTGGGTGCCGCCACAGATTGAGGCCTTGACCGGCATCAGCAACGCGATGCTGGCCGCCGCGCCGGAGGCGGCCGGCGTGATGCAGGAGCTGGCCCGCTTCACACGCGGCTGCCCGCTGGTGGCGCATAACGCGAGCTTTGACCGGGGTTTCTGGCAGGCCGAGATGCAGCGTGCCGGCCTGGCGCCCGATCCGGCCCATGAGTTCGCCTGCACCGTGCTGCTGACCCGCCGGCTCTGGCCCGAAGCCACCAGCCATTCGCTCGGCGAACAGGTGCGTTTTCATGGGTTGAGCTATGGTGGGCGGGCCCACCGCGCGCTGGCCGACGCGCTGGTGACGGCGGAGCTGCTGCTGAAGGTGCAGTCCGAGCTCGCACGCCGCTTCGCGCTGGACCTCGGCGATCAGCCGGTCGACCACGCGCTGCTGGCCATGCTGCAGCGCACGCCGGTGCGCTGGCTCAGGCGCGGCCTGGTCGAGCACCTGAGGGCGCGGCGGGCGCGTCAGCCACTGGCTTGAGCGCAGGAAAAAATTCTGTCAAGGGGCTGCCGATCGGGCCTGGACAAGGACAATCTCGCCCTTTCGTGCCCCGTGTTGCTCAAGAAGAATTCCATGTCCGTGATCCAGGTTCGCCCCGCCACCCTGCGCGATGCCAAGGCCATCGCCGAGATCCATGTCGCCTCCAGCCAGGATGCCTACAAGGCTCTGCTGCCGGCCGCCGCGCTGGATGCGATGTCGGTGCAAAAGCGCCAGGCCTTCTGGCGCGAGGCCATCGACCTGTGCGAGCCGCAGGTGATCGTGGCCCATCTGGACAACAAGATCATGGGCTTTGCCGGCTTCGACCGTTCGCGCGACAAGGGCACGCCGGCCACGACTGGCGAAGTCTGGGCGCTGTTTGCCGACCCGGTGCACTGGGACAAGGGCGTCGGCCTGGCGCTGTGGGATGCCACGCGCGACGGCCTGCAGGAAGAAGGCTGCACCAAGGCCACGCTGTGGTGCTATCTGCGCAACGAGCGCGCGCTGCGCTTCTTCGAACTGGCCGGCTTCAAGCGCGAGATGGGCAGTGCCCGCACGACCGAGGTTGGCGGCCAGCGCGTCGAAGAGATCCGGCTGTTCCGTTCGCTGGTCTGAGTTCGCGCATGCCGTTCCGGCGCTGACCGGGACACAAAAAAAGCGCCCCGCGGGGCGCTTTGCTGTTCAGGCCAAGCAGCTTCAGCCGCGACGGCGACGCGCCATGAAGGCCACGGCCAGCAGGCCGGACAGCATCAGCGCATAGGTCTGGGGCTCGGGGATGGGCGCCAGGGCCACACCACGGAAAGCCGTGTTGTTGGCTGCCGTGGCGAGGGTCGTCAGGCTGCCAGAGAGCGTGCTGGTTGCGGCGCCAACATCGGTGAAGCCGTAGAGCACACCACCGCCCGTGGGGCCGCTGCCGCCGCCGCCAACGGCGAACAGCGAGACGCTGCCGTTCGCATTGACGGAACCAGTGAGTCCGCGCAGCGTGGCTGCGCTGCCGACCGTGCCCTTCAAGCTCCAGGTCGTGCCGTTGAAGCTGTATTTCTGCAGGCCGCCATTGCCATTGAGACCATCGTCAGCGACGTACAGCGTGTCCAAACCCGCGACGTTGGGGTTCAGGTCGGCCATGAAGAAGGCGTAGGGGCTCGACGCGTTGGTACCTGTGGGCAGACCCGGCAGAGCGTTCATCACATTGCCGGAGTTCGTCGGCGTGCCCGCGCCGATGGTGGCGTAGTGCAAGCCGTTGCCGGAGCTGTTGCCGACATAGATTTGACCGTTGAAGATTTCCAACTGACGGTTGTTCGTCACTGTGCTGGAGACGACTGTGCCGTTGCCGGTGCTGCCCACTGTGGTCGCCACGACGCCCGTCGTCGCGCCAGCCACCCACAGCTGGTTGCCATCAGTGCTGACAGCGCTGCGGATGTTGTTTTTGTCGAAGTTGTTACCCAGTCCGGTCGTGGTGTTCACGCTGCCATTGGCACCAACGACGCCGACGACGCGGGTGACGCTGGCGGCCGTGCTGCTGGCCACGCCCGCCGTACCGACAGCGGCGTTGTACCCGGTCAGCACCAGGGACTTGCCGTCAGCGGACAGCGTCATCAGGCCCTCGGACGTGGCCGTGCCGCTGGCGGTCAGCGCAAAGCTTGCGCCGTTGGCCAGCGTGGGCAGGGCGATGCTCTGCACCAGGGTGCCGTTGGTGGTGTATTCGTCGATGAAGACGGCCGTGGCGGCGCTGCTGAGGCTGCTGCCGCCGGTGCCAACGCGGTAGATCGCGATGTCGCCAGCCTTGAAAGCGGCAGCCTGCGCGGACGGTGCCAGGGCCGCGGCGCCGAGAGCCAGCGCGATAACGGTCTTGTTCATGGGTTGCTCCTTGGGCGACGGGCGCACTGTCCGGCCTGGCAGTGAAGGCGGCATGACAGCCTGATCCGGACGGATCCCCCCCAAGTGAGGGGGTCCTTCAGGTCGCGTAGCCGCCGCTGGCCAGCGCCCAGCCGTCGGTGGCGTCGGCGTGGCGCTGCACATGCACCGGGCAGAGCTTCTTGGCCGCGGCGCGTTCCACCAGCGCCTCGGCCTGTTCGGGGTGCAGCTGAAGGGCGAAGCGTGCCCAGCGCTTCTGCACCAGCGGCAGCGCCCAGGCGTCTTCCAGCGCCCAGCGGATCTGGTGCGGCTCCTGCAGCTCGGCGGCCGCCAGCACGCGGGGGGCCAGGGCGAGCAGGAAGCGGTTGAAGTCGCTGCGCAGCGCGTCGGTGGGCAGCAGGGCTTCGAGCCGGCTCAGGCGCGCGCTCCAGCCCGGCGTGGCGAGCTGGCGCGTGACCAGGGCTTGCAGCGCCTGGATCGGGTTGAACAGGCGCAGCCGGTTGGGCGGCAGCACCAGCAGCGGTATGGCGGCGGCCTGCTCGTGGCTCAGCGGCGTGACGAAACTGGCCAGCACGGCCAGGCGCCGCCACTCGACTTCGGCCAGGCCGCCGATGCGGGTGATCGGGCCGGCGGCGCAGCTGTCGGCCATGTCCTGCAGGGCCGGCAGGCCGTGCCGGCCCTTGGCCCGGTTGGCGCGCTGGCTCATCACCGCCAGGTTGCCGGCCGCATAGCCGGCGTCGTCGCGGACGCGGTCGATGCTGCGGTTGTCGTCGCCCAGCTGCTCGCGCGTGATGGGGCAGTGCGTGGTGTCGAGCTGCGCGAGGTGGTGGGGCGTGAGCTGGATGTCCTCGAAGCTGCGGCCGCGCGTCCAGGCATGGGTGCGCAGCGCCAGCCAGAGCTCGACCGGCGGCGTGGCCGGCGTGCGCACCGGGCGGCCGCGGGTGGCCATCCAGCCGCGCTGCAGCGGCGACTGCGGGTAGAGGTGGGCGATGGGCGGCGTGAGGCCGTGCAGCGCGTAGTCGCGGCCGAGGGCCAGGCCGACGCGCTCGTGGGCGCTGGCCTCGCGCGAGGCGGCGGGGGTGTCGTCCATGTCCAGGCTGAACTGAACGAGGGCGGGCTGGGCGGCGGCGGGGGTGAGAACAGCTTGCATGTCGGGGCTCCGGGGTTGAGAGGCACGCCGAGAACTCGCGGGCCTTGTCTGCAGTCTGGGAGCCAGGTCGCTCATGAGATGATCCACCCCGAAAACACTGTGAATATTTTCAGCATGGACCGCACAGAGCGCTTCTACAAGATCGAGCAGCTGATCCGCTCCCGCGGCTGCGTGTCGTTCGCGGCATTGCTGGAGGCGCTGGAGGTGTCGCCCGCCACGCTCAAGCGCGACCTGGCCTATCTGCGCGAGCGGCTGGACGCACCGATCGAGTACGACGCCGCCGAGAATGGCTACCGCTTCGGCCAGCAGTGGCGCGGCGGCAAGCATGAGCTGCCCGGCGTGTGGTTCAACGAGGCCGAGCTGCATGCGCTGCTGACCATGCAGCAGATGCTGGCCGGGCTGGACGAGCAGGGTGTGGTCGGCCGCCACCTGCAGCCGATGTTCGACAAGATCACCGGCATGCTGGGCGTGGACGCCGCCGAGGCCGACGAGCTGCGCCGGCGCGTCAAGCTCATCGGCACCGCGCGGCGGCGCGTGGCCAGCGACAGCTTCGAGACGGTCGGCAGCGCGGTCGTCAAGCGCCGCCGGCTGGCGCTGCGCTACCGCAAGAAGCGCGGCGGCGAGCTCAGCGATCGCGAGGTCTCGCCCCAGCGCCTGGTGCACCACCGCCATGCCTGGTACCTCGACGCCTGGTGCCACGCCAGTGACGGCTACCGCCGCTTCGCGCTGGACGGCATCGAGGCCGCCACGCTGCTGGACGCCGAGGCCAAGGCCGTGCCGCTGGCCGAGCTGGAAGCGGCGCTGGACCAGGGCTATGGCATCTTTGCCGGCGGCACGCCGCGCGAGGCCGAGCTGCTGTTCAGCGCCGCGACCGCGGCCTGGGTCTCGCGCGAGGAATGGCATCCGGCCCAGCGCAGCGAGGTGCTGCCCGACGGCCGCTGGCGGTTGCGCCTGCCCTATGTCGACGACACCGAGCTGCTGATGGACCTGCTGCGCCATGCCGGGCGGGTCGAAGTGCTGAGCCCGCCGGAGCTGCGCGAAGCCTATGCCGCGCGGCTGCGGCAGGCGGTGGCAGCGCTATAGGGCAGCTTGGCATCGTTTGCGCCGCGTCATGCCGGCGCGGGGTCAATCGCGCTAGGCTTGCCGCATCTGCCCCAACGACCGAGGAGCCTGTGATGAGCGACACCACTGCGGCCAAGGACAAGCTGGCCGCCGACTTCCGTGCCGTGATGGCCGACATCGATGCGCTGATGAGCGCCACCGGCCAGCAGGCCGACGGCGAGGCCAAGGCCCTGCGCGCCCGCATCCGCGAGCGGCTGGACGAGGCCAAGGAGAAGGTGCTCGATGCCCAGCACGAGGCCGTGCGCCGCGCCAAGGCGGCGGCCAGCGCCACCGACGACTATGTGCACGACAACCCCTGGCAGGCCATCGGCATCGCCGCCGCAGTCGGCCTGGCGCTGGGCGTATTGATCGGCCGGCGTTGAGCATGCCGGACCGCGAGCCGGTCTCTGCGCCGCTGCGCCGGCTCGGCGCCTCGCTGCTGACCCTGGGCCGCATCCGGCTCGAGCTGCTGGCCATCGAGGTCCAGGAAGAGAAGGAGCGCATTGCCCAGCTGGTGCTCTGGGCCGTGCTGGCCGCGCTGCTGGCCGGGTTTGCGGTGCTGATGCTGCTGGTGCTGGCGGTGGTGGCGCTGTGGGACCACCACCCGCTGCTGGCGCTCGGCGCCGCCAGTGGTGTGCTGCTCGTGGCGGCCGGGCTGGCCGTGCGGCGCCTTCAGGCCCTGGCCAAGCAGCCGGCCACGCTGTTCCAGGCCAGCCTGGCCGAGCTGCGCGCCGATGCCGACACGCTGCAGCGCCGCGAACCATGATTCCGCGCATCCCCGCCGACCCGGCCCACCGCGCCGAGCGCAAGCAGGACCTGCTGCTGGCGTCCACGCTGCTGCGCGGCCAGGCGGCTGCCGCGCTGGACGACCTCGGCGAGCGGGCCGATGTCTGGGGCCGGCGCTGGCAGTGGCTGCGGGCCCAATGGGACGACCCCTGGGTGCAGGCAGCCAGCCGTCTCGGCGCGGCATTCCTGGCCGGTCGTGGGCCGCGGCGGGGCCGCTGGACGCGCTGGCTGCGCTGGGGATGGGTGGCCTGGCGGGCCTGGCGGGCGGGGCGGGCGAGGCAACGGCGCTGAGCGGCCGCCCCGGCATCAGCGCGAGGGCTGCCCCAGCGGGGTGGCGGCGGAGCACAGCCGTTGCCAGCCCTCGAAGAGCAGGTCTTCAAAGCGGCGTGTGAACCCAGCGGCATCCATCAGGGCGCTCTGGCGCAGCAGCCGTCGGGCGTCGGCGCGGAAGCCGGCGATGGCGGACGGCATGGCCGCCAGGCCGGCGGCGGCGGCGACGAAGTCGGCCGGGCGCTGGGCCACCCAGTCCGGCCGGCCCAGGGCACCCAGGATGGACGCCCCCATGCGCGCCGCGGCACTGCGGCCCGCCAGCGTGATGACCGGGACGCCCGACCACAGGGCCTCCAGCGTGGTGGTGGCGCCGTTGTAGGGGAAGCAGTCGAGGGCGATGTCGATGTCCCGGTACAGGGCCAGGTGGTGGGAAAGGTCGTCGCGGTGGGCTTCCAGTTGCAGGCGGGCGGTGCCGATGCCGAGGGCCGCAAAGCGCTGGACCACCTGCTCGCGCAGCCCGGGGTCCTGCAGCGCGCGGGTCTTGAGCATCAGCCGCGCGCCTGGCACCGCATGGAGCACCTCGGCCCAGAGCGCCAGCGTGGCCGGGCTCCATTTCGGGATGTTGTTGAAGCTGCCGAAGGTGATGAAGCCCTGGCTCAGGCAGGGCGGCTCGCCGACGGCCAGTTCGGTGTCCGGCCGGTAGCAGAACATGCTGGGCGCGCAGCGCAGCACCGCGTCGCCGGGCGCGCTGTCCGGGGGGTCGATCACCGCGTCGCTGATGCGGAAGTCGATGTTCGGGATGGCGCTGGCCGTCGGGTAGCCCAGGAAGGCGATCTGCAGCGGTGCCGCCCGCCAGGCCAGCACCTCGGGGCGACCGTGATGGGTCCAGCCGGACAGGTCGATGAGCACATCGATCTGATCGCTGCGGATGAGGCGCCACAGGGCCTCGTCGCTCAGGCCGGCGCAGGGCCGCCACTGCGCCACCCGGGCCTTCAGCCGCTCGGACACTTCGTCATGCACCCGGTGGTTGTGATAGGCCCAGACCTCGACGCGGGCGGGGTCGTGCCGAGCCCACAGCGACTCGATGAAATAGGCCACCGAGTGCCGGCGCAGGTCGCCCGACAGATAGCCCACCCGCAGCCGCTGTTTCGGCTGCGGCTGGCCGAGGGCAGGTGCCTCGCCGGTCGGTTGCGGTTTGAGCAGGGCGGCGGCCTTGGCATGGACAGCGGCGATCTGGGCCGGGTCGTCGTGCAGATAGAGGCTGCCGATCGCCAGCGTCGGGCCCGCCGCCGGATCGGGCGCCGGCAGATCCGCCGCGCGCGTCAGCAGCTCGAGGCCCTGCTGCTGCTCCAGCCGGTGCAGCAGCAGGCTGCCCAGTGCGCTGAGCAGTTCCGCGCTTTCAGGCCCGCGGGCCTGGGCGCGCCGGGCCCAGTCGAAGGCCTCGGCCTGGCGCCCGAGGTGCAGCAGGGTCAGGGCCACCCGGGTCAAGGCTGCAGCGCCGGCCTCGGGGTGGCTGGCAATCCATTGCAGCAGTGGCGCCAGCGTGCTCTCGTGCCGGTCGAGCTGGTGGTGCACGCCCACCCAGGCGTTCAGGATGGACTCGTCGTCGGGCGCCAGTGCCCGGGCCCGCTCGATGGCCGCGAGGGCCTGGGCCTCAAGGTCTGACGCTGTAGCGGCGTCGCCGCGCTCGCGGCTCAGCAGCGCCAGGCTGTTGGCTAGGTTGACATGGGCCACCGCGAGCCGGGGGTTGGCCTGCAGCGCGCGGCGCTGGGCCTGCACCGCCTCGTCGAGCCGGCCCGCCGCCTTCAGCGCGATGCCGAGGCTCACATGCGCCTCGGCCAGCGCCGGCGAGCGGGTCACCGCCTCGCGGTAGGCATCGATCGCGGCCTCCAGCCCACCGGCCAGTTTGTGGGCGCGGCCGAGCAGCATCCACAGGTCGGCCCGCTCCGCCGCGAGCGTGCAGGCGCGCTGTGCCTCCGCAACGGCCAGGGCTGCGTCGCCCAGCATCAGCGCACGCAGGGTCGTCAGCCGCGCCACCTCGGCGTCTGCCGGGGCCAGGGCCCGCGCGCGCTCCAGCACCTGCCCAGCATCCTGCCATGAGCGCCGTTCGAGCAGGCCCTGGGCCTGCAGCAGCAGCGCCCGCAAGGCCGGCGGGGCGGAAGGATGCGGCGCTGACATGGCGTGCAGACGAGGAGCTGGGGGACGAGGCGGTTGTCGGGGCGCGGATTGTGCGCATCCTCGGTGACAGTCCGGCGTCGCCCGCTCAGGCACCGGGCGCCGAGCGCTGGCCTGGCGGACTCAGGCCTCGGCGTCCAGCCGCTTCATCCGCTCGCTCTGCCAGTAGACGTCGTCACCGCCCAGGCCGTCGAGGTTGGCGCGGTTGAGCACGCGGGCCAGCACGAAGAGCAGGTCGGACAGTCGGTTCAGGTACTGGCGCGGCGCGGCGTGGATCGTTTCGGTGGCGGCCAGCGTGATGACGGCGCGCTCGGCGCGGCGGGCCACGGTGCGGCAGACATGCGCGAGGGCCGCGCTGCGGCTGCCGGCCGGCAGGATGAATTCCTTGAGCCGCGGCAAGGCCGCGTTGTAGTGCTCCAGCGCCTCGTCCAGCCGCAGCACCGCGGCGTCCTTCAGCAACTGCCCGCCGGGCCAGGAGAGTTCGCCGCCGAGGTTGAACAGCTCGTGCTGGATGGTGATCAGCAGCTCGCGGACATCATCGGGCAGTGGCTCGGCGAGCAGCACGCCAAGGTTGGAATTGAGCTCGTCGACATCGCCCATGGCCTGCACGCGCAGGTGGTCCTTGGGCACGCGGCTGCCATCGGAGAGGCCGGTGGTGCCGTCGTCGCCGGTGCGGGTGGCGATCTGGGAGAGGCGGTTGCCCATGTGGCGGTCAGCAAGGGTGGTGAGACCGCCATTGTCCTCAGTGCCGGCGTCCGCTGCGGTGGAACGGCGGCTTGGCCGGCGGCGCCGCGTGGGGATGCAGGCCGGGGTTCTCCGGCAACTGCTCGACCAGAGGCCCGCCCGCTGGGGGCTCACGCCCGGCCACGGGCTGGCCCATCAGCTCGCGCCAGCGCGCCACCAGCACATCAAAGCGCAGGGCACCGAGCGCGATCAGCGCGACGGCCAGGATCAGCAGCAGCCAGGTCAGGCTCATGGCGGAACTCCGATGTGGGATGGCTCCGATGCTGGCACCACGGGCAGGGCGCTGCAACACAATCCGCTGATCTGGATCAGGAGACGTGCCGATGAACGCGCCCGCCCACCCCGCCGCGATCGCGCCGCCGCTGCCGGCGGACCTGTTGGCCGCCCTGCGCACCGGGTTCGGTGCACGCTGCTCGACCGCGCCGGCGGTGTGCGAACAGCATGGCCGCGATGAATCCGTCTTCGATGTGCCGCCGCCGCAGGCCGTCGTGTTCGCCGAGAGCGAGGGCGAGGTGGCGCAGGTCATCACGCTGTGCGCCCGGCACCGCGTGCCGGTCATCCCGTTTGGTGCGGGCTCGTCGCTGGAGGGCCACCTGCTGGCCGTGCGCGGCGGCATCAGCCTGGATGTGTCGCGCATGGCCGAGGTGCTGCGCATCGACGCCGAGGACCTCACCGTGACCGTGCAGCCGGGCGTGACCCGCAAGCAGCTCAACGAGGCCTTGAAGCACGAGGGCCTGTTCTTCCCGATCGACCCCGGTGCCGATGCGTCGCTTGGCGGCATGGCCGCCACGCGCGCCAGCGGCACGAACGCGGTGCGCTACGGCACGATGCGCGAGAACGTGCTCGGGCTGCGCTTCGTCAACGCGGCGGGCGAGGTGGTGCGCGCCGGTTCGCGGGCCAAGAAGAGCAGCGCCGGCTACGACCTGACGCGGCTGCTGGTGGGCAGCGAGGGCACGCTGGGCGTCATCACCGAGCTGACCCTGAAGGTGCACCCGCTGCCCGAGGCGGTGTCGGCCGCGGTGTGCTTCTTCCCGAGCATCGATGCGGCCGTGCGCACGGCCATGCAGATCATCCAGATCGGCGTGCCGATCGCGCGCTGCGAGCTGCTGGATGCGAACGCGATCCGGGCCGTCAACGCGCACGACCGGCTCGGCCTGAAGGAAGCGCCGATGCTGCTGATGGAGTTCCACGGCAGCGAGGCCGGCGTGGCCGAGCAGGCGGCCGTGGTGCAGGCGGTGGCGGGAGACCATGGCGGCGAGGCCTTCGAGTGGGCCACCACGCCCGAGGCCCGCACCCGGCTGTGGACGGCGCGCCACCACGCCTATCTGTCGGGCCTGCAGATGCGCCCGGGCTGCCGCGCGGTCACGACCGACACCTGCGTGCCGATCTCGCGGCTGGCCGAGAACATCAACGCGTCCGTTGCCGAGGTCGAGTCCGCCGGCCTGCCCTATTTCATCGTCGGCCACGTGGGCGACGGCAACTTCCACATGGCCTATCTGCTCGACCCGGCCCGGCCCGAGGAGCTGGCCACTGCCGAGCGCCTGAGCGCCCAGATGGTCGCCCGCGCGATTGCGCTGGAGGGCACCTGCACCGGCGAGCATGGCATCGGGCTGCACAAGCAGGGCTTTTTGCTCGACGAGACCGGCGCCGAGGCGGTGGCAATGATGCGGGCGGTGAAGCAGGCGATGGACCCGCTGGGGATCCTGAACCCGGGCAAGGTGTTCGCCCTCTGACCATCGCGGGGCGTGCCTCCATAAAACGAACGGTGTCGTGAGCAGGCCGGCTCCCTACACTGCGCCGATGGACACCGCCACCTCCCCATCCGTCGGCGCCCTGCGCCAGTTCGACGACCTGCCCGGCCCGCGGGGCCTGCCGGTGTTCGGCAACCTGCTACAGATCGATTCGACCCGGGTGCACCAGCAGGTGGAGGCCTGGTGCGAGGCCTTCGGGCCGGTGTTCAAACTGAGACTGGGCAAGCGGCGTGTCGTCGTCGTGGGCGACCACGAGCTGATCACGGCCGTGCTGCGCGACCGTCCGGACGGCTTCCGGCGCACGCAGCGCCTGGAGGAAGTGGGCCGCGAGATGGGCCTGGTGGGCGGGTTGTTCTCGGTCAATGGCGAGGTCTGGAAGCGGCAGCGCCGGATGGTCATGGCCGGGTTCGACCCGGTCCATGTCAAGCGCTACTACCCGGCCCTGCTGCGCGTGGCCGAGCGGCTGGTGGGGCGTTGGCAGCGCGCCGCGCGCCAGGACCGCCGCATCGAGCTGCAGGCCGACCTGATGCGCTTCACGGTGGATGCGGTCGCGGGCCTGGCCTTCGGCGAGGACGTCAACACCCTGCAGTCCGACGAGGACGTGATCCAGCAGCACCTCAACCGCATCTTCCCGATGCTGTTCAAGCGCATGTTTTCGCCGCTGCCGACCTGGCGCTGGTGGCCCCGGGGCGAGGACCGCGCGCTGGCGCACAGCGTGGCCGCGATCGATGTCGCGGTGCAGGGCTTCATCGCCCAGGCGCGGGCGCGTCTGAGCGCCGACCCGGGCCTGCGCAGCGCGCCGGGCAATCTGCTGGAGGCCATGCTGGTGGCTGCTGACGAACCCGGCAGCGGCATCGACGATGCCCAGGTGGCCGGCAATGTGCTGACGATGCTGCTGGCCGGCGAGGACACCACGGCCAATACCCTGGCCTGGATGATCTGGCTGCTGTCGCGCCACCCCGAGGCGCTGGCGCAGGCGCGGGCCGAGGTGGACCGCGTGCTGGGTGACGCCGCGCTGCCGGACCTGGCCCAGCTCGGCCAGCTGGACTTTGTCGAGGCCTGTGCCCACGAGACGATGCGGCTGCGGCCGGTCGCGCCGATCAACACCATGCAGGCGGTGCACGATACCCGGGTCGGCGATGTGGCGGTGCCGGCCGGCACGCTGGTGATGGGCGTGATGCGTCATGACGCCGTCAGCGAGCGCCACCTGCCCGGCGCCGCGGCCTTCGACCCGCAGCGCTGGCTGGGCGATGCCAAGCAGGCCGGTGTGGCCAAACGCCTGTCCATGCCCTTCGGCGCGGGGCCGCGGATCTGCCCCGGGCGCTACCTGGCGCTGATGGAGATCAAGCTGGCCATGGCCGCGTTGCTGCGGCACTTCGACATCGCGGCCGTGGACACGCCCGACGGCCAGGCGCCGCGCGAGCATCTGCAGCTGGCGATGGGGCCGGTGGGCCTGTCGATGCGCCTGCGCCTGCGGGCCTGAAGTGCGGCGGCCCGTGGCGCGCCGGGATTGCCCACAATGCGCAGATCCCAACAGCCTCAGCGGAGACGCGCTTGTTCAACCACATCATCGTCGGCACGAACGACATCGAGCGCAGCAAGCGCTTCTACGACGCGGTGCTGGCCGTGCTGGGCGCGCCCGAAGGCGTGCGCAACACCGCGGCCACCGGCCATCAGCGGGTGTTCTACCGCCATGCCGGCAACAGCTTCGGCATCAGCCAGCCGATCAACGACGAGCCGGCCTGCCATGCCAACGGCGGCACCATCGGCTTCAAATGCGAATCGGCGGAACAGGTCAAGACCTTCCACGATGTGGCGGTCGCGCATGGCGGCAGCTCCATCGAAGAACCGCCGGGCCTGCGCGAAGGCGCGCTGGGGGCCATGCACCTGAGCTATGTGCGCGACCCGGATGGCAACAAGCTCTGCGCGATCTGGCGCGTGCCCAAGGCCTGAATGCCGGACCCGGCAGCGCGGCGCGATGCTTCGTTGCCGGCCTAAGCATCCTTGCGCTGGCGCGGGGCACAGTGCGACGCCTTGATTTCGAGGAGCTGCCATGCCCGCCATCACCTGCTTTATCCGCTATCAGATCGACGCGTTTCAGCGAGACGCCTTCCGCAGCTACGCCGAGCGCTGGGGCCGCATCATTCCGCGCCTCGGCGGCCGGCTGCTCGGTTATTGGCTGCCCTGGGAGGGCAGGAACGACGAGGCCTGGGGGTTGATCGGCTTCGACTCGCTGGCCGATTACGAGGCCTACCGCGCCAGGCTCAGGGCCGACCCCGAGGCCCGCGCCAACTTCGATTTCGCGCAGCAGCAGCGCTTCATCCGGCGCGAGGAGCGCACCTTCTGTGAGGATGTGCGTCCATGATCGCCGTCATGTTCGAAGTGCAGCCCACGGCTGGGGGCCGCGCCGCCTATCTGGACCATGCTGCGGCCCTGATGCCGCTGTTGGAGGGCATGGACGGCTTCATCTCGGTGGAACGCTTCCAGAGCCTCACCCAGCCCGAACGGCTGCTGTCGCTGTCGTTCTGGCGCGATGAAGCGGCCGTGCGCGGCTGGCGCGAGATGGAGCGCCACCGCGCGGCGCAGGCGGTGGGCCGTGGCGGCTTGTTCGCCGATTACCGGCTGCGCGTCGCCCAGGTCGTGCGCGACTACGGCCTGAACGAGCGCGAGCAGGTGCCGCATTGAACGCCGAGCCGCGCCTGGCCCGCATCGCTGCGGCCATTGCCGACGCGACGCGGGCACGCACGCTGGCGCGGCTGCTCGACGGCCGCCTGCACACGGCCGGTGAGCTGGCCGCGCATGCGGGTGTGACCGCCGCGACCATGTCCGCCCACCTGAAGCTGCTGGTCGACGAAGGGCTGGCCCGCGTGCGGCCGCAGGGGAGGCATCGCTACTTCGGGCTGGCCGACGCCGATGTGGCGCATGCGCTGGAGGCCCTGCTGCGGGTCGCAGACGGTCGCGATGCCGGCCCCGCCGCCGACCTGAGGCGCTGGCAGAAGCCGGCCATGCAGGGCCTGCGGCACGCGCGCAGCTGCTATGGCCACCTGGCGGGCGAGCAGGGCGTGCGGTGGCGCGACATGCTGCTGGCCCGGGGCTGGGTGACGGCAACGCCGGAGGGTCGCTACGAGGTGAGCGACGCGGGCGGCACCGCACTGGCGGTGCTGCTGCCCGAGGGGTTCACCGCGAGGGGGCGCATGCTCTACGACTGCGTCGATTGGTCCGAACGCCGCGACCATTTCGCCGGGCCCCTGGCGGTGGCCTGGCTGGACGCGATGCTGGACAGGGGCTGGCTTCGGCGGCTGCCGCAGTCGCGCGAGTTGCGGGTGACGCCCGCGGGCCAGCGGGGGCTGCTGGGGGCACCGTAGCCCGGCGTTGCGGGCCTGGATCCATCAAATTGGGGAGACGAGGCGGCGACGGCGGGCAGCCGGGCCTGTACAAAGCGGGCATGTCCCAGCTTCGCACCCGCGTGCCCGCGCGCGCAACACCGGCCGCATGCGGCTGGGGCTGACCATCGCACCCACCCACAAGACGGCGCAGTCGCGGGTCGAGCTGCACGTCAAGTTGCAGGGCGGGCGGTGCGATGACGTTGATCTGGCCCACGCCGAGGGCGGCAAAGCCTGAGGCACCGATTCAAGGAGGCATGGCATGGCCACCCTCGACCATCTGATCCTGAAGGTCAACGACCTCGACGCCAGCCTGCGCTTCTACACGGAGGTGCTGGGCTTCAGCGACGCGGGCCGCGACGGGCCGTTCACGATCGTGAAGGTCGGGCCGGACTGCCAGCTTCAGCTGGCGCCTTGGGGCACGCCAGGCATGGAGCACTACGCCTTTGCCGTGACGCCGGCCGAGTTCGACGCCATCTTTGCGCGCATCCGGGCGGCTGGCCTGGCCCATGGGCCGACCTTCGACGCGGTGGGCACGAACACGGGCCCCGGCAGCGAGGTCGGCGCGCGTGGCGCGGGCCCGACCCTGTATTTCAACGACCCGAACCAGCACCTGATCGAGATCAGGTGCTACCAGGGCAGCTGATCTCGCGGTTCGGGTCGACATCCTTCGATGTTCTTCTGTGGGCCTGGAGATCCGGGCCGCTGACGGCACTCACGGGTCGTGCCGTTGCGCGCCGGTCAGCCCACCTGAGCCGGCACATTCCAGCGCCGGGTCACGTCGCCGCGGCCGTTGACGCTTTCGAGGTTGACCGCAAAGCCCCACAGGCGGCCGACATGCTTGAGCACCTCCTGGGCGCTGTCGTGCAGCGGGCGGTTGAGGTGCTGCACATGGCGCAGCGTCAGCGAGCGGTCGCCGCGCAGGTTGACGTTCCAGACCTGGATGTTGGGTTCTCGGGTGGACAGGTCGTATTGCCGTGACAGCGCCTGGCGCAGGTGGCGGTAGCCGCCCTCGTCATGGATGGCCGAGATCTCGTACTCGCTCTTGGCCTCGTCGTCGAGGATGGCGAACAGGCGGAAGTCGCGCATGATCTTCGGGCTCAGGTACTGGCCGATGAAGCTCTCGTCCTTGAAGTTGCGCATCGCGTGGTCCAGCGTGGGCAGCCAGTCGCTGCCGGCGATGTCGGG
>RXJV01000165.1:0-19185 GCA_003963075.1 Burkholderiales bacterium
CCGCCAGGGAATCAGCGAAATCCGACCCGCGCAAGAGGCAAGCTCGTCCCGGCAAGCCGCGCAGCGGTGGGCGTTCCGCCGCCGACCGATCCACCCCGTGAGTAATTACCGATAGATCGCCACTCGTAAGCGGAAGGTCGCAAAACCACCCTGAGCTGCTGTCAGCTTGTACCTCGTTAGCAGCCGGCAAGCGGACCTCTCCAGGTTGCACATCCGAACGGATGTTGGCGGGAGCAAACGTGACACGATCGACCGTCTGCACGACGGACGGACTGATCCCGACCCGACGCCCGCCAAGCGTCACCGTGGTGATGCTCAGCCCGAGCTCCTCAGCGTGCGTTCTGGGACACATCTGCGATGCCCCCATGCTGATCGGACCCGGCGGTTCACCGCCTCGACAGCTTGGGCTTTAAGATCTCCTCGAAGTCCGGGCGACGAGCGGCTTCTGCCGCCTTGGCCGCTTGTCGACGCTGGCGATGCGTGAAGAAACTTTCGGCGTGCGTCGCGC
This sequence comes from Burkholderiales bacterium, assembly GCA_003963075.1. Classification (GTDB taxonomy): domain Bacteria; phylum Pseudomonadota; class Gammaproteobacteria; order Burkholderiales; family Burkholderiaceae_C; genus Pelomonas. The sequence continues at coordinate 509 of RXJV01000165.1, forward strand.
CGGTCTCGACACCCGTGCCTCGCGAGCTCTCTGTCGCGACCCGCTTCCGACGACCCGAGGCCGTCGGAAGCGCGCTCGTGGGGTCATGCGTCGACGGCGCCGAGGATCGTTCCGTCATCACCGCAGCATTTCGCGCCCGGGTCACGAGCTGGCGCAGGTGGCCGTAGCCCAATGGGTGGTTCCCCCGCTGGCGCACACCTGCCGCCGCCAGCGCATCGGCCAGTTTCCGCAGGGACATGCCCTGGGCGAGGATGCCCTCGATCGTGTCGAGCTCGCCCCGGATACGAGCCTGCAGGTACAGGAGGGATCCATCCTGCTGGAGCCGCGCTGCGAGTGCCATGATCGTGTCGGTGAGAGCGGTCATCCTGTGACGTCACAACTACGTCACAGGATACTAGCAGATCCGTGACACATGCAGCAAGTATCTGATGCCACTTGTCTTTTCGTTCGCGTCGGAGCGGGCGTTACTGTGGGCTGGCGGAAAGAAGGAGAGGGGCAAGCCATGCGCGGTCATACCGCGCGAGACTTGGGAAGGGGGCTGGCGCCCCCGTTCCATCCCCCCGAGATCGCCCTCGTCGAGGGTCAGGGCTCGCGACCCAGGGCCGTGATGACGCCATCGCGAAGATCCCGAAGGGTGTCGAGACAGGCTTCGATGGCACCGGGGTCGATCGGTCTGTGGCCCGGGTCCAGCGGCCTCCGGACCAAGCCGCGGAGATCTTCGGCGATCTGGCCCGCCAGAGCCAGGAGCTGGCCCAGCCGCGTGCGATCGACCGGAGGTTGGCGGACCGAGCGCGGGAGCCTGCCTTCGAGCAAACGCTCACGCGCGAACGAGGCCGCGGTCAGCCCGGCCCGATCAGCCGCATCCGCGATCCGGGCAGCCTCTTCCGCCGTCAACCGGATCTGCAGGAGGTGGCGACGCTGACGGGTTTCCGTGCCGGCCATCGGGAATGCGCGCGTTCGCGAGGATGCAGATCCTGGCGTTACGGTCGGGGCGAAGGCCCCGACCGTCCGGCTCCGCTAGCCATCGATCTCATCCAGATCGAGGGTGCGATCGAAGGCGTGCGACGCGATCTCGATCGTCAGGCACTCGGGACTCGCCACCAGCGTGGCCACGGTCTGTCCGGCGATCAGGCAGACTGCGCCGACGTGGACGATCGGCACCTCGCCCGTCGCATCGAGCCAGATCGCGGGCCTCATGCTGAGCGATCCGCTGATCGATCCCTGCTGCACGGCTTGGAGCGCGTCGCGGTCCTGGACCTGCACGCCGACCGCGAAGGTGAAGGGCACGCCACTTTGGGGGGTGATTTCCAGGACGCGGGTGGCCGTCTGGTCCGGTGGGACGCCGGGCTCCAGCAGCGCGTTGGAACGCGCGATCATCGCGCGCAGCATGCTGCGCTGCTGGACTGGCGAGAGACGGTCGCAGAGCCAGGTGAGGATGTCGGCCGGGGCGAACTGCGGTGGGGGGTTCTCGGCGGGATCGGGCATGGGCTGCTTTCTGGCTGGGAGGCGAGAGAAGGAAGGATCACATATTAGCACTGCATTAGATTTATGTGATCGGTCCAAGCGGCCTCGATGTCCCGGCGCTCGGACAACGCCGAGGCCGGTACCAGACCGCTCGCCTATAATTTACTGCTGTGCTAACTTCTGCGTCAACCCAGCGCCCGATGCCATGGTTACCGACCCGCCTCAGCTCACTCTTCTGACCGAAGCCCGCGCCCGGAAGGTGCCCTGGCTCCAGGTTGCCGATGCCTTGCTCAGCCTGGAGGCACAGAGCCTCGGCGGTTCGGACGGGCGCCCCTGGGTCCAGATCGCCGCCGATCGCTCAGGCTACACCACGAACCAGATCCGGCGCATGACCCGCGTCGCGCAGTTCGTCCGACGTCTGGTCGCCGAGGGACAGCTCAAGGATGCCGAGATCCTGTCCAGCATGCGGTTTTCGCATCTGGAGACAGCCATGCGCATCCATAATTTCGAGCCCGAGACCGCGCTCAAGGTGTTTCGGCGCGAATGGATCCGACCAAGCTATCCGGATTTGCTCGCGACCTATCAGCGCCTTCGTGAGAACGCGCCCAGAAGCTACGCGCCGATGGTGGCGGGCAAGCGCGCCGCGCGCCGCTTCCAAGAGACGACCCTGGAGCTACTTCAGACGACGCCGTTCTTTGAATTCGAAATCGGTCGGAGCATCGGCCGGATGAGCCATCCATCGCGGTATGCCAATCCGGATTTCCTGATGGTCACGCGCCACCAAGGTCGGATCCAGCGCGTCGACGGCATCGATTGCTATGCCCTCGCCGGTCCCTCGCAGCGCGAGCTGGTGATGAGGCGCGTCCTGCAGGTCGCTACCGAGGCGACCTTCTTCACACAGTTCTGGGCTGTGTTTCCCGATCCGGAGCATGCGGATTTCTTCTACCGCGAAGCTCAGACCCTGAGCCTCTGGAACGTCGGCGTCATCGTCGTGAACGTGGGTGAGCATAGGATTGCCGACCATAAGCCTCCGACGGGGGCATCGGTGCTGGACCGGACGGGTCTCTGGTTCAAGCATGCACCGCTGCAGATGCCTTGAAGTCGACGCGCCGATGATCATCAAAGGCAAATCGCGCGGGTCGGCTCGCGAACTCGTCGCTCACCTGCGCCGGCTCGACACGAACGAGCACATGGAGGTCGTGCAGATCCGTGGGACGGTCGCGGACGACCTTCCTGGCGCCCTTGCCGAGCTCGCAGCCGTGGCTGCCGGGACGCGCTGCAAGCGCCCGCTCTATCACGCGGCTCTCAACACCCGGATCGAGGAACATCTGACACGGGATCAGTGGCTCCTCGCCGTCGACGAACTCGAAACGCGGCTCGGGTTGAGCGGGCAGCCGCGCACGGTGGTGATGCACGTGAAGGGAGGCCGCGCGCACGTCCACTGCGTCTGGTCACGCATCGATACCGCGCGGATGTGCGCGATCCCGGACAGCCACAACTATCGGATCCACGAGGAGGCCGCACGGGCGCTGGAGCGGCAATTCGGACACGAGGTTGTGCAGGGCGCCTTCACGGATCGCGATGGCGTACCGCGGCCAGCTCGGACGCCGCGCACGTGGGAGCTGCAGCAAGCCGCGCGCACCGATACGGACCTGGAGGCGTTGAGCGCTCAGGTCACCGCCCTCTGGAATACCGCTGACACGGGCAATGCCTTCGTGGCTGCCCTTCACGAGGCCGGTATCGTCCTGGCCCTGGGGAACCGCCGCCAGTTTGTCATCGTCGATGCATCCGGTGCGGTCCACAGTTTGGCCCGCCGCATCGCGGGCGCCGATACCGCGCGCGTCCGCGAACGCCTTCGAGATCTCGACCTCGATGCCGTGCCGACCGTGGCGGTGGCGCGGGCCGGCCAGCTAGAGCGGCAATTCGCGCCCTCTGTTCAGGGGACTGCCGAGGAATCCGACCTCATCACTGCCGCTCGGGATCCTCGCCCGGCCTTCGACCAGCTGCTCAAAACGCGGTCGTTCGCCACCGAGAACGAGATCCGGCACGCACTGGCCGAGCAGCTGCCGCACGGCGTCGACACAGCGCTCCAGCGATTGCTGGCGGCGCCCGACATCGTGGCTCTGCATGAGCCGGAGACGCGCTCGGTGGTCGGTTACACCACACTCGGCATCCGTGCCGAGGAGCAGGGGCTCGTGACCCGTGCCGTGCGCCTGAGCCGCCGATCCGGGGCTGCCGTGCCTGAAACCCACATCGCTGACGCCATCACGCGACACGGGCTCGACGAGGAGCAGGCTGCAGCAGTCCGACATGCCCTGTCGGGGCACCGGCTGGTGTTGATCGAAGGGCGGGCGGGGACCGGCAAATCGGCCGTCCTGTCCGCCATCCGAGCGGCGGTGGAAGCCCAGGGCGGATCCGTCATCGGCTTGGCACCGACCAACGCTGTCGCCGACGATATGCGAGCCTCGGGATTTGAACGGGCGGCGACCGTGCATTCGCTGCTCTGGTATCGCGCTCACGCGCCGGAGCACGCCAACGCCCAGATCCCACGGGGCGCCCTCATTGCCGTCGACGAGGCTGCGATGCTCGATGTGCAGCGCTATCGCGAGCTGCTGGAGGCCGCGGAGGCATCGAAAGCCACGCTGTGCCTCGTCGGCGACGACCATCAGCTTCCGGCGATCGAGCGCGGCGGATTGTTCACCGACCTAGTGCGGGCTGTGGGAAGCGTCGAATTGCAGACCGTCCGTCGCCAGACGCGGCACTGGGCTCGCGCCGCCGCCCGGGCGCTCTCGGAAGGCCGGTTTCGCGATGCGCTGGAGGCCTACGCCGAACGCGGGCTGATTCACTGGTCAGCGGGGTTGGAACAGGCGCGCGCAGCCCTCGTCGCCCGCTATACCCAGGACACGGTCGACGCCCGCGGGCGTCGGTTCGTGTTCTGCTACACGAACCAAGAGGTGAAGCGTCTGAACGATGCGCTGCAGGCCGTCGAAGTGGTGCGCGGGCGGGTTGGCTCTCTGCAGACCTTCGAGACGGAGCAGGGCACCGTGCGCCTTGGAACGGGCGACCGCTTGAGCTTTCGCGGTACGGATAAGCGCCGCGGTATCCTCAACGGGGCATTGGCCACCGTCGAACACATCGAGGCCGATATGATCTCGGTTCTGACCGATGCGGGCCGCCGGGTCACATTCGACGCGCGGGAGTTTTCGCAATTCGACCTTGGCTATGCCGGCACGATCTATCGCGGGCAGGGTAAAACCTTGGATGAAACGTATGTATTGCACACTAGCCATTGGCGAGATGCCAGCACATACGTGGCTCTTACGCGATCACGTGCCGAAACACATCTCTTCGTTGCTCGGAGCGAGGCTAAGAGCTTCAAGGAGCTAACCGGTCAAGTCAGTCGGCAATCGCATCGTGGATCTAGCCTTAAGTTTTTTACGGCTGAAGAGCTGGATCGTATCAAGCAAAACGAAAATTTGATAACCAAAGAAAGCGCTCGCGAGCGCGCATACATTCAGGCACAAGAATAACAATTGGCTATAGCCTGTTGGTGTCTCCGCCCATCATTCATCCAGCGTTGATAGATCCGCTGTGCTGACAAAGATGGATCACGGCCAGAGGGAACCGGCCCGGGACGGCGAGGGATGTGAACCAGCCTCTCGACAGCATGGCTGCCGTGCTCAAAGGCCCGGGTGGCTACCGCGTACTGCCCCGACTGGAGCCCATGGCCGGTTATCTGGATGTTCCCCGGGAGCCTACGTTCATCGGCCTGGTGGTCGACATGGAGACCGCCAGCACGAACTTTGCCGTCGATGACGTGCGTGGTCCGTAACCATTCGCGTAAGGGCAGCTTATGGAGCTTGCGCGCAATTCAGGTGTAGGCCGATCGCATACTCCGATGAGCGACGCGTTTAATGCAACCCCAAGGTTATAAATCGAGAGATCGGTTAGTCGCTGCCGTTGTCAGGAACATCGCTACGGTGGGCCAGCCGATCCTCAAGGTGGTTCGCGGCATCTGCGTACAATTCAAAGCGGCGTAGCTGGATCGCGCGCTTCGTCTTGTTTTGCGTCATATCAATTTTACCTTTAGCGTGTTCAGCCTTGGCACGGAGCTTCTTGGCGAGCTTCTGGAACACATCATCAATCTTGCCTGAGACTTTATCGGTCTCTTGCTCTAGCGCGCTCGCATGATCGTCGTCGGTCTTTTTCGCACTCTTACTCATGGTTTTGATCCTACATTCACGGTGCAGTACGAGATGCATACCGCCGTGACGCTCGGATGTCGCCTGGCGGACTTATCGAATACGAGGATCGCAGAAGCCCACGCCCGCGACACCGCGGCGTACCCCTTACTCGTTCTAGGGCTTTGACGGACTGGGTTGCGCATCGCAACATAGGTTGTCCTCCCAAGGGACACCCATCGGCCCAGCCCTTCTATGCCCCCCAATCTCACGGGCTGGGTCGGTGGGGCCTTGTATCGCGCGGCACCATTCTTGGAACCATGCGGTGCACAACGGATTGATGCAGCGCAGCGCGATACGCATGCGTGCTGCGCCCTTCTTGGGCGTTTCCTCCCTAGACTTCGGGCCGCTCTTTCCGGAGCGGCCTTTTTTGTCATTCACAGCGGTTAGGTTTCGTCCTGGCCCACCTCAAGACCGCGTTTCAGGAACAGCTCCTTGATGTCGCGATAGCTGAGCGGGTAGCGTAGGTACCAGGACACGGCCTGGACGATCAGCGCCGCTTCGAAGTGCTAACCCCTAGAGTCGGCCTTGGCGCGCTGCTTCAGCTTGGTGGCGATAGCTTGAACGGTCATGGGCCGGCTCCGACGCGAAGGCGACAAGCTCGGCGGGTATGGCTGATGACCCATGAACATAGGCCCATTCGCGTTTGCGACAGGCGCCCTGAGTGCACGGGTACTGATCAGTAACAGTTATTATCAGCCCAGCTTCCGGGCTAGATCTTGAGAGCTCATGGGGCGATCCATTACTCAAAACCGAGATCGCCCCAAGCCTCAAACTTTAGAACACTGGCTTACCGTCCTTGCTCTTCACGTCCTTCCACTCCTGGTGGATCAGCTCGACGACGTTGTCGGGCAGCGGCACGTAGTCGAGGTCGGAGGCAAGCTTATCGCCGTTCTTGTAGGCCCAATCGAAGAACTTGAGCGTATCCGCGGCCTTGGCCGAGTCGGCGGGTTCCTTGTGGACCAGGATGAAGGTCGCGGCGGTGATCGGCCACGCGTCGTCGCCCGGCTGGTTGGTCAGCGAGATGCCGAAGCCCGGGGCTGACTTCCAGTCGGCGCTTCCGGCCGCAGCCTGGAAGGCCTTGTCGTCGGGCTGGGGGTACTTGCCGGCCTTGTTCTGCAGCAGGGCATAGGAGAGCTTGTTCTGCTTGGCGTAGGCTGACTCGACGTAGCCGATGGCGTTCGGCACCTGCTTCACGGTGGCAGTCACGCCCTCGTTGCCCTTGCCGCCCTGGCCCACCGGCCAGGAGATCGTCGTCGCCGCGCCGTATTCCTTCTTCCAGGGCTCGGAGACCTGCGACAGGTAGGTGGTGAAGATGTTGGTCGTGCCCGAGGCGTCCGAGCGGTAGACCGGGGTGATGTTCGTCTCGGGCAGCTTGAGCCCGTCGTTGAGCTTGGTGATCCGCGGATCGGTCCACTTCATGATCTTGCCGGCGTAGATGTCGGCGAGCACATCACCGGTGAGCTTGAGCTTGCCCGGCTCGACGCCGGGGATGTTCACCACTGGGACGACGCCGCCCATCACGGTCGGGAACTGGACGAGGCCGTCCTTGGCGAGCTGCTCGCCCTTCAACGGCGCGTCGGTAGCGCCGAAATCGACCGTCTTGGCCTGGATCTGCTTGATCCCGCCGCCGGAGCCGATCGACTGGTAGTTCAGGCCCGAGCCCGTCTCCTTCCGGTAGGCCTCGGCCCACTTCGAGTAGACCGGGAACGGGAAGGTAGCACCGGCACCCGTGATGTCGGCGGCGAGCGCCGCAGACGCCATCTGAGCCGTCGCGAGGCCGATAGCCAGTAGGTATGACAAGGACTTCATGCGTCTCTCCTTACCATCACCGGCCACGTGACCGGCTGTCGGTTTGAACCTCAGGCGTTCGGGATACGATCTCTACGCCGCGGGGGCAGGAGATAGAGCCTGATCAAATGACAGGTTGATGATACAGGCGAGGCGTTACGCAGGCGCCGTCGGCGGCGCGTCGAGAAGCGGTCGTCGAGCAACCTGGCTTGGCTCGATAATACGTCGTGGAGAAAAGCTATTAAAATAGCGGCGCACTCCCTGATGAGTGCGCCGCAAGTGGGTTCGTGGTCTCTGGAACGAACTGACGCTTCCGTACACGGATGATCACGACGGGTCTGTTGCCGACGAGCAACAGACGGCTGCAGCGCGATTAAGACAGTTTGATGAATACGTACGTTTTTAAATAGAGAAACTTGCTGCAATCAGGATCGTGGCCCACCTTACCGACCAACGAAAAGGTGGCCCGTCACCGAGGCGCCTGAGTCGCGTTGAGAAACACCCTTGGGGTGCAGCTCACAGTTTGGAGCAAGACCCGCAGCCTGTCGACAGGGTTTGAATGTATCGTTGAGCCGCACCTTATTCGGATCGAAATTTCAGAGCACGCATTGTGGATCTCATCGTAACGAAAGTTGCGCAAGAATAAAGTCGGCTACCTTTAACCCCTCCGCAAGTCCGAATGCGATAGAAGGTCTTACTCAACCGTTCCTGGACCCTGTCTTTCTATGCGTATGACCCTTGGGCGCAAGCTCGCCACCGTCATCGGTGTTTTGGCCATCGTCGCCATCGGCATCTCCGCCTTCGCGATCGAGCAGGGACGCGAGGCCCAGCGCCGCGGCGACGAGATAGACGCCATCTGGAGCGCCGGACTGCAGGCGCGCAGCCTCGCTCAGGCGATCGAGCACGCCGTCGTGCAGGCGACAGCCCTCTACACCGCCGATGATACCAACGAGGCCAAAGGCCGATTGGCCTCGCTTCAGGCCGCCCTCACCGAGGTCGAGCACGCGCGTACCCCCTTCTTCGCGGCATTGGACGCGCAGCTCTCGCCCGAGCGCAAACGCAAACTCGAGCTGGGTCTCACCGAATTCGTCGCCTACCAGCGCGACACGGCCGAGATGGGCCTGACGATCTCTCCGAAGGCCGCGCTCATCCAGGCGAGCGACGAAGCGACCGTCAAGAACCGCGAGCAGATGGTCGTGCAGATCAACGCCCTGGGCCGAGACGTGCTAGCGCGCCTGGACACGCAGCGCGTCGCCGCCGCGCAGGCGCAGCACCGCGCCAACCTGACCCTGATGGTCGTGCCCGCCGCGGCACTCGGCATCGCGCTGCTGGTGGCATTCTGGATCGTCCGGACTCAGATCCAGGGTCCGTTGCAGCGGCTGAAGAACACGATGCAGGCGCTCGGCGGCGATCAGCTTCATAGCGTCGTCCCGTTCACGGCGCGCCGCGACGAGGTCGGCGAGATGGCGCGGGCCATCGAGGGCTTCCGGGCCTCCCTGATCGAGAAGCAGGCCCTCGATGCCCATGCACAGGAACGAGCCGCTCGCGACATCGCCCGCGCAGAGGCGCTGGCCGACGCGACGCGCACCTTCAAGGCCGAGACCGAAACTGCGGTGGCGGCCCTCGCATGCTCGGCCGAGGCGATGGAGACGGCCGCGGATCTGCTGTCGGGCGTGGCAGGCGACACGACGGCCCGGACAGAGGTGGTCGCCAAGGCGTCCGAGCAGTCGGCCGACGTGGTCAACAGCATCGCCAGCGCCGCCGAGGAGCTGTCGAGCTCGGCCTTCGAGATCGAGCAGCGCGTCCAGCACACCAGCGAGATCGCCACGGTCGCATTGGCCGACACGCACGGTTTGGAGGCGACGGTGATCGAGCTGACGCGAGCCGCCGCGGAAATCGGCGCCGTGGTGACGTTGATCCGCACGGTCGCCAGTCAGACGAACCTGCTCGCGCTCAACGCCACGATCGAGGCGGCGCGGGCCGGAGAAGCTGGACGCGGTTTTGCGGTGGTCGCGGCCGAGGTGAAGGCTCTCGCGGGTCAGACGGCTTTGGCGACCGACCGGATCGTGGGTCAGGTCGATGCGATCCAGGCCGCGGCGCACAGCACCACGGGCGCGATCGGCGCGATCGCACGGACGATCGCGCAGATGAGCGAGATCGCTGCGGCCGTCGCCGCTTCCGCCGACGACCAGGGCAAGGCCAGCCAGGAGATCGCGCGCGCCATCGCGAGTGCGGCCGCGGAGGCTCAGACCGTCGCCGAGAGCATCGGCACGGTGCGAGCGGCAGCCGCGTCCAGCGAGAGCCAAGCCGGCGCGGTTCGGGCGAACGCCACGCAGGTGAGCCAGGGCTCCCACGCCTTGCAAAGTGCGATCGCGACCTTCCTCGATCGAGTGCGCGCAGCCTGAGACCGTGCGGCGATGGTGTTGGCCCCCCGCCGGTTATTACTCACCCCCGCCCTGGAGCGGGATTTACCCTGTGAGATCAATGTGTTAGGCGCGACTTTCGCGGTTCCGGCGTTTATAGTAATTGCAGCGACATTACCAGTAGTTACTGTGGCCACACCGAGTCCATCATAGCAAATTTCGCCTATTTACTGTTTTTTCCCGAAATTCTGCTTTCAAAGGCTCCGGACCCTCACGAGCGGGAAATTTGAGTCACACGCCAACCCGCTGACGCAATTGGCCATTCGAAATTTATGAGGGGGTGGGTAATTACGCGTAGGCAGCTGCGCAATCGAAGATCTCGTTTATATACGGTAGTTTCTGGAAAAATATCCGTACTTACTCAGCTCTGTGCCGACAGTGTTGTATGGCCGATGGTCTTGAACCGTTGTTCACCACCGGTCCGTGGCAGGACGAACAGCGCTTCAGTGCACGTGCAGCGACGCCGTCCGCCTCGGCGAGGTCGATAAGGCCCCAGGTACCCGCGAACTTCGCTTCGCAAGCCCCGGTGGTCGATCTTGGCACGGACCTCGATGCTATGCACGCCAACGCTGCGCCGTCAGCGTAGCGGAAGATCTTTTTGGGACGTGATGATGTCGACGGTCCCTACCTTATAGGCCGCTGGTATGAGCGAACGGTCCATCGTCCGGTCCGATCCTTTTCCGATCCCCCAGCACGCTGCGCGCCGAGGCGATGATTTGGATGGTTTGCCGCCGGTCGCACTCGGCACGGGCCATCTCTTCCAGATTGCGAAGGTATGCGATCAGAGAGGCTTGTGAACCTGTTCCTCGTTTGCATGCACTATGTACCTTCGATGTGACGATAGTCTCAAGATTATTCCAGTATTCGTCGGAACGATTCATTCGCTGGCTCATAATAAATCCCTCCGTCGCGCCTATATAGGGCCCATTCGGAGAGCGAGATAGAGCTAATTTACTGAATTAATACTTTGCTGGCTAATACACTATCCGCGATGATCCTATCGCGCCCCTTCAGCGGCATGATCAGACTTTTTGGAAGGCAGTGCTCGTCGTGGCTATGAGCTTCTGGAAGCAACGTGATCGCTGTGTCTTTCAGTGCCCCGGTTCTTCTTCCGGTGCGGGCCGACCGTTGCGTCGGTATCAGCGCCATCATCCTGGCCCCGCTCCATGAGAGCAAAGTTGTGGAGGTCAGCCAGAGCTTGGCTGCCTGAGAGCGGACTTTCCGTCAGTGCGTAGAACGCGGCCCGGACGATCTCCTTTTTGCTCGCTTCGGGATGCTGCTCTCGCACAGCGGCACACAATTCCTTCGGCTTCATCCCTGGCTTCACGAGGGTCCAAAGCGTCGCTGCGATGATCTCGATCGATGCCATATTCGCCTCCCGGCGATGGCGCCGCGGGATGGCGGCTCGACGGAAAACTACATGACAGTCTTATGACAGCGCAAATTCGGTACTGTTACTTGCCCTCGCGGCCCAGCGCTACGGGGCCGCCCTCAAGCAGCAGACGAAGCTACAATCCCGAATTCGCCAACAGCGTCCGATCCTTTTCACGTAAGGGCAGCTTACGGAACGAGGCGCGCCGTGATAATCTGCGGCCGCGCGATCCATCGTGCGACCGAGGAAGGTTCGCCTCGGTCCAACGAAAGGCAGCGGCATACGACTAGATCGGGTGATCTCGAGCCGGTCTGCTTCTAAGCGGCGAACTTATTGAAGTGGACGTCGCCCATCCGGCCACTCACAATCCTCCGCGGACGGTGAAGAGGTCGGCTTCCGGCAATGCGGATAGGGCCGGGCTGCTGCATCTCATAACATCGTGAGCGACGGCTCCCTGGGCTACATCCCCTCGCTCGTGTCTCCAAGTCCAGGCTCAGCCTGCACCGCCACGCGCCGGGGTAGGGCCTCACCGTTCGGGATGAGTTGCAGGCACCACGCTGTCGAAGGAATTGAGCATGATGGATGCGGAGAACAGGGCGGCCCTGAGCAAGGTGCCTGCGGTCACCCTCGGGTTCTGGGTCATCAAGATCGTCGCCACGACCCTCGGCGAGGTCGGCGGCAACGCTGTCACGCTGACGCTGGGGCTCGGCTATCTCACCGGTACAGCCATCTTCGCGAGCGCCTTGGTGGTGCTCCTGACCGCCCAAATCCGGGCCGACCGTTTCCATTCGGCGCTTTACTGGGCGGTGATCACGGCGACGACGCTCGCTGGAACGACGCTGGCTGACTTCTGCGACCGCTCGCTCGGCATCGGCTACCTCGGTGGGTCGCTGCTGCTGTTCTCACTCGTGGTGCTCACCCTCGTCCTGTGGAAGCGCACGCTCGGGACCATCGCTGTCGAAACCGTCCGGTCGCGCAAGACCGAGGGCTTCTACTGGGCTGCCATCATGTTCTCGCAAACGCTCGGGACGGCGCTCGGCGACTGGATGGCCGATAGCACGGGGCTTGGCTACAACGGCAGTGCGTTGGTGATCGCCGCCGCTCTGGCCGTCACCGCAACGCTCTACTACCTCACGAATGTGTCTCGGCCCTTGCTGTTCTGGGCCGCGTTCATCCTGACGCGTCCGCTCGGGGCCACCTTGGCCAATTCTCTCGACAAGCCGCTGGCTGCTGGCGGCCTTGGCATCAACGACATCACGATCTCCGGCGCGCTCGCCTTGGTCATGATCGTTTTCGTCCTCGTCATTCCTCAACGGGCTGGGCAGCACGTCGAGCACCGTGAAGCTGCATGAGGGTCACCTTGTTCGTGTTTTGCAGGTGGTAGCACAAGCAAAGGTGTCAACTTCTCGGCAGTCCAGAAATGTCGGCTCACCACGGATTTCGCTGCGAAACTCGAAATTGAAACAGATTATCAGAGTCGCCCACAGGATAGAAACGTTTAAGTTCATGCATTTTCAGCGGATTTTTAAGCTCACAATTGATGTGTATTTCAGAACGATTTATTTGTGTAAGGCATTTTTATAACGTTATTTTAAAGAATATTATCTCGGTCGACGATGATTTAAGTGCTGGAAACGAAGAATGATTTATAATCACGCAATCAAGCCACCGAGCGGTCGCACTGCATCTGTGTCTGGAACACATCACGTGCCAACACCTGCGCCGACACGCCGAAGAGATCGGTCGCAATGCCTTTCGCCACCGCCCTGACATCGGTGGTCCGCTTCAGATCTCGCCCCTCATGAAGCGCCTTGAGCGAGAGCCCTGGCCAGTCCGTGATTACTCGACCACCGCGTATCGCGCTGCCCGTTAAGAAGGCCAATGTCCCGGTTCCATGATCGGTGCCGACCGTTCCGTTGACCGGGCCGCAATCTTCACGCCCTTCTATCGCGCGGATGCATCGCGCAGCCGCGAACATGGAGGAACAGGCCTCGGCCTCGCGATTGCAAAGCAGATCATCGATGCGCATCGTGGGATGATCACAGCGCGTCGAAATGCGGTCGGCGGCGCCAGACTCAATGTTATGTTGCCGTTGCATGATCCGCGATGATGGCACCGCGTAACTTCCGATCATAAGAAAACATTTGTTTTGACGACAATGCGTCGTTGAACACGAAATTTTATCGTGCTCGGACTGGTCAAATGACGTCCCAAACCGCCTGCTGGCCCATTCGGCGGTGGCGTCCGGTCATATAGCATTTCTGACGGCAGGGGTCGCGCGTCGAGCTCCGACCAACTCAGCGGTGCGCGACAGGGTCAAACAACAATGGACCGTAGTCTGCCCGCGAAGGGACTGTCCAAAATGCTGATGACAGCGGCAAGACAGGCACACACCGGCGCACCGTGATCGCTGTGTGGAGAAGCTGGTCGCTGAGGAGCAATGCCGCCGGTTCATCGAAACGGCAAGCGGACTCAGAGTGATCGTGTTTGCGACATACTTGACCTTAGTTGCGAGGTACGGTCTCGACAACCTGAGGCGAGAGGGCCATCGTTGAGGAGATCCGCTACACCCCATAGACTCGCTTACTGGCAAGATCTTCGTGCGGCACCGAGAGGATCCAGAGGAGAGGATCGTGAACCCCGTCGCGCTTGTGATGATGGCCGCTCTGCTCGTTGCTTGGATCGCGATCGGAGTCGTTGTCATCGCCTACGGTACCCCGCTTGGCGTGGCCTTTTATGTTCTGGCCGTTGTCGTCACGAACCCCCGCGTCTGGCGTCTCCACTAACTGTAACTTCTGCGCCATCCGCTGCTTCGTTGAGGAAGCCACGAAGGCAAAGTAATCTTGATAATTTCACGGATAGAGTCTCCGCTCGCGACTATTAAGTCGCGTTCGGTTTATGGATCGCTGCAGCGCGCCTGGATGACGTAAACTGATCTTCAAAATTAGAAAGCGACGCAACCTTGCGAAGCTTTGGATAGTAAGAAAAGGACCAGCGGTCGTCTGGCCGCGCGATTTGATGGCCGCGCAGCTGGTCGATAAATATGTTGAAGCGCTCTCGTTCAGCTGTCATCAGCCGCAAGGTGGTTGCGCGGACGTACTCGGGGGGCAGAGCCCGCGCCTTCATCGCAGCCACTCCCTCTTGAACAGCGCGAGGATTGTCGTCGACGATCAAGGTCGTTTCGGGATGGAAGAACACGTCCCGCCCACCTTTGCTGCGCGTCGATACAACCGGCAAGCCTGCCAGAAGATACTCAATGCTCGCGTACATGGCGCCTTCGAGCTTCGAGAGACATAGTCCCACATGGGCCGAAGCCATCGCCTCGTTCACTTGAACGTGGTCCATTGGAGCGAAGCCGTCTTCGTTGATGTCGTTGATGATGGCATGACCGCGCGGCAGCGCACGCACGAATTCGTTCCGTTGCTCTCGCTTCAGCCGCGAGGGCCAATGATCGAAGAGCTTCGTTACGTAGGCGCAGCTCGGAAGCAGGCGCGCCAACTCGTGCCGCTTCATCGGGGCAAGCGTGGCATTGTAGATGGCGTCGTAGCGCCGTTCTCTGCCAGGGATTGGGTAGCACATGCTCTCATCGACAAACATGTTCTGCGGCGCGAGGTGTACAACGACCCCAAGCCCGCGCAGCAGCTGCTCTTCCCCCTTCGTGTTGGCCATGACGATGAGGCGCGCACGGGGGTGCGCCTTACGAAACCGACGATATTGAGCCGCAAACGAGAGCGCGTAGATCGGACGCTCGAGGCTCATTGTGATGGGGTACAGGAAGATGAAGGGCTCGTCCGGAAAGCGCGTCGCGAAATAATGCGCCGCACCGAAAGGCTTCGGGCTCGGCTGGCCACAGAAAATCGGCGGATCGAAGCTCAGAAAGTGCGCCTGGATCGGTAGCGTGGGAGGCCAGATATGCGAAGCTCGCGCGAAGATACCCCGCAAGCCGACCAGCTGGCTCAATACGGGGACGTCGAACAGGACGGGATATTTCAGCTTTGAGAGATTGAACACGAGCGACTGTCTCATCGCCGATTTGGTCGGTCAGATGTTGCCTCTTTGCGAGAGATCGCTCGTTCCGATCCTTGAGCACAGCGCATACGGCGCAGCGTCGGCCACAAGGTGGGATGCCGGGACGTCGAGCCCCGGCGTGCCATCAATGCCAGCATCTAAGAGTCTCCAGAACCCAGGCCTTCTGCGCAGCCGTCAGGTCTGGCCGACTGGCCGCTCGCGAGCATTCAGCGGGCCTACGTCTCGACCGGGCCGAGACAGGATCCGGACACATGCTCCACGCCGAGTCGGACGCGTTTGGTCCCCGCACGTCAGCTGCCACGTCTTCGATCGGCACATGGCCTCGGAGCTATGCCTAATCTACGTACCCTCATGGTCGGCGTACATCTTAATCGTACCCGCGGTGCGAAGGCTTGACCGTAGCGCTGTTCGGAGGGCCGGGAAAATTACGATTTTGTATAGTGAAATACCGTCACGGACGTGGTTTCAACGATGTTCAGGAACGGCAGCCTTTAGATCTTCCGCCGGCGCAGCGGGCGTTTGGGACATCTGCGGAAGGTTGGGAAACGGCAATCTTCCGGTCGACGTAACCCAATCCGCGGCCCACCAGGATGCATCGGACGAAGCCATCTGGAGCCCCTCACGATCCGCACGGGCCGGCATAGGCTCTGGACCAATCGGCAGGGCGGGGTCGCCGTCATCTTCGCCCTCAGCTCCACGGTCTTGATCGGACTGGCTGGCGGCGGGATCGATTACGCTAGGCTGTCCGCGCGGCGCAGTCAGGTCCAGAACGCGCTCGACATGGCCGTTCTCGCCGGGGGCAACACGCTCAAAGCCGGCCTCGGCGACACCAGCCCCCAGCGGCGTCACCGAGCAAACCCTGCGCGTCAACGCACCATCCCCCCCGACCGACTCTTGACCGTGCAGGTCACGGTGCCAGCCGACATGAGCAGCGTTCTCGCCACCGCCTCGAAGGACTTCAAGTTCGCGTTCGGGCCCTTCATCGGCGTGCGCTCGGCCTATATCGCGCTCCAGTCGAAGGCCAACGTCGTGGGCAAGATGCGCCTTTGCATGCTCACCCTCGACCCTGCGGCACCTGCAACATTCGACTTGGAGAATGGAGCGCAGGTCACCGCCAGCGACTGTTCGCTGTACTCGAACTCCAGCAATCCGAACGGCACACAAACGCGGCCGGAGGTGTTGCGGTGGATACGACGAAGCGGCGTGTCCGACGACGTCTCGGTCGGCCGCCACGTCATCGTTCGAGCAGTTTGCGAGTCCGATCCGTCAAAGATTGAATGAGTTGGTCCGGTCCTGACCTCTGGAGCAGACCGGTAAACTCCGAGCGCCGCGCAGCGACATCGCTGATCGTGCCGTCAAAGTACGTGTCGAAGACCTTGCCGTCCCGGCCGACGATGTAGTTGACGGCGTGTCCCACTCCGTCCCCGTCCACGATCTTCGTGTACACCAGAGTGCCGTTGCCCTGCGGCTGCGTCGACGGATCCACGTCGAAGCGCTCGCCGGAATAGGTGTCGAGCTTGCTCGCGTAGGTCGCGACGATGAAGTCGGCGTAGGCGGCCTGAAACCGCTTCCTGGCCTCGGGCGACAGTGTGCTCCAATGCGAGCCCAGGACCCTTTGCGCCATCACCGGCACATCGAAGGTGCGCATCATCACGGGCTTGAGCTGATCGAACCGCGCTCGCGTCGCCTGTCCGGAGCGCATCACCGCGATCATCCCGTCGTAGAACCGCCTGATCACCCCTGTCGCAGCATCGTCGCTGCGGGCCGGCACCGCGCTGCCGCTCGCCATGGTGATCACGAACAGCAGCGCCGCGATCCTTCGTTTCGACCTTAATGTCGTGCTGTCGATCACTGCGCGTCTCCCAGATCCTGTCCGATTAGCGCCGGTTTGGAGTACTGTTGCAGGTAGAGGCTCTTCATCCGGGCGTAGAGGTCGAGCGAGTCCTCACGCAGAGCTCGCAGATCGTTGGCGACCTCGACGCGCCTCAGCCCACCGGTCGCGATCGCGCGCGCCGCGACTGTGGCCCCGCCGTTCAAGGCCGGTATCGCGTTGAGTGGGTCGAGGACGCCCTCGCCGACATCGGCGAAGACCTTCCTGGGCGAGGACGGCCCGAGTATCGGGAGAACGATGTATTCACCGGATGGTATGCCCCAATCCGCGAGCGTCAGATCGAAGCTCGTCCGCTTCGGAGCGAGACCGATCATCGCGGCGTAATCCACGAAACCGAACAGCCCGAGCGATGTATTCAGAACAAATCGTCCGGTCGCGTCGATCGATTGATCGATGTGCCCTTGGAGCAGGAAGTTGACCGCGTAGATAGGCTCATTGAGATTGTAGACGAAGCCGCTGATGCCTTTGCGCAGGTCATTGGGTACGTGGCTGACGTACTGCTGCGCCACCGGCTCAACCACCT
Source organism: Burkholderiales bacterium (assembly GCA_003963075.1). Classification (GTDB taxonomy): domain Bacteria; phylum Pseudomonadota; class Gammaproteobacteria; order Burkholderiales; family Burkholderiaceae_C; genus Pelomonas. The sequence goes on from RXJV01000165.1 coordinate 18,243, forward strand.
GTCGATCGAAATCCTCGTTGAACGCGAAGACGGCGCGGTTCACGCGTTCGAGTTCGGAGCTGTCACGCGATGCCGCGTCGTAGTACCGGGTCGTCGAGCATCCTCCTATCGTGGCGAATGTGGACAGGAGGAGCGCGCAGACGGTCGGCCGCAAAGCTGGATGCCGGGCCCTCATGCCCCAGCGTGCCATCAAATCCAGCATGTAAGCGTCTCCAAAACCCGGACCTCCTGACTGCGCAGCTGTCAGGTTTGGCGGACCGGCCGCTCGCGAGCCTCAAGCGGGGCTTCGTCCGGACCGGGGCAGGATCTGGAAACGTGCATCAACCTGCGTCAGACGCGTTCGGTTACCGCACGGCAGCCGAAACGCCTTGCGTCGGGACACGGTGGCTTGGCTCGGAGCCACGCCTGATCTGCGTACCCTCATGGTCGGCGGACGTCTCACTCGAACCCGCGGCGCGGAAGCATGACCGTAGCGCTATCCGGAGGCGCGGTGAAATTACGGTTTTGTATAGTCGAGCGTCGTTGCGGGTGAGGGCCGATCAACACCAGTCAACGGCAACCCTCACGCCTGCTGACGCCAGAGCGAGAGGTTCGGAGTATCCGCAAAAGATTGGGAAACGGCAATCTTCCGGTCGACGTAACCCAATCCGCAATCCGCCAGAGTGCATCGGACGAAGCCGTCTGGAGCCCGCCCGATGCCCGCCTCACTGCCCGGTGCTGAACTCCCCCTCGTACCGCACGCCGCCTCAGCGCGGCCAGGGGTGATGGCCAACAAGGTCCCCGCGATCACGGCGGTGTTCTGGATTATCAAGGTCCTCTCGACCACGGTCGGCGAGACCGGCGCCGACTGTCCGCCGTCAGCACCCCTGAGACAGATTGAGGCTCTTCACGAACAGAGGATGGCTGGTTCATCGTAGCCCCCAGGAGCGAAGATGAAACAGAC
>RXJV01000165.1:19235-20356 GCA_003963075.1 Burkholderiales bacterium
CGTGGCCGATCTCGTCCTGGAGAACCGCCTGCTCAAAAAAAGTATGACCGGGGCTGGGGGCGACGAGGCATGAGGTACCCGGCCTCTGAGAAGCTGGAGATCATCCGGCTGGTCGAGCAATCCCATCTGCCGGTGTGCGCCACCCTGGAGAAGCTCGGCATCACCCGGGCGACGTTCTACCGCTGGTACGACGCTTTTCAGCGCGGCGGCCCCGAGGCATTGGCGGATCGCCCGTCCCGACCCAGCCGGGTCTGGAACCGGTTGCCCGCCGAGGTTCGCGATCAGATCGTCGCCCTCGCGCTGGAGGCGCCGGAGCTCAGCCCCCGCGAGTTGGCGGTGCGCTTCACTGACGAGCGGCGCTACTTCGTCTCGGAGGCCACCGTCTACCGCCTGCTCAAGGCCCAGGACCTGATCACCAGCCCGGCCTACATCGTCGTCAAAGCCGCCGATGAGTTCCGCGACAAGACCACCGCGCCCAACCAGCTCTGGCAGACGGACTTCACCTACCTGAAGGTGATTGGCTGGGGCTGGTACTATCTCTCGACGGTGCTCGACGACTTCTCGCGCTACATCGTGGCGTGGAAGCTGTGCACGACGATGCAGGTCGGCGACGTCACCGCCACGCTCGACTTGGCGCTGACCGCCGCTGGCCTCGATCAGGTGCAGGTGGTGCATCGGCCACGGCTGCTCACCGACAACGGATCGAGCTACGTCGCGGGTGACTTGGCTGACTGGCTCGGCAGCCGGGGCATGACCCACATCCGCGGTGCGCCCCGCCATCCTCAGACGCAGGGCAAGATCGAGCGCTGGCACCAGACGCTCAAGAACCGCATCCTGCTCGAACATGCCTACCTGCCCGGCGAACTCGAGGCGCGTGTGGCCGCCTTCGTGGAGCACTACAACCATGTTCGGGCTCACGAGAGCCTGGGCAACCTCACCCCTGCCGACGTCTACTTCGGTCGCGGAGAGGCCATCTTGCGTGAACGGGCGCAGATCAAACGCCAGACCCTCATGGACCGCCGCTTGCGCCATCACGCGCAGGCTGCCTAACCTCTCAATCCAGATGGACCAGAGCCTCCGTTCCTGAGCTTCCCGACTCGTCTCAAATCATCTGACGACGG
>RXJV01000165.1:20406-20873 GCA_003963075.1 Burkholderiales bacterium
TCCGAGCAATCCTCCTTTCGAGAAGATCGGTAAACGCGCCGTATACTTCTCGAACGAACTCGAAGCTTGGCTTGCGACGGACAAAGCCGCGAGGCTGAAAATTGAGACAGCATGATCTTCGGAATGATCGATCGATGAAGCTCCATGCGGGGCAAGTCGCTTTCCGTCCAACGACGACTCGTCAAGCTGATTCTTGAGCTCCAGCGCAAAGACCTGACTCGCTTCTTCCCGAGGAAGTAATGCCCGGTGGTGTCAGACGGCGCATGACGGTTCCGAGGGTTATGAAGCCATCGAGAAGGCGTTCCTCCTCCTCGACAGGCGCTTGGCAATAGGCCTCCCATCCTCCGCCGTGCAGAAGCGATCGGCCGATCAACAGCCGCTCCGCTCGGATGGCATACCTCAAGGGGGCGATTCAGATCGATAACGGACCCGGCTCCGGTTCGAAAAAGCTGGTCTTTGCCGCCGGC
>RXJV01000140.1 GCA_003963075.1 Burkholderiales bacterium
ACATGAGCATCTACATCAACAAAGACACCAAGGTCATCACCCAGGGCATCACCGGCAAGACCGGCCAGTTCCACACCCTGGGCTGCCAGGCCTATGCCAATGGCAAGAACGCTTTCGTCGCGGGCGTGAACCCCAAGAAGGCCGGCGAGAAGTTCGCCGACATTCCCATCTACGCCACCGTCAAGGAAGCCGCCTCGCAGACCGGCGCCACCGTCTCAGTCATCTACGTGCCGCCCGCGGGTGCTGCCGCCGCCATCTGGGAAGCCGTCGAGGCCGACCTGGACCTGGCGATCTGCATCACCGAAGGCATCCCGGTTCGGGACATGCTGGAAGTGCGCAACAAGATGAAGGCCAAGGAAGCCGCCGGCGGCAAGCGCACCCTGCTGCTCGGCCCCAACTGCCCGGGCCTGATCACGCCGGAAGAAATCAAGATCGGCATCATGCCCGGCCACATTCACCGCAAGGGCCGTGTCGGCGTCGTCTCGCGCTCCGGCACGCTGACCTATGAAGCGGTCGCGCAGCTGACCGAGCTGGGCATCGGCCAGTCGTCGGCCGTCGGCATCGGTGGCGACCCGATCAACGGCCTCAAGCACATCGACGTCATGAAGGCCTTCAACGACGACCCGGACACCGACGCCGTCATCATGATCGGCGAGATCGGCGGCCCGGACGAGGCCGAAGCCGCTCGCTGGTGCAAGGCCAACATGAAGAAGCCCATCGTCGGCTTCATCGCCGGCGTCACCGCCCCTCCGGGCAAGCGCATGGGCCACGCCGGCGCGCTGATCTCCGGCGGTGCCGACACGGCGGATGCCAAGCTCGCGATCATGGAAGAGTGCGGCTTCACCATCACCCGCAACCCCTCGGAAATGGGCAAGCTGCTCAAGGGACTGCTGTAAGCCGGCCCTCGCCCGCCAACAAGCCGCCGGCCACCCGCCCGGCGGCTTTTTTGTCGTCACACCATGGACCTGCTGAGCGCTGCCTTCCTGATTGCGTTGCTGAAGATCGTTTGGGTCAATGTGCTGCTGTCGGGCGATAACGCCGTGGTCATTGCACTGGCCTCGCGCAATCTCCCAGCCGCGCAGCAGCGACGGGCGATCGTGCTCGGCAGTGCCGCCGCCATCCTGTTGCGGGTGGTACTGACACTGTTCGCGGTGCAGCTGCTGCAGCTGCCTTGGCTGAAGCTGGTCGGTGCGGTGCTGCTGCTGTGGATCGGCGCGCGGCTGCTGGCGGACAACGACGCCGACGCCGACGTGCACGCCCATCCCAGCCTGTGGGCCGCGGTGCGCACCATCCTCGTCGCCGACCTCGTGATGAGCCTGGACAACGTCATCGCCGTCGCCGGCGCCGCCAACAGCGCGCCGCCACCGCTGCGCCTGCCGCTGCTGATCGTCGGCCTGGGCCTGTCGATTCCGCTGATCATCTTTGGCAGCACACTGCTGATGAAGCTGATGCAGCGCTTCCCCGCCATCATCACGCTGGGCGCGGCCCTGCTGGGCTTCGTCGCTGGCGAGATGGCCACCAGCGACACCGCCGTCAGCGACTGGTTCGAGACCCATCTGCAGGGGCTGGACTACGCCGTCAGCCTCAGCGCTGCCATCCTCGTTGTCGCGCTCGGCCTGGCACTCGGGCGCCGGAGCGGCCGCGACTCGCCCTAAGATCGGCCGCATGGCAAGCAGCGGCAAATCCGGCGGCTTCTGGCAGCGACTGGTCGGCCGCGTGGCCGGTGCGACTGACACCACGACGGATGCGCCGTCGGCCCTCCCCGGCGACCCGCCGCCCGACGCGCCAGCCACCAGCCAATACAGCGGCCCCGCCGGGCTGCAGGACTACGCCCTCGGCCCCGAGCTGGGCCGTGGCGCGATGGCCGTCGTCTACAAGGCCACGCAGCGCTCCACCGGCCGGCAGGTCGCCATCAAGCGCCTGGCGCTGAGCCGCGAGTTCTCGACCGAGGACCTCGCCGACGTGCGTGAGCGCTTCATGCGCGAGGCCCGCGCTGCGCGCGCTCTCGACCACCCGGACATCCTGCATGTGGTGGACGCCGGCCAGGACGGCAGCGATGCCTGGATCGCCCTCGAATACGCTCTCGGCCGCGACCTCAGCGTGTTCACCCGGCCCGGCCAGCTGCTGCCGGTGCGCGAGGTGGTGCAGATCGGCGTACGCCTGGCCCGCGCGCTGGCCTATGCGCACAGCCAGGGCGTGATCCACCGCGACATCAAGCCCGCCAACGTGATGCTGGACCGCATCAACGGCGGCCTCAAGCTGATGGACTTCGGCATCGCCCGCCTGGGCGACGGCAGCCGCACGCGCACCGGCCTCGTGCTGGGCACGCCGTCCTTCATGTCGCCCGAACAGCTGGCCGGCCTGACCGTTGACGGGCGCAGCGACCTCTATTCGCTGGGCGTGCTGCTCTACCAGCTGCTCAGCGGCGCCCTGCCGCATCACAGCGACTCCATGGCACGGTTGATGCAGCTGATCGCCACCGAACCCGCGCCCGACGTGCGCACGCTGCGCCCCGAACTGCCCGAGTCCCTGGCCCTCGTGCTGGCGCTGGCGCTGGAGAAGCGGCCCGAACTGCGCTACAGCGGCGGCGAGCAGATGGCACGCGACCTCGAGGCCGTCCTGGTGATGGCGCTGCAGACCGAACCGCGCGTGCCCGAGCCAGCCAGCCATGCGGACGCCGCCTTCGCACAAACACTGCGCTTGACCGCGGGTGAAGCAGGGCAGAATCCTCGATCTTCTGCCGAGCCTCCCGAGCCATCGCAAGCCCCATGATCCTGGAGTTCTTCAGCGCGACCGACGTGGGCCGCGCGCGCGACAACAACGAAGATTCCGTGGCGCTCGACGAGGCTGCCCACCTGGCCGTGCTCGCCGACGGCATGGGGGGCTACAACGCCGGCGAGGTGGCCAGCCAGATGCTGACCAGCTTCATCAGCAGCGAACTCGGCCGTTGGCTCAACGACGCCGGCCGCGAGGCGCGTGCCGGTGAGGTCAAGCGCGCAATGGAGATCTGCGTCGACAACGCCAACCGCGCGATCTTCAACGCCGCCAACACCAACCCCCGCTACGCCGGCATGGGCACGACCCTGGTGCTCGGCGTGTTCCGCCCCGAGGGCCTGCTGCTCGGCCACGTGGGCGACTCGCGCGCCTACCGGATGCGCGCGGGACGGCTGACGCAAATCACCCGCGATCACTCGCTGCTGCAGGAACAGATCGACGCCGGCCTGCTGACGGTCGAGGAAGCCGCGTTCTCCAGCAACAAGAACCTCGTCACGCGCGCGGTGGGCGTCGAAGACACCGTGCTGATGGAGCTGCATCTGCACGAAGTGCAGCCCCGCGACCTCTTCTTGTTTTGCTCGGACGGCCTGTCCGACATGCTCGACGACGACACGCTCGCCGGCCTGCTGAGCGCCAACGCGGCCCTGCCGGAGGCAGCGCGCGCGCTGATCAACGCGGCCAACCACAACGGCGGCCGGGATAACATCGCACTCATCCTGGCGCGGGCCGAGGGCCGCCCACGTGCCGAAGGCCGGGGCTGGTGGCCCTTCGGCCGGCGCGGCGGCAACTGACTTCCGGCCCGCGGCAGTCGCGACGCACATAACAGAACTTGAGGTCATTCATGGGCAAACTGGTGGTTTCGCTCGACGGCGTGGTGATCAAGGAGGTCCAGATCACCAAGGACAAGACCACGCTCGGTCGCCGGCCGTACAACGACATCGTCATCGACAACCTGGCCGTGTCTGGCGAGCACGCGGTGTTGCAGATGGTGGGTGCCGACGTCTTCATCGAAGACCTGAACTCCACCAACGGCACCTACATCAACGGCAAGGCCATCAAGAAGCAGCTGCTGGCCGACAACGACACCGTTGAGATCGGCAAGTACAAGATCAAGTTCCAGCTCAACAACAGCGCCGACTACGAGAAGACCATGATCCTCAAGCCCGGCGCCGGCGCGCCGGCCCACCTGGGTCTGAACTCTTCCTTTGGCTCGCTGACCGGCGCCACCCCGATCGGGCCGGCCACCATCAAGGTCCTGACCGGCGCCGCCGCCGGCCGGGAAGTCGCGCTGACCAAGGTCGTCACGACCCTGGGCAAGCCCGGCGTGCAGGTGGCCTCCATCACCAAGCGCCCCACCGGCTATGTGTTCGCCCATGTCGAAGGCCAACACCGGCCCAATGTCAACGGCATTCCGCTGACCGGCGAATCGATCGCGCTGCGCAGCGGCGACCTGATCGAACTCGCCGGCACGCAGATGCAGTTCGTGCAGGGCTAGGCTCGCCGAACCGGCCGCCGGCGAACCACTGCCAGCAGCCCGGCAATGCCGATTCCGCAGCGGCCTGTGCAGGCTGCCGGCGGCTTCACGGCGAGGCGTGACATCCTCACGTTAGCGCCACCCCCAACCCGGTAATCCGACCGTCCCGGCCCGCAGGCGGCTGCGTACATTGTTGGTTCCGTCTCGTCTGATGCGAGACCCCCGAATCCAAGCCACGTACCGCATGAACATCCGCGTCCTGGGCTGCTCCGGCGCCATCGCCGCCGGCTACAAGACCACCGCCTTCCTGCTCGACGACGATGTCCTCATCGACGCCGGCACCGGCGTGGGCGACCTGCCGCTGGACGCGCTGGCCGCCATCGACCACATGCTGATCAGCCATTCCCACCTGGACCATGTGCTGGGCATCCCGCTGCTCGCTGACGCGGTACTGCGCCTGCGCGTGGCCGCCCGGCGCCCGCCCATCCAGGTGCATGCCCTGCCGGAGACCCTTGCCGCGCTGCGCCAGCACATCTTCAACGGCGTCATCTGGCCCGACTTCACGGCCCTGCCGCGACGCGAATCGCCGGTGCTCAGCCTGCATCCCTTCCAGGTCGGCGAGCGGCTCGACCTCGGATCCGGCCGGGTCATCGAAGTGCTGCCGGCCGCCCATACCGTGCCCGCCGTGGGCTTCGCGGTCGATGGCGGCGCCGCGAGCCATCATGCCCACTGGGTGTTCACGGGCGACACCGGCCCCAATCCGGCGCTCTGGCGCCGGCTGGCCGAACTGAGCCTGTCCCACCTCGTCATCGAAACCGCGTTCAGCGACGACGAGGCCGAGGTCGCCCATCTCAGCCGGCACCTCTGCCCGGCCGAACTAGGCCAGGAGCTCAGCCAGCTGGCCGGCAGCGTCGACGTCCGCATCACCCACATCAAGCCCGGCGAGGTCGATGCCGTCATGCAGGGTGTGCGGGCGCTGCAAAGCCCGCACCGGATCAGCGCGCTCGCGGCCGGCCAAAACATGCACGTCTGACCGCCGCCCGGCCGCACGATCCAGCCAACAGCGCCCCGCGGGGCGCTTTTTTTCGCCTGACGTTTTCTGCGCGGCGCGGCGCAACTGACACAAAGCGTCAGCCCGATCTGACGTTTTTTGTCAGGCCGAGGCGGCCGCCCCCGGCGATTCGTGCGCTTTCGCACGGCTCGGACGGGCCACCAAGCTGGCACGCCCCCTGCATTCAGGGGGACTGCCCTCCCCCCTTTTACCCCTCACCCCTCCCGGAGTACTGACATGCAACTCAAGCAACGCGCCCAACAAGGCTTCACCCTGATCGAACTGATGATCGTCGTGGCCATCATCGGCATCCTGGCCGCTGTGGCGATTCCGCAGTACAAGGACTACACGTCCAAGGCTCGTATCGGCAACGCCATCGGCGTGGTCGATCCCTGGAAGACCGCGATTGCGCTGTGCGCACAAGAAAACGCAGGTGTGCTCACCTCTTGCACCGCTGGCGCGAACGGTATTCCTGCGGACGCAACCAACCCCAGTAAGGAAGTCTCCAGCGTGAAGACTCTGACTGGCGCGCAGATCGAACTGACGTTCTCCTCCGCTGCAGGCGGTGATCTGTCGGGCGGAAAAATCACGTTCACGCCGAACGTCGGCGGCGGCGCTGTGACCTGGACGGTTGCCACCAGCGGCATCACCAACACGACGCTGAAGTCCACCATCGAGAAGAACAGCGTGAGCGGCAGCTGATCGACCCGCGCAACGCCACAGGGGCTCCTTCGGGAGCCCTTTGTTCTTGGCTTTGTCCTTGGGTGTCACACTGCGAGGCCGTCGGCCCAGGGATGCCGGTTGTCAAGGCCAGCATGGCCTGACGGCCAGGACTGGATTTAGCGCTGCGGCCAAACGCATGATTGGCTCCAAGCTTTTTGCCGGGGCTGACGTGGACGCAAGTGCGGCAGCGTGACCGAGCGGCTGCACCGAACGACTCGAACCCGCATCCAAACAAATGGGATCACCCCCGGCAGCGCCCGCGCGCTCGAATCCGCTCGATCTGATCCTGCTTGCGCTGCTGCTGGGTTTGGTGCTGGCTTTGCCTCTGGTGCCAAACGGGGCGCTGGGCACGCTCGCCACCTACGACATGTGCCGCGCTTTGCAGGGCATGATGCTGCTGGCTGCCGCCTGCCTGGCCTGGGTACGCCGGGAACCGACGCACTGCAATCTCGGGCTCTGCATCCTGCTGTCGGTGCTTGCATGGCTGAGTTGTTCCACCGCGGCAGTCCCGGTGATTGCCTGGCGCGATGCCGTCTGGACTGCAGCGCTATTGCTGCTGGTGCCCACGCTGGGCCGTCTCTTGAGGGACGCGAAGATTCGTGGCCACCTGTTGTTCGCGATCGTCGTCGGTCAGTTCGCTTATGTACTGCTGGCGTCGGCGATGCTCATGTACGGGTTGCTCGTCGAGCATTTGATTGCACCCTGGCACGGCTTCCCCGGTTTTGAGAACCCACGCTTCTTCAATCACTCGCAAACCCTGACCATTCCGCTGCTGCTGGCCTTCAGCCTGCGGCCCCAGGCCGCGCGACCCGTGCGTCACCTGGCAGCGGTGGCCGTGGTGCTGCATGTCTTTCTGATCGGCGTCTTCCTCGCGCGCGCAACGGTGGTTGGGCTGGTCATCGCCGTGGTGATCGTGGCGTTCACGCTGCGTGAGCAGCGTCTGCTGAAGACAATGCTCATCCATGCGGCTCTTGGTGCAGCGGTGTACGTCATCGGCTGCAAGCTGCTTCCGCTGTGGCTCGATATTCCCGAAATGCCGATCTTCCGCGACCCGAATGAGCGCGGCAGCATCGAAGCGCGGCTCTATCTCTGGCAGATTGCGGTCCAGAACCTGCGCGAACACCCCTGGCTTGGTGTTGGGCCCATGCACTTTGCGCACCAGGTGAACGGCGAGGCCGCGCATCCGCATAACGTCTACTTGCAAATCGCATCCGAGTACGGGCTGCCTTTCGCGTTGATCGCCATTGCAGCGGTGTTGATGTGGTTGCGACGCCGGTTCAGGTTGCTGCGCCAGGATGCGGGCGCTGAGGACACTTTGCTGGCAATGGGCTGCCTCACCGCGATCGTCAGTGCACTCATCGACGGCCTGTTTTCAGGCAACTTCGTGATGCCGATATCTCAGACTTGGATGGTGCTGTGCGCGGCCCTCTTGATGGCGCTGCAGGCCCCGCGAGCCGATCAGACCGGTGTCGAGTTGCCCGCCTGGTTGGCACGAATCCCAAGCGGCTGCGTCGCCTTGGGGCTGATCGTCAACCTCGCGCTGATGGCGGGGGAACTGTCCCAGCCCGAGGTGCATCTTGGCACCGGCCATTCACTGAGACCCGAGGGAAACAATCCGCGGTTTTGGCTGGACGGCTGGTTCTGAGCGACGCCGCGCACGGCGGCCTAGCATGCCATCATCCGCGCCCATGTCGCCCCCGCCCTCTCCCACCGCACTGATCGCCCCGCTCGGCCTCGGCCTGGCCGTCGCCCTGCCGCCGCTGCTGGCCTACAACCAGACGCCCTCGGTCACCCTCTACAACCAGCTGCTGGCCCTCGCGGGCTGGGGTGCAGTGCTTTGGCTGTGGGCCCGGTCCGCGCCGGGGTGGCGGGCCCGGCTGGCCAGTCCGGCCAGCATCGCTTTCGCGCTGCTGGCGCTTGCGCCGCTGGTCTCGTTGCTCGGGCGGAAGTTGCCGCTGTCGGTTGGCCTGGATGCCATGGCCGTCATCGGTGCCGGGCTGGCGGTGCTGCTGCTGGCGCAGGGACTTGACGGCCCGGCACGCCGGCGTGCGGCCGAGGCGCTGTGCTGGGGGCTGCTCGTTGCCGGCCTGTGCAGCGCCGCGATCAGCGTCGTGCAGGTGTTTGCGCCCGATCTGGCCGACGGCAGCTGGCTTGCTCGCTACGGCATCGCCGGCCGTGCGGCGGGCAATCTGCGCCAGCCCAACCACCTGGCCAGCCTGATGATGTGGGCGGCCATTGCCGCCGTCTACATCACCGAGCAACGCGGCTGGCGTGCGGCGCTGCCGCTGCTGCTGCTGGCCTGCGTATTCACCGTCGTGCTCAGCGCGTCGCGCACCGGCTATGGCGGCATCGCGATGCTGGCGCTGTGGGGCCTGGTGGACCGGCGGCTGTCGCGTGGCGCGCGGCTGTCGCTGCTGGCCACGCCGGCAATGCTTGGCGGCTGCTGGTGGCTGATGTCGTTGTGGTCCGCCGAAAGTGGCCATGCCTTCGGCGCGGCGGCGCGGCTGGCCGAGGGCGCGGGCTCGCCATCGCGGCTGGCCATCCTGGACAACGCCTGGGCGTTGACGCTGGCCAACCCCTGGCTCGGCGTTGGTTGGGGCGAGTTCAATTTCGCCTGGAGCCTGACGCCCTTTCCCGACCGCCCGGTGGCCTTCTTCGACCACACCCACAACCTGCCTTCGCAGCTCGCCGTCGAGCTGGGCCTGCCCTGGGCGGGCGCGGTGCTGCTGCTGCTGATGGGGGCGCTGTGGCTGTGCTGGCGCGATGCGTTTGGTTTCAGCGAGCGCATGCCGCGGCCGCGCACATGGCTGGCCATCGCCACGGTCAGCGCAGCGGCCGGGCTGCTCGGCGCGATGCCGGCGGCACAGGCACTGGCCCAGATGCTGCTGGGCCGCTACTGGATCGCGATCCCCGCGTTGCCGGTGGTCGGGCTGGCGGCTGCGATTCTGTGGCGGGCATGGCTGGCGCCATCGGAGGCGATCGGGGATGCGCCACTGCGCCGGATGGCGCTGATGATCGTGCTCACCATCGGCCTGCACAGCCTGCTCGAATACCCGCTCTGGTATGCCTACTTCCTGCTGCCGACCTGCTTCGCGCTGGGGCTGGGGCTGCCCGCGGGCGCGGAAGTCCGCCCCGCGGGGCCGGGCCCCTGGCCCTGGCTCGGCGCGCTGCTGATCGCGGGCAGCGCGTTCGCCGTGTGGGACTACCAGCGCATCGTCGTGATCTATGCGCCCAGCGACGACGCGATCCCGCTGTCCCGGCGCATTGCCGTCGGCCAGGGCTCGCCGCTGTTCGGCCATCTGGCCGACTATGCGGCCGCCACCAGCCTGCCTCCCGGCCCCACCGCGCTGGCGGCGGCCCGGCGCACGGCCTTCAACCTGATCGATGCCCGGCTGCTGATGCACTGGTCCCGCTCGCTCGAAGCCACCGGAGACGTCGATGGCGCGCGCTATCTCGCGGACCGGCTGCGCGAGTTCCGCAACCCGACCGGCGACACCTGGTTCAGCAGTTGCACGGACCCGGCCTCGGCACCGCCGATGCCGCAATGCCAGCCCGCCTCGGCCGTGCGCGACTGGCGAACGCTACGCTGACACGGCGGCGCGCCAGTCCCCCGACTTGCCGCCCTGCTTCTGCAGCACGCGCACATTGGAGATCACCATGCCGCGGTCGGCCGCTTTGCACATGTCGTAGACCGTGAGCAGGCCCAGCTGCACCGCGCACAGCGCCTCCATCTCCACGCCGGTGCGGCCCAGGGTCTCGACCTGGGCGCGGCAAAGCACGCGGCTGCCGGCTTCGTCGAGATCGAACTCCACCACCACCCGGGTGATCGGCAGCGGATGGCACAGCGGCACCAGGTCGGCGCAGCGCTTGGCGCCCTGGATGGCCGCGATGCGGGCCACGCCCAGCACATCGCCCTTTTTGGCCGTGCCGCTGGCGATCAGCGCGAAGGTGTCGGGCTGCATGCGGATCTCGCCGGCGGCAACCGCCACCCGGTGGGTTTCGGCCTTGGCCGACACGTCGACCATATGGGCCTGGCCCTGGGCATCGAAGTGGGTCAGCGGCGAGGTGGCCATGCGAGGAAACATTCGGGAAACCTGGGGTCAGGCATCATAGACAGCCGGCTGCGCGCCGGCTGGAGCCCCTGTTCGATGAAGAAGTTCGCCGCCTCTCGCCCCCTGCTGTCCCTGCTTGCGGCCGCCACGCTGGCCCTGCCCGGCGCCCCGCTGAACGCCCAGGTCAACCTGCCGGCGCTGGGCGACGCGGTGTCGGAAGATCTCGACGTGGGCACCGAGCGCCGACTGGGCGATCAGGTGATGCGCCAGATCCGCATCGACCCCGACTACGTGCTGGACCCGCTGCTGCAGGAGTACCTGGAGAGCATCTGGACGCCCCTGGTCGCTGCGGCGCGCAAGCTCGGGCACATCGGTGATGAAACCCAGGCGCGCTTTGCCTGGGAGCCCTTCCTGGTGCGCGACAAGAGCGTCAACGCCTTCGCGCTGCCGGGCGGCTTTGTGGGCACCCATCTGGGCCTGATCCAGATGACCGTGTCGCGCGACGAGCTGGCCTCGGTGCTGGCCCACGAGCTGTCGCACATCACCCAGCGCCACATCGCACGGCGCATCGCCGGCGACTCCAAGACCAGCATGGTCGCCGTCGCCGGCCTGCTGCTTGGCATCCTGGCGGCATCGCGCGGCAACCCCGAGATGGCGCAGGCCAGCATCATCACGGGCCAGGCAGGCGCCACCCAGCTGGCGCTGAACTTTTCGCGCGACATGGAGCGCGAGGCCGACCGCGTCGGCTTCAACGTGTTGGTCGAAGCCGGCTTCGCCGGCAGCGGCATGGTCAGCATGTTCGAGCGCATGGAGCAGGCCTATCACCTGATGGACAACGGCGCCTACCCCTATCTGCGCTCCCATCCGCTGACCGGTGAGCGCATCGGCGATGCGCGCACGCGGCTGGCGCTGGAGCCCTTCGCCCGGCCGCGCGGCCTGGCCGAGCATGCACTGATGGCCGCGCGCTCGCGGGTGCTGATGGACCCGCGCGTCGATGCCTGGCGCGTGCTTGAAAACTACGATGCCGGCGCACGCAAGGACGGCAGCAACGGCTTCGAGCAGCTCGGCGCGCGCTATGCCGCAGCCCTGGCGGCCATCAAGCTGCGGGATTTCGAGCGCGCCGAGGCCGCGCTGCGCAGCGCCGAGCTGACGCTGCAACTGACCGGCCCCAGCCCCGCTGAGACCGCTGCGGCCGCACGCCTGCTGACCTATCTGCGCGCCGAGCTGGCCGAGGCGCGCGGCCGCCCGGCCGACGGCCTCGTGGCGCTGGAGGCGCTCAAGGGCGAGAAATCGCGACCGATGCTGCTGCAGCGGGTCGGCCTGGCGCTGGCGTCCGGGCCGGCATCCAGCGCCGGACCGGCCCTGCGCGAGGCGGCCGACGCGCTGCAAACCCATGTCAGCCTGGAGCCCAACGATGCGCTGGCCTGGCATGAGTTGGCGCTGGTCTGGGAGCGCCTGGGCCAGCCGCTGCGAGCGATCCGTGCCCAGGCCGAGACCCGGGCGGCGGCCGGCGACCTGAACGGCGCCATCGATCGGCTGCGCTCCGGCCTGCGCCAGTCCCGCTCGCGCGACGCCGACCAGGTCGAAGCCTCGGTCATCGATGCACGGCTGCGCACCCTGGTCTACCAGCGCCAGGGCATCCTGGCCGAGATGTACAAGGGCCGCTACATCCCGCCGGACGTCGAGCTGCCGAACTAGGCAGCGGCGCTGCGCGCCTCGCACACCCGCTGTTGAGAGGCCTTGAGGCCGGCGCGGGAGCAGCCTATTCCTGCGGGAACAGCCGCTCGATGACGAGGTCGATGACCATGCCGCACAGGCTGTAGATCAGCGAGCCGATCAGCGCGGCCCAGAAGTCCGCCACCGCCAGGCCATCGAGCATGGACGCTGCCGCCCAGAACATCAGCGCGTTGATCACGAACAGGAACAGCCCGAGGCTGAGCACGGTCACCGGCAAGGTCAGTAGCACGAGCACGGGCCGCAGCAAGGTGTTCAGCAGGCCCAGCACCAGGGCGGCGATCAGCGCCGAGCTGAAGCTCTTGACTTCGACGCCCGGGTAAAGGTGGGCCACCAGCAACAAGGCGCCGGCGAGCAGCAGCCAGCGGACGGGGACTTTGGTCATGGGCGCGAGCATATCGGGCCAGCGGCGTCCGCCGTGTCGCGGCGCCGCCGCAACGCCCCTTCGCCAAGTGCGCTAATAGGAATCGTTCGCATTCGTGTTACGATTTTTGGATCGTCTGCTTGCCCGATCACGTCCCGTGAAGCCCGCTCTCGCCTTTGTCGCTGCTGCGCCCGCCGCCTCCCAGGCGCTGCCGCCGCTTGCCGCGCCGCCGCTGCGATCCGGCCCGGCCGGCGTCCACGGCGCGGCCCGGCGGCACGCGCTGGCGCTGGGCATCGTCGCGCTGCACCTGCTCGGCCTGTGGGGCCTGACCCAGATGCCGCAGATGCGCCGCACGGTGGCCGAGGTGGCGCCGCTGGTCGTGCGTGTGGTGGCACCGGCCGAGCCGTCCAAGCCCGTGCCGCCGCCCTCGGTCGCGATGCCCAAGATCCAGGCCCCTGCCACGCCGCTGATCGATGCGCCAGCCATCGCCATCGCTGTGGCGCCGGCCGCGGCCACCGCGATCGTCGCCACGCTGCCGCCTGCGCCGCCGGCCGCTGCGCCGGTTCATGCAGCGCCGACCCCGGTCATGCCGGTAGCGCCGCCGGCGCCGGCCCTCAAGCAGGTTCCGGCCAGCGCCGTGCGCTACCTGCGCGAACCGCGCATGAGCGTGCCACTGATGGCGCGCCGCCTGAAGGAGTCCGGTGTCGTTCACCTGCGGGTCGTCGTCGACACGCACGGCCAGCCACGCGAGATCACGCTGGCGAAGTCCTCGGGATTCGCCCGCCTGGACGAGCAGGCGCTGCAGGACATGCGCAGCGCCCGCTTCGTGCCCCAGACGGAGAACGGCCAGCCCATCGAGTGGGAGGTCATCGCACCGATGTCCTACGAGGTCGACCGCTGACACCGCCTTGAATCCCCGTTAGCCATGCCGCAGGCGGCGCCGCGCGCCGCCATGGGCAGAGCCATGCCCATCCACGATCCCTTGGAGAGTTTTCCGATGCCCCGCCACAAGAACAAGACAGCCACTACCCGCCCTGCAATGCCGATGCTTCCGCTCGGCGCCCTGGCCGCCGGCTTCGGCCTGAGTGCCGCCGCGCTGGCCCAGACCGCCCCCGAGCCCCAGGCTCCCGCCCGCCAGGACAGCGTGCTGCCCACGGTGCGCGCCAAGGCCAGTGCCGAGCCGCAGGGCAAGGACGCCTACCAGGCCACCGAGACCCGCATCGGCAAGGGCAAGCAAGACCTGCGCGACATCCCGCAGTCGCTGACCATCGTCACCGAGAAGCTCATCGACGACCGCAACCTCGACAACGTCAAGGACGTGCTGAAGAACACCGCCGGCATCAGCTTCCAGGCGGCCGAAGGCGGCGAGGAGGACATCAAGATCCACGGCATCTCGCTGCAGAGCACCGGCGACATCTTCATCGACGGCATGCGCGACCCGGCCTTCTACGACCGCGACACCTTCTTCCTCGACCGGGTCGAGCTGCTGCGCGGCTCGGGCGCGCTGATGTTCGGCCGCGGCAGCAGCGGCGGTGCGGTCAACCAGGTCACCAAACAGGCCCTGCTGGCGAACCAGAACCAGGTGGACGTCACCGTCGCCAGCCGTGGCGGCCTGCGCGCCGTCGGCGACTTCAACAGCCGCACCGGCGAGACCACCGCGTGGCGGATCGGCACGATGGTGAACCGCGCGGACAACGACGGTGCGGGCAACATGATCAACAAGGCCGGGATCGCCGGTTCGCTGCGCACCGGCATCGGCGAGGACGATGAATTCGGCCTGACGCTGTACGCACTGCAGAACAACAACGGCATGAACTACGGCATGCCGTGGGTAAGGCCGACACCGACCTCGCCGGCAAGCGACGCGACGCTGATCCCGGTCGACCCGGCCAGCTATTTCGGCATGGCCAGCGACCGCAACAAGGGCTCGGCCAGCTATGTGATGGCCAGCCACACCCACCGCTTCAGCCGCGACGTGGAACTGGTCACCAAGGCCCGCTACGCCAGCTACACGCGTGACCAACGCGCCGGCACCGTGCGCTTTGCCGCAGCGGCGCTGCAGCCTGACGGCGTGGCCGCCTCGTTGGCGACCTTTGGCCCCAACACCGTGCTGGCCCGCGGCACCCAGCTCAAGATCCAGGACATGCAGACACTTTCGGTGCAGAGCGACCTCAGCGCCAAGTTCGAGGCCGCCGGCCTGCAGCACCACCTGATGACCGGCGTCGACTTCGCCCAGGAAAAAAAGCAGGTCTACAGCGACAGCCCCGGACTGACGTTCGCGCAACGCAACAACTTCTACGCGACGCTTGGCCTCACCAAACCCAACACCACGGTCGGCAGCCCGGACGACGGCGCCAGCATCGACGAGTCGCGCCGCCAGTCGCTGAAAGCCAACGCCTATACCTCACGCTCGGCCGGCGCCTATCTGCAGGATATGATCTCGATCACGCCCGAGTGGAAGCTGCTGGCCGGCCTGCGCTACGACAAGCTCAGGGGCGACTACGACAGCTTCAACTACAGCTACAACGCGACCGGCACGCCGGGCTACGACAAGATCAGCGCCACGACCACCGACAGCTACCGGATGAACGTCTCGGCGTGGAGCAAGCGCGCCGCCGTGCTGTTCCAGCCCAGCGCCCAGCTGTCACTGCATCTGATGGGCGCGACCTCGTTCAACACCTCGGGCGACACCTATTCGCTGAGCCCCGCCAATGCCAGCATCCCGCCCGAGAAATCGGTCAACGTCGAGCTCGGCGGCCAGTACGACAGCGCCGACGGCAAGCTGACGACAAGGGTCGGCATCTTCCGCGCCACCAAGCTGCAGGAGCGCAACACCGACCCGCTCAACACCAATGTCGTGACCCTGTCCGGCAAGCGCCACGCCGCAGGCCTGGACGTCGACATCACCGGCCGCATCACCGACGCCTGGGAGGTCTACGGCAGCTTCACCTGGATGCCGGTGGCCGCCATCGACATCTCGTCGGCCACCGGCGGCGAGCTGCAGGGCAGCCGGCCGTCGCTGACGCCGCGCTACTCCGGCAGCCTGTGGACGACCTACAGGATCAGCCCGCAATGGCGCTTGGGCGGCGGCTTGAACGCACGCAGCGGCCAGCAGCCCAACCGCAACCCCGGCTTTTATGCGCCCAAGTTCATCATCGCCAACCTGATGGCCGAGTACACGGTCGTCGAGGACGCGCTGCTGTTCCGCCTCAACGTCGACAATGTGGCCAACAAGCGCTACGCCGACACGCTCTACACCGGCCATTACGTACCGGGCAAGGGCCGCATCGTCGCGCTGACCGGCACCTACAAGTTCTGACCGCCTGCAGGACGCGACGCCATGCTGGTGAAGATCCCCCAGATCCTCGATGCCGCCGGCGTCGCCCGTGCGCGCGCACTGCTGGACGCCGCGCCCTGGGCCGACGGCCGCAGCAGCGCCGGCACCCAGGCCGCCCAGGTCAAGAACAACGAGCAACTGCAGCCCGTCACCGAGCAGGATCGTGAGCAGTTCCGCGCGCTGCAGGCGCTGGTGCTGCAGGCGCTGGACGGCCATCCCGGCTTCTTCTCGGCCACGCTGCCCAAGCGCGTGCTGCCGCCGCTGTTCAACCGCTACACCGGCGCCACCAACGCCTACGGCAGCCATGTCGACCAGGCGGTGCGCTACCTGCCCCAGGCCGGCTCGGGTGCGCAACGCATGCGCACCGACATCTCCTGCACCCTGTTCCTGAGCGACCCGGCCGACTACGACGGCGGTGAGCTGGTCATCGAGACCACCTTCGGCGAACAGCGCGTGAAGCTGGCCGCGGGCGACCTCGTTGTCTACCCCGGCACCAGCGTGCACCGCGTCGAGCCCGTCACGCGCGGTGCGCGGCTGGCGAGTTTCTTCTGGATCGAAAGCCTGGTGCGCTCCGAAGCACAGCGCCGGCTGCTGTACGAGATGGACCTGAGCCTGATGGCACTGCGCAGCCAGCTCGGAGAGACGCCGGCGCTGGTGCAGCTGACCGGCACGTATCACAACCTGCTGCGCCTGTGGGCCGACACGTGACTGCGCCACGCATCGAGTCGCTGCCCGACGGCATCGTCAACCTGGCCGATTTCGAGCGCGCCGCCGAGGCGCGGGTCGACCCGGCATCCTGGGCCTATCTGAACGGCGGCGCGGCCGACGAGCTGACGCGCGACGCCAACCGCGCGGCCTGGGACGCCCTGCGGCTGCACCCGCGCGTGCTGCGCGAGCTCGGCCATGGCCACACCCGCGTGCGCCTGCTGGGCCGCGAGCTGCGCCATCCGGTGCTGCTGGCGCCGATCGCTTACCAGCGCCTCTTCCATGACGACGGCGAGCTCGCCACGGCACACGCCGCGGCGGCGCAGGAAGCCGGCCTGATCCTGAGCGCCCAGTCCAGCGTCGACCTGCGCGAGGTCGCCGCGCCGATGCTGGCCGACCCCGCCGCCGGGCCGCTGTGGTTCCAGCTCTACTGGCGCGACGACCGCGACTTCATGCAGGACCTGCTGCAGCGCGTGCAGGCCGCCGGCTACCAGGCCCTGGTGCTGACGGTGGACGCGCCGGTGCACGGTGCCCGCGACCGCGAGCGCCGCGCCGGCTTCCAGCTGCCGCCCCACATCCGCGCGGTCAACCTCGGCGGCCGCAAGCAGCCGCTGGACCTGCAGCCCGGCCAGAGCGCCCTCTTCGACGGCCTGATGCCGCGTGCGGCCACCTGGGCCGATGTCGACTGGCTGCGCGCGCACAGCCCGCTGCCGCTGCTGCTCAAGGGCGTCACGCATGTCGACGACGCGCGCGACGCGCTGGCCAGCGGCGTCGACGGCCTGATCGTCTCCAACCACGGCGGCCGCACGCTCGATACGCTGCCGCCCACGGCCGCGCTGCTGCCCCCGCTGCGTGCCGCGCTCGGCCCCGACGTGCCGCTGCTGGTCGACGGCGGCATCCGCCGCGGCACCGATGTGCTCAAGGCCATGGCGCTTGGCGCCCACGCCGTGCTGCTGGGCCGCCCCTACGTTCACGCCCTCGCGGCCAGCGGCGCTCTGGGCGTGGCCCAGGCCCTGCGCCTGCTGCGCGATGAGCTGGAGATCGCGATGGCCCTCACCGGCTGCAAGACCCTCGCCGACGCCGGCCCGGCACTGCTTTGGCCGGCAACCTCCCTCCACCCCTGCCTTGAGGATCCCCGATGAAGCAACTGTTCACCACACTCGCCCTCGCCCTGGCCGCCGGCACGGCCCTCGCCCACGGCGCCGTCTCCTGCCCCGCCCTGCCCAAGGAGGAGAAGCAGCCCCAGATGGCCTTGCAGAAGAAGCTCGAGGGCGAAGGCTGGAAGGTGCGCAAGGTCAAGAACTACAACGGCTGCTACGAGGTCTACGGCCTTGACGCCGCGGGCAAGAAGGCCGAGGCCTTCTTCAACCCCAAGACGTTTGAGCGGGTCTACCCGGAAGGCGAGCCGCCGGCCGACAAGAAGTAAGGCCGTCGCGATGCCCGATGCCGCGCGCGTGCGCGTCTGGGATGCAGGGGTCCGCCTGCTGCACTGGACGCTGGCCGCAGCCATCGTCACCGCCTGGGTGAGCGGCCACTGGCCGCCGCCGTACTTCGACGCGGTGCACCACACGGCCGGCCATGTGGCCGGCGCCGCCGTGCTGCTGCGCCTGGCCTGGGGCCTCGTGGGCGGTCGACATGCGCGCGTCGCGCGGTTCGTGCGCGGCCCACGCGCGGTGCTGGCCTATGTGCGCGCGATGCGCAGCGGCCATGAGCCGCGCTACATCGGCCATAACCCCCTGGGCGCCTGGATGGTGCTGCTGCTGTGGGCTGTGGCCCTGGCGCTGGCCGGCAGCGGCTGGCTCTACACCACCGATGCGTTCTGGGGCGAAGCATGGCTGTCCGATCTGCACGCCGCGTTCGCATGGGCCATCGCCGCGCTGCTGTTGGGCCATCTCGGCGGTGTCGTCGTGACGGGCTGGCGGCATCGCGAGAACCTCGTCGCCGCGATGATCAGCGGCCGCAAGCGTGCGCCCGAGCCCGGTGACATCGACTGAACAGCGGCCTGCCGCCGGTCCCGTTTGACGCGGGGCCGCGACAACCCCGATGTTTCCTGGGCAGATACGCGTTTCTTCCTGGGAGAAAACCTTCTATTCCTCCATGCAGCGCAGTACCATCGCCCACGCTGGGTACTAGAGAGTATTGAAGGCTTACGCGGCCTTCACCCGGACCCCGCACATCAACAACCTTTGATGGAGTGAATCGACATGGCAACTGCGAAGAAGGCCGCGCCCGCGAAGAAGGCAGCGCCGGCCAAGAAGGCGGCTCCGGCCAAGAAGGCCGCCGCCACCCCGGTGAAGGCAGCCGCGAAGAAGGCGGCCCCGGCCAAGAAGGCGCCCGCTGCGAAGAAGGCAGCCCCGGCCAAGAAGGCCGCGGCCCCCGCCAAGAAGCGCACGCCCAACGCCGCCTTCATGAAGGCCCTGACCCCCAGCGCGGCCCTGGCCGCCATCGTTGGCGCGAGCCCGCTGCCGCGCACCGACGTGACCAAGAAGGTCTGGGAGTACATCAAGAAGAACAAGCTGCAGGACGAGCTGCAGAAGCGCGTCATCAACGCCGACGCCAAGCTGAAGGAAATCTTCGGCAAGGCCAAGGCCGACATGTTCGAGATGACCAAGCTGATCAACAGCCACCTGAAGTGAAGCAAGGCCGCGGCTGCGGCCTCGTGAACGCAAAGCCCGGTGATGCCGGGCTTTTTTGTGGGCGGCTTGCCGGCGGCCACCGCTCAACCGGCGTGCCCGCCGGTCAGTCGAGCAGACGGTGCAGGCTGGTCTTGAGCTGCAGCACGTCGATGGGCTTGAGCCAGTAATCGTCGAAGCCCGAGTCGCGCGCCGCCCGCACCAATGCATCCGGGTTGTCCGCCGACAGCGCGACCCAGCGCGTGTGCTGCAGGGCCAGCGACAGTGCGGCATCCGCAGCAACCTGCTGGCGAAGCGCCAGCCCGCTCATGTCGGGCAGGTGCATGTCCAGCAGCACCACGGCCGGCCGGGTCTCGGCAAGCGCTGCGAGGGCCTCGGCACCCGTCTCGGCCAGACGCAGGTCCCAATCCGGCAGCAGCCGGAACACCTCCTCCATCAGGATCAGGTGGATGCGGTCATCTTCGACGTAGAGCACCAGCGGCGCGGCGCGTTCGGCCATGGGAATCAGGGATCAGCTACAGCGGTCGGCACGATAGCAGCAATGCCCCGCCGACCCTGACCGAGCCCCGCAGGCCTGGCCTTTCAGCGCTTTGCGTGATTTATCTCACCGCGCCGGACCCCCGCCTTTGAGGGATTCCAACGAGGATAAACCCTAGAAATCCCTAGTATGTCGGACATGCGCTCTGCTTCGGGCGCGACCTCACTTCCGGCCTCCCGATGTCCCTGATCGCCAGCCTCGCTCTCGCCGTTTCCGCCGGTACCACGCTGCCCCACTGCAGCTGGGACCGCCCGGGCGTCAACCCCTTCATGGGTGATGTGGTGGCGGCCGTCGACCGCTACACGGACATCCCGGCCGCCACGCGCGAGAAGCTGAAGGCGCGCATGAAGGCCCGCAGCTACGACGACATCGCCGTCATCGAGCGCGACGCCATCAAGGGCAAGGCCGAGTACGCACCCGAGATCAGCGACATGCACTTCGGCCCCGGCGCGGTCTGCCGCACGGTGACGCGCACGAAATGGACCGCCACGACCCAGGAGCGCGGCCTCGTCTACTGCGAGGACGGCCAGTGCATCCTGGTGCCCACGGTCTGCCGCAACGTCAGCCGCATCCGCCGGCTGGAGAAGCCCGCGGCCATCGCACCCGCCCAGGCCAGCAACGTCGCCGCCTCGACCCGCACCGGCGAGGAGGCCATGCCGCTGGAGTTCGAAGCGCCAGGCGCCGGCCCGATGGCAGCAGCCCCCGACAGCTTCGCCCGGCAGTCCGGGGTTCCCTCCTTGGCCGGCGGTTCATCCCCGGCCACGGGCAGCGGCCCGAGCCTGTTCAGCGCGGCGCCAGGCCCGGCCGCCGCACCCGGCGCCGGACCGGGCCTCGTCGGCCTGGGCATGCCCGCCCTGCCGCCCGGCACCGTGCGCGTGGCGGACTCCGGCCCGCGCCTGCCCGATGTCACGCCCGCCGTGCCCGAGCCCGGCAGCTGGGCCATGATCGCCGCCGGCCTGCTGGTGATCGGCTACCGCGTCGGCCGTCGCCGCTGACACCCGGCGGCCGCAAGCGCCCTCAGCGCCGCTTCAGCAGCGGCGCCAGATAACGCCCGGTGTGGCTGGCCCCACAGGCCGCCACGGCCTCCGGCGTGCCGGCCACCAGCAACGTGCCGCCACCCGCGCCTCCCTCCGGGCCCATGTCCACCAGCCAGTCCGCCGTCTTGATGACGTCCAGGTTGTGCTCGATGACGACGATGGTGTTGCCG
The DNA here is from genome assembly GCA_003963075.1 of Burkholderiales bacterium. Classification (GTDB taxonomy): domain Bacteria; phylum Pseudomonadota; class Gammaproteobacteria; order Burkholderiales; family Burkholderiaceae_C; genus Pelomonas. Next base: position 20,594 of record RXJV01000140.1, read on the forward strand.
GCGTCGCGCAGCTGGTGCAGCACCTTCAAGAGCAGCGCGATGTCGGCGAAGTGCAGGCCGGTGGTGGGTTCGTCCAGGATGTAGAGGGTGCGGCCGGTGTCGCGCTTGCTCAGCTCCAGCGCCAGCTTGACGCGCTGGGCCTCGCCGCCGGAGAGCGTCGTGGCACTCTGGCCCAGCTTCACGTAGCCCAGGCCCACGTCCAGCAGGGTCTGCAGCTTGCGCGCCAGCGTGGGCACGGCGTTGAACAGCTCGTAGGCGTCCTCCACCGTCATGTTCAGCACGTCGGTGATGTTCTTGCCCTTGTAGAGCACCTCCAGCGTCTCGCGGTTGTAGCGCCGGCCCTGGCAGACGTCGCAGGGCACGTAGACATCCGGCAGGAAGTGCATCTCCACCTTCAGCACGCCATCGCCCTGGCAGGCCTCGCAGCGGCCGCCGGCCACGTTGAAGCTGAAGCGGCCGGCGCCATAGCCGCGCTCGCGGGCGGTGGGCATCTCGGCGAACAGCTCGCGGATCGGCGTGAACAGGCCGGTGTAGGTGGCCGGGTTGGAGCGCGGCGTGCGGCCGATGGGTGACTGGTCGACGTTGATGACCTTGTCGAAGGCGTCCAGGCCCTCGATCTCGTCATAGGGCGCCGGGTCGGCATGGCTCTGGTAGAGCTTCTTGGCGACGGCCGCGTAGAGCGTGTCGTTCACTAGCGTGCTCTTGCCCGAGCCGCTCACGCCGGTCACGCAGGTCAGCAGGCCGACCGGGATCTCGACCGTCACGCCCTTCAGGTTGTTGCCGCGCGCATTGACGATGCGCAGCCGCTGGCCGTCCACCGGCCGGTGACGCTCGGCCGGCACCTCGATGCGCGCCGCGCCGCTCAGGTAGCGGCCGGTCAACGAGTTCGGGTCGGCCGCCACCTGCTCGGGCGTGCCCTGGGACATGACCCGGCCGCCGTGAACGCCGGCGCCCGGGCCCAGGTCCAGCACCCAGTCGGCGGCGCGGATGGCGTCTTCGTCATGCTCCACCACGAGCACCGAGTTGCCGAGGTCGCGCAGCCGGCGCAGCGTGGCGATCAGCCGGTCGTTGTCGCGCTGGTGCAGACCGATGCTGGGCTCGTCCAGCACATACATCACGCCGGTCAGGCCCGAGCCGATCTGCGATGCGAGCCGGATGCGCTGCGCCTCGCCGCCCGAGAGCGTGTCGGCGCTGCGGTCCAGGCTCAGGTAGTTCAGGCCCACATCGTTCAGGAAGCGCAGCCGCGACGCGATCTCGCGGATGACCTTGTCGCCGATGTCGGCCTTGTTGCCCTTGAGCTTGAGCGCCTCGAAGTAGTCCAGGCACTCGCGCAGCGTCGAATGCTCGACCTCGTAGATCGGCCGGCCCTTGAAGCCGGCCGGCGCATCGGCCGGCTGCAGCACCACATGGCGCGCCTCGCGCCGCAGCCGCGAGCCCTCGCAGGCCGGGCAGGGCTTGGCGGCCATGTAGCGGGCCAGGTCTTCGCGCACGGCGGCCGAGTCGGTTTCCTTGAAGCGCCGCTGCAGGTTGGGCAGGATGCCTTCGAACGGGTGGTGGCGCTTGACCGCGCGCTTCTTGCCGCTGGCCGTTTCGGCCTGGTAGGTGAAGGCGATCTCGGTGTCGCCCGAACCCTGCAGCAGCACCTGCTGCACGCTGGGCGGCAGGCTTTCCCAGGGCGCTTCCACATCGAAGCCGTAATGCGCCGCCACCGCTTCCAGCATCGAGAAGGTGTAGGGGTTGCGGCGGTCCCAGCCCTTCACGGCGCCGCTGGCGAGGCTCAGCGTCGGGAAGGCGACGACCCGGTCCGGGTCGAACACCGTCACCTGGCCCAGGCCCTCGCAGCTCGGGCAGGCACCCACCGGTGAATTGAACGAAAACAGGCGCGGCTCCAGCTCGGGCAGCGAGTACGAGCAGATCGGGCAGGCGAACTTGCTGGAGAACAGCGTGGTCTCGTTGGAGTCCATATGCATCACCAGCGCCCGGCCATCGGCCAGCCGCAGCGCCGCCTCGAAGCTCTCGGCCAGGCGCTGGCGCAGCTGGTCGGCCGCGTCATGGCGCAGCTTGATGCGGTCGATGACGACGTCGATATCGTGCTTCTCGGCCTTCTTCAGCGCCGGCAGGTCCGGCACCTCCACCGTCGCGCCATCGACGCGGAAGCGCACATAGCCCTGGGCCTGCAGGTCCTGGAAGAGCTCGACGAACTCGCCCTTGCGGTCGCGCACGACCGGCGCCAGCAGCAGCAGCTTGCTCTCGTCCGGCAGGGCCAGCACGGCATCCACCATCTGGCTGACCGACTGGGCCTCGAGCGGCAGGTGATGGTCCGGACAGAAGGGCGTGCCGGCGCGGGCATAGAGCAGGCGCAGGTAGTCGTGGATCTCGGTGACCGTGCCCACCGTGGAGCGCGGGTTGTGGCTGGTCGCCTTCTGCTCGATGGAGATCGCCGGGCTCAGGCCCTCGATGATGTCCACATCCGGCTTGTCCATCAGCTGCAGGAACTGCCGTGCGTAGCTGGACAGGCTCTCGACATAGCGCCGCTGGCCCTCGGCATACAGCGTATCGAAGGCCAGTGAGGACTTGCCCGAGCCCGACAGCCCGGTGATGACGACGAGCGCATGCCGCGGCAGGTCGACGTCGATGTTCTTCAGGTTGTGGGTACGCGCGCCGCGCACGCGGATGAATTTCGACTCGGGCAGGTCCGGAAGCGCCATGGCAGTTTTCACAAGCGAACCGGCCATGATAGGCGGCCACAATGCCTTCCGTTCGAACACCGAAGGGAGGTCCGGATGAAGCTCAGCGGGTGCGCGGCCTGGGGCGCGCTGTGCGTTGCATTGGGTTTTGCGCTTTGCACTGCGCCGGCGGGCGCCGAGCCACCACCGACCGCGGCCTTCTTCAAGCGCCCCCAGCTGCGCGCGCCCAAGCTCAGCCCCAGCGGGCGCTACCTGGCCATCCAGGCGGCCGGCAAGGCGGACCGGATGTGGCTGGCCGTGCTGGATCTGCAGACGATGCAGGCACCCAAATTCATCGCCGGCTTCAACGACGCCGACATCGCCAGCCACCACTGGGTCAATGAGGACCGGCTGGTGTTCCAGGTGTCGGACTCGCCGGACGGCAGCACGCGCGTGGTGGCCGAGGGCCTATGGGCGGCAGACCGGGACGGTAGCGGCTTTCGCCAACTCATCAATAGCGACAAGCAATTCATCACCAGCAGCAGCAATATCACCGACCGCCGGCTGGAGATGAACTGGACGCTACACGCCGTACCGCCGGACGGCAGCGGCGACGTCATCGTGCTGCGCCGCCGCTGGGCGACGGACCGCGAGTCCGCCGGCACTCAGCTGGCGCGGCTTGACACGCGCACCGGCCAGATGAAGAACCTCAGCCAGGGCATTCCCGACTACACATCGCGCTGGGTGCTTGACTGGCGCGACGAGCCTCGCCTGATCGAAACCGTGAACCGGGGCCGCAGCCAGATGTTCCGCCGCGACGAGTCCGGCCGTTGGCAACCGTGGTTCGACGACGACACACATGTGCGCAAGCATCCCTGGCCGATCTGGTGGGGGCCGGACGGCCTGATGCTGGGCACGCAAGGCTTCAAAGGCTACAGCGCCGTCTTCCGACTCGACCCGGACAGCGGTCGCACCGTCGGCGAGCCGCTGGTCTCCACGCCGGGCTACGACTTCTCCGGCCGGCTCATCACCGAACCCGGCAGCGGCATGCTGCTCGGCGTTCACTACGAGACCGACGCCCCGGGCACCGTATGGCTGGACCCGACGATGAAGGCCGTCCAAGCCGATATCGATGCCCGGCTGCCGGGCAGCGTGAACCTGATCGAATGCCTGCGCTGCGCCCAGGCCAGCCACCTCGTCGTGACCTCGCTGTCCGACCTGCGCCCGCCGCGGTATTACCTCTACAAGCCCGCCGACAAGGTGCTGCAGCCGCTGGCCGGCGCCCGTCCCGATCTGCCGCTCGCCGCCATGGGCCAGCGCGACTACCACCGCATCAAGGCCCGCGACGGCGAGGAGCTGCCCGTGCTCGTCACCCAGCCGGCGGGCGGCGTCAAGGGCAAGGCGCCCGTCGTCGTCCTCGTGCATGGCGGCCCCTATGTGCGCGGCACCCACTGGCCGTGGGAACCGGACGCCCAGTTCCTGGCCAGCCGCGGCTACCTCGTGCTGGAGCCCGAGTACCGCGGCAGCACGGGCTACGGCTTCAAGCACTTCCGCGCCGGCTGGAAACAGTGGGGCCTGGCGATGCAGGACGACCTCGCCGACACGCTGGACTGGGCCGTCAAGCGAGGCTGGGCCGACCCGCAGCGCGCCTGCATCATGGGCGCCAGCTACGGCGGCTATGCGGCCATGATGGGTGCGGTCACGCAGGGCGAGCTGTTCAAGTGCGCCATCAACTGGGTCGGCGTGACCGACATCGGCCTGTTGTCCAGCATCCACTGGAGCGACATCAGCGACGAGTGGAAGAACTACGGCATGAAGCGCCTCGTGGCCGACCCGGAAACCGATGCCGAACAGATGCGCCGCACCTCGCCGCTCGCCCGCGCCAAGGAAATCCGCATGCCGCTGCTGATGGCCTACGGCGGCGAAGACCGGCGCGTGCCGCTCAAACATGGCAGCGACATGAAGGCTGCGCTGCGCCCCGACCAAGACCTCGAATGGGTCGTTTACCCCGACGAAGGCCACGGCTGGTTCAACCTCAAGACCCACGAAGACTTCTGGGGCCGGGTCGAACGCTTTCTGGCGCGCCATATCGGCACCGCCGCCGGGCCGTCGCCTGCGGGCCAATGACGCTTCGTCACGGCGCGCAGCAGCTCGCGGCCTGCGCCTGACGATTCATCGCAGCGCGCTGGCGGCGTGCCGGCCGGCTGCGGACACTGCTTCCATCGACACAGCAACCGCTGTGTGAACCCGAGAAGAAGCCCCATGAAAGCCACCCTGCTGATCCAGGCCGCCGCGGTCGCCGCCTTCGCCTTCACCGCCGTCGTCGCCAGCGCCGCGCCACAAAGCGTCGAGACGCTGCCCCGCGTGGTCATCACCGGCAAGGCGACTACAGCGGTGGCCCAGCTGCCCCGTGTCGTCGTCACCGGCTATGCGGTGCGTGCGGTTGCCCAGGTCGAGCAATTGCCCCGGGTGACCATCGCCGGCCGCCGCGCCTGACCGGTTCATGCCGATGCGAACGCCCCCGTCCCCCCGAGCCGATGCGCCGGCGCAGCAGGCCGCCGGCCGGCGCTGCGCCGGCGCATCGGCTTGGCACAACGATTTGTCACCGGTCTGAAAGACAATCCGGGCTTCTGATTGGAGCCCGCTTTGAAAGAAGAGCTGCGCAAACGCCGGTCCTGGCTGGATGGCTTCATGGCCTATCCCGCCCCGGCCGGCCTCAGTGAAACCCAGCTGCGCGACAACATCATCCTGCTCGACCAGGCCCTCTACACGCTGTGGAGCCTGGGCGACAACCTGATCTACGCGTGGACGCCCGAGGCCAAGGGCCTGCGCGTGCTGGTCGCGCCACACCAGACCCTGACCGAGTACACCCACGGCGACGGCACGCTGCCCCAGGCCGAGATCATGCGGCGCACCCGGCTGCTGGACAAGCTGCTGTCCAGCCAGGAACACCTCGACACCGAGGCCTTCGACGCCGTGGCCGAGGCGCTCGGCGTTGCGCCCCAGCGGGTCGACCTGCCCTTCGCGCCCGAGCGTGGCCTGGGCCTGCCGCTGATCGCGGCCATCGCCGCCCGCTACGGCATCCGCTTGGTGGAAGACCGCGCCGTCATCCTGTTCGACGCGGTCGGCTTCTCGCTGCTGACGCCGCTGCAGCAGGTCGTGCAGCTCAACAGCCTGTCCTGCTCGGTCAACGCGGCCTACGCCAAGCTGCTGGCCCGCGAGATCAACATCAACTTCGCGCGCACAACCACGGGCGACGGCTTCTACATCTGGAACCGCATGCGCGGCGTGGCCGCCAATGTCGAGCTCTACCAGCTGATGCAGTTCATCCTGGCCGACAACGCCCTGGCCCGAGAGCGCGCGACGCGGCCCGAATCCGTGCCCAAGCTGCGCGCCTGCTTCCATGTCGGCTCGCACTACGAGTTCTACCAGTCCGAGGGCCTGAACCCGACCTCGTTCAGCTATTTGGTCGGCCAGGTCACCATCGAGCTCGCTCGCATGATCGAGCACGCCCAGCCCGGGCAAATCCTGGTCGGCAAGTTCAACACCCTGATGCACGACGAACTCACCGGCGAGGACGTGCGCATCGACAGCCTGGACTTCGTCGAGCGCACGCGCGCACCGCTGCGCAGCCTCAACGGCCTGAAGCTGGCCGGCTCCGAAGTCGACGAAATCGCCTGCTACCTGACCGGCCGGCGCGACATCTTCGGCCTGTGGGGCATCAGCGAGTACGAAATCGCCGACAAGCACGGCCTGGTCCACCGCGTCTACAACGCCAAGATCAACATCCACCGCCGCAACGGCGAGCCGATCTACCTCGGGCTGCGCGAGGAGGACCTGCCCGACAGCGTGCCGCGCACGGTGGCCGACCAGGGGCTCGCAGCGTTGCAGCCCTGACCGACGGCGGCAGGCCCTAGATGTGAAGAGTCAAGAGGTTCTTTCGTGATCTCTTGATTCGGGACATGGGAGGCAGGCAGCCGATGCCGTGGTGAGGGCGGTGCCAGTTGTA